>JAIXRE010000033.1 GCA_027485375.1 Rickettsiaceae bacterium | reverse complement strand
TTCCAGATAAAAATGATAATGGAGTGACTACGTAATTAGTAATAGCAGCATTTTGGTCAAAAGAGTTTGAAATAATTCCTGTAAGCATTCCAAGTAGTCCCAGTAATATACTAGAGGCTATAGTAAAAAACACTAATAATACTGGGTGATAGATAGTTATTTCTATAAATGGTATTAGGCAGATCGTTACTACCGCTCCTACCGTTATTCCTCTCACTAAAGAGCCAGTAATAAATGCTACAGTTATTTCAAAACCACCAAAAGGCGGAACTAGAAAATCAGAAATATAGCCTAGAATTTTACTCATAATCAAAGATGAAGAGCTATTAGCGAAAGCATTCTGTACAATACTCATTATAATAAGTCCATAGCCCATAAAGTTAGTGAACTTAACGCCATGTATATCATGAGTGGAAGAGCCAAGCGCTAGGACAAAGACTGACAAAAAAATCAGTGCTGATACTGCTGGAGCGATAACGGTTTGGTTATATACTAGAAAAAATCTTAGCACCTCACGTTTGATTAAGGTGTACATTCCATACCAGTTCACTGGTTCAAAGCTATTATTCATAAGTCGTGAAAATATTTTATGTAAGTTATCGATAAAATATGATATATTCCCTCATTAATCTTAGCAATAAAATATCTATAAAATATGGAAAAAAACTTAGTCATAAATGAAACTAGCAGAATTAACGTTACCGCAAAAAAATTATTTGTCAAAACTTACGGCTGCGCTATGAATAGCTATGATTCAATAAGAATGCAAGATTTATTATCTCCGTTTGGTTACGAGCCAACAGAAGAACTAAGCGATGCTGACATGGTAATTTTAAATACCTGCCATATTCGCGAGAAAGCTTCAGAAAAATTATATTCAGAACTTGGTAGGATAAAAAAGCTAAAAGACGCTAGAGCTAAACAAGGAGAAGGTGATATTATAATTGCAGTAGCAGGGTGCGTAGGGCAGGCAGAAGGCGAGGAGATTTTTACAAGAGCCCCTTATGTTAATATTGTTGTTGGTCCACAATCTTATCACACTTTGCCAGAGCTAGTGGCTAGAATTGCCCGCCAAGAAAAACATTTAATCGAACTGGACTTTATCGAAGAAGCAAAATTTGATAAATTACCAGAGCAACTTAGCCAGCAAGGTGCAAGTGCGCTTATTTCAGTGCAAGAAGGCTGCGATAAATTTTGCACTTTCTGCGTTGTACCTTATACAAGAGGAGCAGAGTTTTCTAGACCTCTAGAACAAGTATATAGGGAAGTTTTAAGTGCTGTTTCACATGGTTCAAAAGAAGTATACCTACTAGGACAAAATGTTAATGCTTACCACGGCACAACTACAGATAATGCTACTTGCAGCCTTGCTGGCTTGATTCAGCACATTGCTAAAATTCCAAAACTTGAAAGAATAAGATATATAACCTCTCATCCTATTGATATGACTGACGAGCTAATCAATTTGCACGGTAGCGAGGAAAAACTAATGCCGTTTTTACATTTACCAGTTCAGTCTGGCTCAGACAAAATACTAAAGGCGATGAATCGCAAACACGACCGTAAATATTACTTAGAGATAATTGAAAAACTAAGAAAGGCAAGGGCGGATATAGCTTTGTCCTCTGATTTTATAGTTGGCTTTCCTGGTGAGACTGATGAAGATTTTGCAGACACGCTAGCAATAGTAAAAGAAGTAGGGTATAGCCAGTGTTATTCCTTTAAATACAGCCCAAGACCTGGTACACCTGCTGCCGTCAAGGAGCAAGTGCCTGAGACTATTAAAAATGAGAGACTAGCAATATTACAACAAGAAATAAGTCGTCAACAACTAGAGTTTAACAAAAATTGTATTGATAAAGTTTTACCTGTATTATTCGATCGCAGCGGAAAACTTGAAGGACAAATTTTAGGAAGAAGCCCTTATATGCAATCGGTACATCTAAAAAACTCAGAAGAGGCTTATCAATCTGCTATCATCAATGTCAAAATCACTGCAGCTAGCCTCAGCAGCTTAACAGGAGAAATAGTGTAAATAATGCGTAAATTCCTCTTCCTTTGCAGCAAGCTATTTGTACTTATAGCATTGTTAGGTGTATCAGTACTAGGCTACCTTGTATATTATTACTCAAAAGATTTGCCAGATTACTCCCAGCTTGCAGATTATCATCCACCTTCAGTTACAAGAATTTATTCCTTAGACGGCAAGTTAATAGAAGAATATGCTTATGAGCATAGGGTATTTGTTCCTATAAGTAGCATTCCACGCTCACTTATAGAGGCTTTCGTTGCTGCAGAGGATAAAAATTTCTTTAAGCATCCTGGTGTTGATATTATTAGCATACTCAGGGCAGCTGTTGCGAATATTACTAATGTCTTGCATCATAGGCGTATGGAGGGCGGCTCTACTATCACGCAGCAAGTAGTGAAAAACTTTTTGCTTACCTCAGAACGTTCTTTAGGGCGTAAAATTAAAGAAGCGATTTTATCCTATAGAATCTCGCAAGTTTTCACTAAAGAGCAAATTCTTGAATTATACTTAAATCAAACATTCTTTGGTCGTGGTTATGGCGTTGCTATTGCTGCGCAAAACTATTTCAATAAATCAGTGGATGAATTAACTCTTGCAGAATCTGCCTATATTGCAGGTTTGCCTAAAGCTCCTTCAACTTATGACCCGCAAAAAAATTATAAGAAAGCTAAAGAACGCCGGGATTACGTTATAACTAGAATGCTTGAAGATGGCTATATAACGCAAGAAGCCGCCTCTGAAGCATTAAATTCCCCTATAGTACTTGGAAAGCGTGATCGCTCAGATACAGTTACTGCTGGTTATTATGCTGAACAAGTGCGTGAAGAATTGATCAAAATGTTTGGCAAAGACCAGTTTTATACCGCTGGTCTAACAGTTATTACATCAATGGATTCTAAAATGCAAAAATTTTCTCAAAATTCTTTGCGCAAAGGAATCAGGGATTATGATAAACGTAAAGGTTATAAGGGACCTATAGCAAAAATTACCCTTGATAAATGGCAAGAAAAATTGTGGGGTATTGCTATGCCTGAACCATTGCTGGAATATGAGCTAGCTGTGGTCTTAGACGTCACTGATACGCAAGCGCAAATAGGGCTCGCAAATGGCGCTACTGCTAAAATACCACTTACTGAAATGAAATGGGCAAAAGCTAATCTAAAATCAGCAAAAGAGTTACTAGCAAAAGGTAACGTAATAGTAGTAGAGCAGCTGGATGGAAAAGCCACTTCGAAAAATGCGCTTTATGGTTTGCGGCAAGTACCTAAAATTAACGGTGCTATAATGGTTATGAATCCTACAACTGGTCAAGTACTTGCAATGCAAGGTGGTTATGATTTTGACACTAGCAAATTTAACCGTGCTACTCAAGCTTTAAGGCAACCTGGCTCTCTAAGCAAAACCTTTGTTTATCTAGCCGCACTTGAAAATGACGTGCAGCCTAATAAAATTTTTGATGATGCTCCTACTGCTATCTCTCAAGGTCCTGGCATGCCTTTATGGCGTCCTAAAAATTACAAAGGAGATTTCCTTGGCTCTATAACTATGCGCACAGGCTTAGAAAAATCACGTAACCTTATTACTGTTAGGGTTGCACAAACTATAGGTCTAAGTAAGGTAGCCGAAATCATTAAGCGCTTTGGAATTAATAATGATCCTAAAAAAATGTACTCTATGGTTCTTGGCTCTTTGGAAACTACCCTTGAGAAAATGACCACGGCTTACGCCATAATTGCTAACTCAGGTCAAAAAGTCACTCCTCATTTTATTGAAATGGTTAAGGATCGTAATGGTAAAATTATCTACCGCCGTGATAGTAGAGAATGCAAAC
>JAIXRE010000006.1 GCA_027485375.1 Rickettsiaceae bacterium | reverse complement strand
GAACATAATATTGCAGTATTGCAGCAAAGGGTAGAGCTAATGGATAGGTCTATTACTGGCGCAAAAGCAGACGCTAGCCAATCTTCTGTTGAAAATACGGCGCAACCGGCTGTGCCTCCTCAAGCTGATACTAATGATGTCTTTGACGCGGTAACCGCCAAACCTGCGCAAACTAATGTAGCTAGTAGCAGCGTCGCTGCAGTGGCTAAAACATTGCAGGCAGATACAAAATTAACTGAAAAGAAAGAATATGATTTAGCATTAGCTGCTTTTAGAGCTAATAAATTTGAGCTCGCCGAACAAAAATTTAGTGATTTTATAAAAAAACACCCTAAAAGCCAGTTGCAAAGTAATGCATATTTTTGGCATGGGGAAACTTTTTCCAAACGCAAAGCTTTTGATAAAGCGGCAATCAGTTATTTAAAAGGCTATAAGCAATCTCCAAAAGGCACCAAGGCAGCTGACTCTTTATTGAAATTATCTCTTTCATTAGCAGAATTGAATAAAAAAACTGAAGCATGCGCAATGCTTACCAAGCTTGAAATTGAGTTTCCTAATAGACCTGAAGCCTCTGTTAAAAGAGCTAAAGATGCAAAAAATAAATTTGGATGTAAGAAGAAATGACCGATATTCTAGATGAAGTCTTAAATGATCATAATGAAGCCAAAAAGCTTAATTACTTTAAAAAAGCTTTGCCGGTAGTGATAGCTTTTACCATAATAATTGTCGTTGGTATGTTAGTTAATAACTGGCGTAATGATAATAGGACTGAAAATAACAAGAAGACTGGTGATGCTTTAATCAAAGTGCTTGCGGAAGTAGATAAAGATAAAAAATTCGTGCTTGAGTCTCTTGCAGGCTTGGTAAAAAGCAATAGTAATAAAGTTAGTGATCTTGCTGCAATAGAGCAAGCGCAAATACATATAAATGACAAAAAATACTCTGCGGCAAAAGACCTGCTAGTAAGTTTTATTAGTACTAACCACGATATAATCAGTTCCTCATATGCTCGTCTTGTTTGGCTTAGCATAACTATTGATGAGGCTAAGGTATCTGTTCAGGACAAAGCTCGTATGGAAGAGTATCTTAAATACTTTAACCAAGAAGATCGTCCTTTTTTTGGTACAGCAAGTATCATTAAAGCTCTGTGGTATGCTAAAAATTCTCAAAAAGAATTAGCTATGGACGCAGTAGGTAGAGTGATAGCGGCAAAAGATGTCTCAGAGCTTGTAAAAGAACAAGCAAGAGCCTTGCGCACTAACTTAGAAATAGAATAATAAATTTGTAATTAGAATAATATTTGAGGAGTTTATGAATAAAAAATTAGCGTTATTGCTATTACCTTTAGCATTAGTATCTTGCGATAGTTTTAAGTCTAAGAAAATTAAAAGCCTTGTGGAGCTAACTCCGCAATTAGCAGCTACAAGTACAGAGTCTATTATTGTTGATAAGGATTTACCAGATAATATTTTTGGTCCAAAGTATAAAGCTCTACCTTTTAACGTAACTAAAGGTTCTGTTATATCACAACCAGCTTTTGCTAAAGGCATGGTATATTTAGTTGATAATAAAGGATATGTGCATGCTTTTTCTCTAAAAGAGCAACGCTCATTATGGTCACAAAATATCAACTATAATGCACGTAATAGCAATAATCACTTAGGTGGCGGCGTAACATATAGTAATGGAAAATTATATATTACAGATGGCTCAAACCAGTTAGTCATATTGAATAGTGACAATGGTCACGAAATAATGCGTAAAGAGTTTCCTGACCTTATTAGGACAAAACCCGTTATACTTGATGATGATTTAGTTTTGGTACAAACTGTAAGTAACCACCTTATAGCTTATAGTTTAACTGCCGCTGGTATTGCTTGGCAGCATGAAGGGTTATTTGAACCTCTATCTTCTAGTTATCATATGAGTCCTGTAATTTATAATAACCAAGTTATAGTAAGTTACACTTCTGGGCAAATATTTTCTTTAGATGCTAAAACTGGTCAAGAAGTATGGGCTATTAACCTAGTAGACCACAAAGATATGGGCTTGCCAAATTTTGAAGCAGTAACTGTAGCTTGCGCTCCTGTTTTCGATGGAAACAATATGTATATAGCTAGCAGCGTTAACAAAGTCCTTAAGCTAGATTTAGCTGCTGGTAGAGTTTTATGGGAATCTACGGTAAGCGATGTCCAGTCAATGACATTAAATGGTAATAGTATATTCCTTACAAATAACGCTATGCAGCTTGCTGTGCTTAGCAAAAATGATGGAAAAATTAAATGGACTGGAAATTTAAGTGTTGCTCAGCAAGATCAGCGCAAGGCTAAAATAACTAACTTTTTAGCGCCAGTAATTAGTAAAGATAATGACACTAATGCATGGATGGTTAGCGTAATAACAGGTGATGGTAAAGTTTTTGGCTTTAAATCAGAAGGAAAATATTTATCTCAAACTCCTAGCGTTGATAAAACCGCTCAGTACGTACAATATAGCGGTATGAGTTGTTGTGGAGATTTCTACCTAGTAGGTAAGCAGCATATTATATTGTTCAAAGAAACTAGTAAATAATACCAATTCTCAGGGAATTAAATAGGGCAAGCGTATTTC
Organism: Rickettsiaceae bacterium; assembly: GCA_027485375.1. GTDB lineage: Bacteria > Pseudomonadota > Alphaproteobacteria > Rickettsiales > Rickettsiaceae > JAIXRE01. The sequence continues at coordinate 3,778 of JAIXRE010000006.1, read as the reverse complement.
GCAAGATTCGTCTTTGCGCACGATTGCCCTTTTTTTATCATAACTGACATTACACTAGACCTTGGGCGAAAGTCTAATGCGGAGAAGGAATTTGCAGGAGACGCGGGAAGCTGCGCAGAACCGCAGCTTACTTAAATGTACGTGAAGATTCGGGAGTAGGGCGGACGCACAAATTGCTCGTCTAGTAGTGGAGTTTCGCAGGAAGTCTATTTAAAATCCAAACAAGTAAACTTTTTTAGCACAGGGCGATCTACCTAGACTGCAGCGCCTTAATTAATTCGTTAATCTCAGCATTTTTTTGTGGCTGAAACCATGAGCCAGTAACCTGAAAACCTATATTAACTGGTTTACTGCTTGTATATAGCTGTCCTACTTTATTACTAGGTACTTTAAAATCCATATTCGAGGATAAACTTAGTACAAAATCATAGATATTTACTTTACCAGAGGCGACGCCATTAAATTGTTTATTCTTGAATTTAGTATCTTTGAGATTTATCACGCCATTAGAAAGAGTAAAATCTGTACTAAAATGGTCAAGCTCTGTTATTCCTGTAAGCAAAATAGTTTTTAAATCAGTATTAAGGTTTGCCACTTTATAGTTTTTATCAGCTATAGCAGTAATTAATTTACCGACTGAGAAATTATTAATCCTCGTATTCTTTGCTATTATGCTAGACTTAGTGTAAAGGTTGTAAAGCATTCTTTCTAGATTATCTCCATTTGTACTGAACATACCATTAATACTTGCCACGCCTTGATTATCTAATACCCCAGCTGGTAATGCTTTTGATAGTTCTGCTAAAGACATTGAATTGATAGCGTAAACAAAGTTCCAAGTATAAGGATCAAGTAATACACTACCTTGGGCTATTAATTTACCATTAAATAAATTTGCTTCCAGTTTTGGAATAGTAAGTAAAATATTATTGTTGTTAGCCTTAAATTTAAGATTCTGTATTAAGAAGTCATTTTGATATAGCTTTGGCAATTTGATATCTAGGTTTACAAACACCTTATCTAAAGCGTAATTTTCTAGCAGCAATTTACGAATCTCTAGCAATTTTCCAGGAGTCAAAAACTCCACTCGCAATAAGCCTTCATTAACGTTTAACTCTATTCTTGGTTTCACATCTGCGGCACTTATTTTTGCATCAGCAAGCACGTATTCCTCACCGGCGCTTATATATACGTTATTGATTCTGATGTTGTTAGGTTCAATGTTTAATAGAAAATCTACTTTATCAAATTTACGTCCTGTAATATTAAGGTCGCTAAACTCAATATCTAAATTACCAATATAACTTAGTTTCCTAATAGGAATAAATTTGTTTAGGTAACTCTTATCTTGCATGTTTTTAAATAAATCTTCTGAATATCTAACTACGGAAGAAAGCACAGGGTAATTATCCTTATCTAAATCCATTTCTGAAAATTTAAGATTAGCGCTAATACGTGGTGTATCGGCAATCATTGTTAAAGAAAAATCACCTAACATTTGGGCTTTATCGGTTTTAAGTAGCATATTTTGCAAGTCAAAATCTATCAAAGTACATTTAAGGTCACTTGTAAAGATAAAGGGCATTAACTGATTTTCTGCTGAAACCTCACCTAAATTAAGCAAGGATGCAATACTATATAGGTTCTGATGCTTTAAGTATGTCTTGCCGTCAAAAATACTACGAAATGCATTCTGAGTAACATCGCCTGATATTTTAAACTCACCTAAAGGGGTATCAGAATTTATTGAGTTAGAGGGGAAAATTTTAGCAGAAAAATCCTTAATAGAGAGTTTGCCGTCTTGAAGGTAGGCTATAAACCTAGTGTTACGTAAAATTTCATCATTAGGCAAGTTTATTACTCCAAACTCTAAAGCTATCTGAGCTACCTTATCTGCGAAAGCAAATTTAGCGTTAGTAACGTTATCTTGCTTTTTATTGCTAATGGCTGTTTCTGCTAATAGCAAATTCTTTAAATCCACTTTATCGAACTTTAACGCAATTGTGGTAGCTGCTTTATCGTCTGTACTTAAATTTAATTGACCTGAACCATTAATAGTTTTAGAAATAGCAGTCAAGCGGTCAAGCTGCAGTATCCTATTTTTCAAAGCATCATAAGCGTAAACCATATCAAAATTGACTTCTACTACTTCACCAACGCCAATTTTTTTGCTTAAGTCTTGTAATTCTGGTGTTAATCTACTAAGTAGTGCTGGTAAGTTTTTAATTTTATAATTGCCTTTACCGCTTGAAAATACAAAATTTTGATAAAGTTCTGTAAGCTTAAACTCATAATCCTGATGAACAATTTCTGCTTGCAAGGTTATAGCTTCGTCATGCTGAATCATACTACCAATAAGTCTTGTATCAATTGCACTAACGTTACTTGCTTCATCTTTTTTAGCTTCTAAAGTATCCTGTATGGTTGCTTTGAAAGCTACTCTCTTTTTGCCTTTTTCACTAGGTGTTTTATCGTTATTATGCAAAGCAAAATCCTTAATAATGACTCCGGTTTTATTTCCTTTGTCAAAAAATAATATATTATTAATTTCAATTGTGCTACCTAGGTCAGTAATAGAACTATTAACCAAAAATTTACTGATTAAAGCGTCGTGATTTACAAAACTTATTTCAATAGATGGCGCATAAATTTTAGCATTAGCTACCTTTACAGCCTTTATTTGTGGTTGTAACTTAAGGAGTGATAATATTGAAAAGCGCAGTTCAACATCCTCTAAGTTCAAGCTATCACCCTTATCACCATAAGCATAGTTTAGCTTGCTTAGATATAAACTAGGAAAAGGGAAAATACGAAGTTTAAATTCTTTAACACTAGAAGGGGCAAAATTAACATTATTATTGGCTAGAAAATTTTTATAAGCAGTGTTATAATCCGTCAACAAAAAAATGCTGTATAGACTAAATAGCGTAAATGCTATAAACGCAGTAACTAATTTTTTCATAAGTAAGACTATAATATTAAAACTATTATAAGCTTATATGAAATTCGTAAGAAAACTATTTAATTTGTAAATATTATAATGGAAAATCAAGATAAATTAATTTTTGTTGGCTTAATAACCTCAGCACATGGTACGAGAGGAGAAGTTATCGTTAAATCCTATACGAACCCTATTGCTAATATCTGCGATTTACCATTATTAGGAGAAAATGGTACTGACAAATTTAAACTAAAATTAGTACGTGAAAATAATAAAGGGCAATTAATTTGCAAAATTAATAGCACCCAAGATAGAAATGAAGCTGAAGAGCTTAAATTACTAAAGTTTTTTTGCTTACGCTCATCTTTCCCAGAATTAGACGAAGAAGAGTTTTATGTCGAAGATTTAAAAAATTTACCAGTGCTTGACCAAGATAATACAGCAATAGGCACAGTGAAAGCAGTGCAGAATTTTGGTGCTGGCGAGCTTTTGGAAATAGACCTTGGCGAGCAGCAAACTAGTTTTGTACCTTTCACCAAAGAAAATTTTCCAGTAGTTACAGCTACTTATGTGACTATGTCTAAGAATGATTTTGCTGGAGTGGATAATACCAAACCCCATCTTTAAATGATTCAAATAGATCTTGCAAGATTGGTATTTGCGCGCGTACTTTTATATAGTAATATAAAAAATGGTTTAGCTATCCATAGGGTAATCTGTATTATATAGCGCTTTTGCTAATTGTTTGGTATATTGATTTATAGTAGGCAATCACTAGTGAATCTAAAAACTAAGAATTATTATGTCAAATATTACCCCTAAAGTCGACTTAGCCTT
>JAIXRE010000026.1 GCA_027485375.1 Rickettsiaceae bacterium | reverse complement strand
CTTCTTTTAATTGCTGCGGTTGTCCATCTTTTAACAATCCAAGCGTTACGCAAGTTTCAAGACCTAGTTTTTTTACCTCTTTTATCATTTCGCATATATGAGGCATGTCTTGGTCACGAGGACCACGCAAAGCTGCTCCCATACAAAAACGGGTGCTACCTGCATCCTTAGCAAGCTGCGCTGCTTTGACAACTTCTGCTATCTCCATCATAGGTTCTTTTTGCAGCCCTGTTTTATAATGCGCAGATTGTGGACAATAAGCACAATCTTCAGGGCAGCTGCCAGTTTTAATATTTAGCAAAGTACTAATTTGCATAGTATTTGGATTAAAATGTTCCCTATGTTTAGTTTGTGCTGTATAAATAAGGTCATTAAATGGCAATTGAAAGATTTGCGTTGCCCTGTCAAGCGTCCATTCCTTAGTTTGCGTTGCAATTGTCATGTTAATAAGCCTTAAATTAACTAAATGAAATAATTATGTACAAGCAGTATATACAATTTTGTTTGAAGCTACAAAATAGTGGAAAATATCGCAAATTACCAGCCGTAATTTCATCTATTAATAAAATAACTAGCCCTTCCGTGCTAGATTTTTCTAGTAATGATTATTTAGGTTTTAGCAAGCTCCAAACCATAGCGCAAGCAGCGGCGAAGGCTTGTGAGGAGTTTGGTACTGGTAGCACTGGCTCACGCTTATTATCTGGCAATAATATTTTATTTGAAGAGCTTGAAAGCTCTATAGCTATTAGCAAAAACACAGAGGCTGCCCTCATATTCAACTCAGGTTTTCAGGCTAATTTAACCAGTTTAGCTAGTTTGCTTGACCAAAGCGTCCTTGGGCTGAGACCAATAGTATTTTTTGATAGGCTTAATCATTCAAGCTTGTATCAAGCGGTATTTTTAAGCAATGCAGAATTAGTGCGCTATCAGCATTGTGATATGCAGCAATTAAGCGATTTATTAGAGCAGTACAAGAATGATAACCGCCCTAAATTTATTGTAACAGAAACTATTTTTGGCATGGATGGCGATGTTGTTCCTCTGGAGGATATTGCGGAACTTGCAAAGCAGCATAACGCTTTACTATATCTAGATGAAGCGCACGCTACAGGCGTCATAGGCAAAAATGGTTATGGGCTATCCACTACCTTAGACCTCTCAGGCTTACCACATGTCATTATGGGTACTTTTAGTAAAGCACTAGGAGTATTTGGCGCATATATTGCGTGTTCTCAAACAGTTAAAGATTACCTAATAAATAAGTCTGCTGGCTTTATTTATTCTACCGCTCTTCCGCCTATGGTTATAGGAGCCGCTACAAAAGCTTGGCAATTATTACCCAGCCTAGAACAAGAACGCCAAGCCTTAATGGCAAAAGCTGAGAATTTGCGTACAAGCCTTAAGAAACTAGGTTTTGATACAGCGGGCTCTTCAACTCATATTATCCCTATAATATTAGGACAAGATGACAAAGCAGTAGCAGCAAAAAATACTTTACTTGAGCATAATATTGTTGTTTCTGCTGTTAGGTCACCAACTGTGCCGCCAAATACCGCCCGTTTACGTATAGCATTGACAACAAGTCATTCACAGCAGGACGTGGATAAGCTACTTGCTGCTTTGGAAAGTTTGCTAATATGACTAAGCATTTTGTCTTTTGCCATGGCTGGGCTTTTACTCCTGAATTTTTTAGACCGCTTGGGCAAAAATTACTGCAAGCTTTACCAACAAGCCAAGTGACGTATCTTGACCTTGGTTATTTTACTGAGAAGCAAGACCTACAGTTACCAATAGATGAGGTAATATTGATAGGTCACTCGCTTGGAATGGCTAAATTGCTCAAAGCAGCTAGCGAGCAAAAGATTAAAGCTAAAGCCATTATAGGTCTGCAAAGCTTTACTAATTTCTTAGGCTACGACCATATTTTACACGAGGAACGTCTCATTGGGCTTAATCTAATGATAAAGAGTTTTAAAGCTGACCCAGTTAAAACAATTTTGTCTTTTCGTAAAAAATGTGGTATTAACTTACCGGCACAAATGCTTGAAAAAATTCAAGAAACTAGGTTGCTAGAAGATCTAGAAATGCTAAAAGCAAGCTTTAATCTGCCTTCAACGCCAGCTTTAATAATAGGTTCTGCAGATGACCCTATTGTCTCACAGCAGCTGCTTGATGATAATTTTAGCCACCAGCAGATAATTTTTATTATCCATGCTAGCGGTAAACATAGTTTAGGGTTTACTGAAAGCGACTTTGTTTGCCAGCAAATTATAAAATTTTTATATGATCTCAAATGATATTAACCCTAAAATAATTCAGGCAAATTTCAGCCGGGCAAGCGCTAGTTACGATGAAGTAGCATCCATACAAAAACGAGCTGCCAAAGAACTTGTAGAGGCGCTCCAGCAGCTTATGCCTAGCTTTTCTCCTAAATCGATTTTAGACCTAGGTACTGGTACAGGTTACGTCACAGAATATCTGTTACCTATATTTCCTCGCAGCCATTATACGCTGAACGACCTTTCACCAGCCATGCTTGAGGTGGCTAAAAGCAAGATAAGCCGCCTCAACCATCCTGAACAATTTAGCTTTGTCTTAGGCAATATGGAAGATACTAACTTTGATTTTCACTCGCTCATTATTTCAAATTTTGCTATGCAATGGCTTAATAATATGCAAGCAGTTCTTACAAAACTTTACAACCATTCAGACGTTTTAGCTTTTTCCTGCCTGCTAGATGGCACATTTCACGAATGGTCATCAATATATAGTGCACTAGGGTTAAAGTCTCCAGCTTTAGCATATCCTGCGCAAGAGGAACTAGAGACTTTTTTATTATCGCTAAACCCCGCCAAGTATAATTTTTTCACTAAGGAGTATAGCGTAAATTTTACTAGCATTAAGGATTTTGTGAAATATTTAAATAAGCTAGGTGCAAATGCTAGTAAGCACTCTTTAAAGTTCAAAGATTTGAAACAGCTGTTTATCAATGAAGCAAATCTTCAAGTATCAACAATAACCTACAAGGTATTTTTTGCTATAGTTGTCCAAGGCTAAACCCTTTTTATAAGAAGCGACAGAGCCTTAGATAGCCAAAAAGCTTGGTTTAAATAAGGATGCTGCTTGGTCTCTACTTGTGGGCAAAGGCTGCAGATTATATTGCTCCTCAAAAGCATTGCCATAAATTTTAGGCGGGGAAACAATAAGATTTGGTGACTCTAAACCAATAATTATGGCTTGCAATATTGCTAGCATAGCTAAATAAGGATCCGCTGCTGGAGTTGGCAATCTATACTCTAGCCTTTGAGGCTGTGAATCTGGTATGCGCACAGCTGTAGTTCTGTTATTATTGCCATATGAGATATGTGTAGGAGCCATAAAATTCTTGTCTAGACGCTTATAACAATCTTCTTCTGGCAAAAATATAAGACAGCTATCTAGCATGAAATGGCATAAGCTTTTTGCTGCAATCTCATTTAACATTTTATCATTAGCAGCGCCTGAAAAATTAACATGAAAATGCATGCTATTGCCATAATCTATAGGTGATGGTTTAGCGCCAAAGTCAGCATATCCTCCTAGTAATTTGGCAGTTTGTAAAATTTTATGCTTAGTGGTAGCGATAATTCTTGTATACTCTAATAGGTTGCTTGTTGGAGGTAAATCGATTTCAAATTGCCCATTTCCTTTCTCTAATTTTACTTCAAGCCCTATTAAGTTAGCAAGCTCCAAATGATTTAATTGCTTGCTCAGGTAGAACTCAATTTCCACACCAAAATGCGGTATTAATTTATGACTATCGATAAATCGCTGACAAAGTTTTTCTAATCGATTGTCTTTCTGCATGCTATCTGATAATTTACTGAGGTCAAAATGCATATTTGGAGCGTTTAATGAAGTTAGTAGTACCATCTGTATATTATAGGGTTTTTGATAAATTATACCAAGAATCATCGCATATTTATAGTAAACACAGGTTAGATGATGAGATAAAAGTAGAACAAAATAGGCGTGCTATACTTACTAGCCTGAATGCAAATAAATTATTAATCTTAAAACAAGTACATGGCAATAAAGTAGTCGATGCTGATTTGATTAATGATTTTAGCTTAGAGCCTGAGGCAGATGCTGCTATTACCACAAAAACAGGCATCGTTATTGCGGTGCAAACGGCAGATTGCGTGCCAGTTTTACTTAGCGACTTAGCAGGAAAAATTGTTGGAGGAGCGCATTGCGGCTGGCGTAGCGCAAAGGCAGATATTATCGCTAATGTGGTATCTGCTATGAAAGCCAAAGGTGCAAAGAGGCTTAAAGCTATAATAGGTCCAGCGGTGCAACAGCAATCTTATGAAGTGGATCAAAATTTTTATGATATATTCGTCCAGGATAGCGCTGTTTATGAAAAATTTTTTATCCCTGCAAATAAGCAATATCATTACCTTTTTGACTTGCCCAGTTTTGTTGCGTTAAAATTGCAAAAAGCTGGTATAGAAGATATTACTAGAATAGAGGAAGATACTTATACTACGCCAGAGAAATATCCAAGTTACCGTCGTAGCTACCACGCAAATGAGCAATATGTAGAGAGTATTTTATCAACGATAGTTATAAGATTATAAGATAGTAAATTTTATGTTTAAACTGCTAAATCCATATATTTTTAATAAGCTAACTGATAAATTACTACCCTTCTTGGTAATGAGTATAGTTATTATTTTACCAGTTGGTTTATATCAAGCCTTGATAGTCTCGCCTATTGATTACCAACAAGGAGAAATGGTAAGGCTTATGTATGTTCATGTGCCCGCAGCGTGGCTTGCGCTTGCTATTTATAGCTTTATGGCAATGTGTAGCTTTGCAAGCTTAGTATGGGGAGCTCCAATGTCCTTTTTTCTAGCGGTTGCAGCAGCTCCTATAGGAGCGACTTTTGCCTTTCTGACCCTAGTAACGGGCTCCTTATGGGGCAGACCTATTTGGGGCACTTGGTGGGTATGGGATGCACGGCTTACTTCAATGCTAGTATTGTTTCTTTTATATTTAGGTTATATAATAGTAGCTAGTAGTGGAGATAACTTGCGCAGAGCAGAAAAACCAGCTGCAGTTATAGCTTTAATAGGCGCAATTAATGTACCTATCGTCAAATTTTCAGTTGATATATGGTATAGTTTGCACCAACCGGCTAGTATTTTTAGGGCAAAAGGACCAGCTATCCATAGCTCAATGATGTTGCCGTTAATGCTGATGTTTGCCAGTTTTGTACTGTACTTTTTAATCTTGTTGATTTTAAGGACTAAAACATTACTAGCAACTGCTGCTAATCAAAATAGATAGGAATAATATCATGACTTATGTAGTAACTGATGAATGCGTTAAGTGTAAATACACAACATGCGTTGAAGTTTGTCCTGTAGACTGCTTCTATGAGGGAGAATTGATGCTTGTTATAAATCCTGATGAATGTATCGATTGTGGAGTGTGCGAGCCAGAATGTCCTGTTGGCGCTATCAAACCAGAATCAGAAAATTTGATAGACTGGATTGAACGGGCTAAATATTTCTCTGCAAAATGGTCAAATATTACTGTTCAAAAAGAGCCCCTACCTGATGCTGATGAACATAAAGAGGAAAAAGGCAAATTTAGAAAATATATGGCTGATGCATTTAATTCTTAAGCCCGAGGAATATAACGGTAAGTTAAATATTGCATTGCTTTTGTAACCGATTTTTGATAATATTTTGAAATAATCATATTTTATAGCAACTATGTTCGCAAAATTTTTAGACCCTAAAAATGACGTCGCTTTTAAGAAAATCTTTGGCTCAGAAAAGCATAAGGAGATTCTTATTCATTTCATCAACGATATATTAGGGTTTACAGGTGAAAATGCTATACAGGAGGTGCAGTTTCTTAGCCCTATTCAAGATCCTGAGATTGCCTCTAAAAAACAGTCTATTGTTGATGTGTTATGTAAGGATAAAAAAGGCGTGCAATATATTGTTGAGATGCAAGTTGCCCCGTCTAAAGGCTTTGAGAAAAGGGCGCAATATTATGCCGCTAAAGCTTATTGTCGTCAAACAGATAGAGGACAAGAAGAAGAGGGGCAATATACCAACCTTAAAGAAATTATTTTTATCGCCATTGTAGATTACGTATTATTCCCTGAAAAGAAAGAATATAAGTCAGATCATATTATCCTTGATAAAAACAGCTATGAACATGATTTAAAGGATTTTTATTTTACCTTTATTGAATTGCCTAAATTTACTAAAAAGCTAGGTGATAAGCTTGATAATATCGTGGAAAAATGGTGTTACTTCTTTAAATACGCCAGAGCTACTAGCGGTGAAGATTTAGAGCGTATAATAGGTAGCGACCAAGTTATCAAAAAAGCATACGAGGCACTGGCTCATTTTAACTGGTCTGAACCGGAATTAATAGCTTATGAACAAGAGCAAAAGCGTGTTTGGGATAACGTAGCCACCATGGAAGCTGCTATTGATATCGCTGTCGCTAAAGCTGTTGCTAAAGTTGAGGCTGAGACTAATGAAGTAGTGGCTAGAGCTGAGGCTAAGATTAAAGAGGCTGAGGCTAAGATTAAAGAGGTTGAGGATAAGACTAAAGAAGCACTGGTTAGAGCTGAGGCTAAAAAAACTCTAGAGTTAGCAAACGAGATGCTAAAAGAAGGATATTCTATAGAAGTTATTAGCAAATTAACCAAACTTTCTAAAGAAGAAATAAATACACTAAAAAGTGATTAAGCAACCTTGAATTAAATGATAAATATTACTATATAAAACTTATTCACAAAGTTTTTGGTTTGTGGTAAAATCTGTGATTAAGATAAAAGATAGAGCTGAGGTTTAAGATGAGTAGTAAGATTAATTTGCCAACATTATCGGCAGAGTCAGGTTTTTATAGCTACTTGCAAAAAATTAACAAGATTCCATCATTAAGCCAAGAAGATGAGTTTCTGCTAGCTAAATCATATTTAGAGAGCAATAATCTTGAAGCTGCGCAAAAATTAGTTACTAGCCATTTAAAACTAGTAGCAAAAATTGCCATTGGTTATAGAAATTATGGTTTGCCTGTACCAGAGCTTGTTTCTGAGGGTAATTTAGGGTTAATGCAAGCTGTAAAGAAATATAATCCTGATTTGGGTTTTCGTCTATCAACTTACGCTATGTGGTGGATTAAAGCAGCGATACAGGAATATATCCTCAAATCTTGGTCGTTAGTTAAGATAGGGACTACAGCTGCACAAAAAAAGCTATTTTTTAGCCTCAACAAAATTAAGAATAAGATTACTAACCTTTATGCAAGGGCAGTAACTGATCAGGATTTTCCGCAGATCGCAAGAGAATTAGGTGTTACTGTTAACGACGTTAAAGAAATGAACGCGAGGCTGTCGGGAAGTGACTCGTCGTTGAACAGTTCAGTAGATTACAATGATGATACTAGCCCTGAGCTAATCGAATTGTTGCCAGAAAATCGTCCTAATCAAGAAACTGTTTTGATTAACCAAGAGGATTCTTCTAACAAGCATAAGTTACTCTCTCAAGCTATGTTTGTCTTAAATGAGCGTGAACTTGACATTTTAACTGAGCGCAAACTTAAAGAATCTCCAGCAACACTGGATGTTTTAAGTGCTAAGTACAACATATCTAAAGAAAGAGTTCGTCAAATTGAAAATAAAGCATTTGAGAAAATACAAAGTTTTATGCTTGGTAAACTTGCAAGTACCCAGCTTTCCGCGTAAGCACTAAGCTATTAGTGGAAATCAGATTTATATGGCGTCTTTGCACAGATACAAAATCACTATAGAATATTTAGGTACTAATCTTGCAGGGTGGCAGCGGCAAGCTAATGCTTTGTCAATACAAGAAATATTAGAAGAAGCAATATTTAAGTTTAGCGGAGAGAAAGTTACTTTATACGCTGCTGGTAGAACTGACGCTGGCGTGCATGCTTTAGCGCAAGTAGCCCATTTTGACTTGTTAAAATTCCATGCTCCTTATACCGTCATGCAAGCAATTAACCATTTTACTAAGCACCACCCAGTAGGGGTAGTAGCTTGCGAGCAAGTAAGCGAGGATTTCCACGCTAGATTCTCAGCAAGAGCGCGTCATTATAGATATAGGGTTATTAATCGCAGTGGCAAGGTCGTGCTTGATTTAGATAGAGCCTGGTGGATTAGACCTACATTAAACGTAAAGCAGATGCAGGAGGGGGCTAAGTATCTACTTGGAAATCATGATTTTACTTCCTTTAGAGCAACGCATTGCCAAGCAAAATCTCCTATTAAGACCTTATCTCAGCTTGATATAGAACGAGTTGGCGCGGAGATAAATTTTTACCTTTCTGCTCCTTCCTTTTTGCATCACATGGTACGCAATATAGTTGGTACTTTAACATTAGTTGGGCTTGGAAAGTGGCAGGCTAACGACGTCAAATTAGCCCTAGAGGCTAAAAAGCGAGAGGCGGCTGGTATTACAGCTCCAGCAGGTGGTTTGTACTTTACTAAGGTTGATTATTGAATATTAGTAATTAGTTGGCAGAATAATAAAAGCAAATTAACCTTTTTTCTTGACTTTTCTAGAGTTACAACCTATAATCTGCGCAGTAATAATTAAAATTTTGGATCAATTATGACTAAATTAGAAAATAATGGTTTTTTTGCGGAATTTCGCAGAATAGTATGGCCTATTGAATGGCATGAAAATAAAAAGTTTTTGCCTATGGCAGCAATGATGTTTTGTATTTTACTAAACTACTCAACGCTTCGCTCTATTAAAGATGGATTTGTTGTTACTGCTATTGGACCTGAGTCTATTAGCTTTTTGAAGACTTATATAGTATTGCCATCAGCGTTGCTCGCAATGGTTATTTATGTAAAACTTTGTGATGCCTTAAGCGCAAAAAATGTGTTTTATACAGTAACTTGGTTTTTTCTAGCGTATTTCACGCTGTTTACATTTGTTTTATATCCAAACCCTACTTTAGTGCATCCAAATCCTGAAACAATTGAAACTTTAGCAACTAATTATCCAAATTTTAAATGGTTTATTAGAATTATAGGTAAGTGGAGTTTTGCAAGTTTCTATGCTATGTCAGAGCTTTGGGGGAGTATGATGCTTTCACTTTTATTTTGGCAATTTGCTAACCAAATTACTAAAACTGAAGAAGCGAAACGTTTTTACTCTATGTTTGGCTTACTGGCTAATTTGTCCTTACCTGTAGCATCAGTAATTATTGGTTATTTCCTAAGTGAACAAATTCACTTAGTTGCTGAAGAAGTAAAGCTTATACCGCTATTTACTGTAATGATCTTTAGCGGAGTAATTATTATATTACTTTATAGATGGATGCAAAATAACGTCCTTACAGATCCTAATTTATATGATCCAACAGCAACAAAGACTAAGAAAAGTAAAGTAAAATTATCTTTAGGTGAAAGCTTTAAGATGATCTTAAGTTCAAAATATCTTGGCTTGATAGCATTATTAGTTCTTGCTTATGGGGTTTCAACAAATCTCGTAGAAGGCGTTTGGAAATCAAAAATACGAGAATTATATCCAACTGTTGAAGCTTATACTAGATACATGGGCAAGTTCCAATTGTATCAAGGCTTTACAGCTATTCTTTTCATGCTTATAGGAAGTAATATTTTAAGAAAAGTTTCATGGAAGACAGCCGCAATGTTTACGCCAATTATGATGCTAATCACAGGTTGCGTATTCTTTGTGTTCATTTTCTTTGATAGTGCCATTGCTATGTATTTAACAGGTATAATAGCGGTTGGTCCATTACCAATGGTAGTTATGATAGGCTCCTTGCAACAGGTACTTGCTAAATCGACTAAATATTCGCTGTTTGATTCTACTAAGAATATGGCTTATATTCCTCTTGATAAAGACTTAAAAACTAAAGGTCAGGCTGCTGTAGAAGTGGTTGGCGGTAGATTTGGTAAGTCTGGTGGTGGTATCATTCAATCAACATTCTTTATGTTGCTACCTTCATTCTCATTTGTTGAAGCAACACCTTATTTTGCTGGCGTGTTTTTCCTGATAGTAATATTGTGGGTATATGCTGTAAGCGCTTTAAGTAAAGAGTATGAAAACCAAATAGTAGATCATAGCTATTGATATAGCTTTTAAGTTACGATTCCTTAGCAAGCGGAAATTATTTTCGCTTGCTTTTTCTTTTTAAGTGCGTTAAAACTCTAACGATTCAAATATGCGTAAGTTGGCTAAAGCGATTTATGTAATATGGCTAGGTAGCAAAGTGGTAATGCCGTTGACTGCAAATCTTCGATGCGCCGGTTCGATTCCGGCCCTGGCCTCCACACTCTTAATAAATACCCTGCTATTTTAAAGGTTTAGAGTGGAATTTATTGAACAATTTCTTGAAATGATGGTTGCTGAACGCGGGGCGCCCGGCAATTCTATCATGAGCTATAAAAGAGATTTGTTAGATTTTAGAAGCTTTCTATCCACAAATAAACTTTCTGAATTAAGCACTCAAACTCTAGACCTCAGTAATTTTATTGCTATTATTGCTAAGAATGGTTTAGCGGCAAGGTCAATTTGCCGTAAAATTTCAACGATAAAAAGCTACTATGATTTTCTCATTAGTGAGGGGCATACAGCGTACAATCCAGCCTTGCTAGTGGATTTGCCTAAATATCAGAACAAGCTGCCATCAATGCTAAGTACAGCGCAAATTGAAACCTTGCTAGAGGCGTGCAACCAAGATAATTCGCCTGAAGGATTGCGCCTTAGAGCTATGATCCATTTGCTCTACGCTAGCGGTTTGCGTGTTTCTGAATTAGTTAGCTTGAAGCTTGTAAATATATTAATTAACCAGCAAGCTGGTTCTATTAGGCGTATTTTTACAGTTATTGGTAAAGGCAATAAAGAGCGTACTATTATTATTAACGACCAAACCATTGATAGTCTAGCAGCGTATCTAAAAATACGTGGTGTTTTTATAGCAAGCAAGAATAGTAAAGCTAATTTATATTTATTTCCTTCTAGTTCTGCGGCTGGTTATATGACTAGGCAAAACTTTGCTATCCTCTTAAAGCAGCTTTCTCTAAATGCTGGACTTGATCCAGATATTGTATCTCCTCACGTTCTGCGCCATAGTTTTGCCACGCACTTACTGGAAGGCGGCGCAGATCTTAGAGTTATCCAAGAACTGCTAGGACATGCTGATATAAGCACAACGCAGATTTATACGCATGTACAAACTAAGCACTTAAAAACTACTTTGGAGCAGCACCACCCTTTAAGCAAGAATTAATACCAAGCCTCAAGAATTAAATAATCCAAACGGATTTTGCAAGATTCGTCTTTGCGCACGTATTTTATATACGCCTTGAGCAGACTCACTTTTAAATCCAATTGCCTTATTTAATTCTTGAGACTTGGCATAATGCAACTGGTTTTAGAAGGATAATTGCATCAGGAAGTATTTGGTTTTGTATATAAAGGAGAGTAATACGAGGCAAGCAAAGTCGCCTCTGCGGCTCTTCTATTCTGTAACCCAGCATTATCGTAATGGTTAGAGCGATGCAAAATCTCCTCAACTGCATTTTTTAGATAAATTTCCTTATTTGTTGCTACATAATTTTGTATATGCTGCCTAAAATTTGTCTGCTCATTTACTAATTTAGGGCAATTAAAGTGCAGGCTTAGGATAGCCATTTGTTCATTTACTCTAAGTTTACGCCAGTCTGCGCCGTATATTCGCTGTGAGTCAATCAAGCTTTCATGAATGCAGGCTCTAAAAATTGTCTCTATTTGCTTATTTGAGAGCATTGCTTTGCCAAAATAAACTCTCTGCATTAAGCTAGGCGCTCCAAGTAGCTTATCGAACTTATCACGCACCTTTTGCGGTTCTATATTAGCTCCAATTCCAACAGTAGTCACCGGCTCATTGTTGCATTGCTGCCTTAAGTCTTTTTGCGTGGCTTTATTCAAAGAATAAAACTTAGAGGCTGAAATAAATTGCCACTTTTTATCCGGGTCTGGTATACCATCAAGGTAAGCTTCATTTGTTGAACCTTCTAGCAAGCTTATAAAATATTTTAGCTTAGTAAAATAATATTCATTATCCAGCACGTTTTTCTCAAGAACAGCTAGGTTATGCAGAGAATCTCGAATTATTTTTGCAGCTTCTATTTTAAGCTCTTTTGTCATAAGCAATTTCTCTTATAATATCGTCAACATGCTAGTGATGATAGCATGAAAATTCTCTGCACTAATACCAATTCTCAAGCATTAAGCGTAGGACAAATGGATTTTAAACTGTGAGGCTGCAGAAGCTTATATTAATAGTTGTGCAAAGATGAACCTTGCCAAATTTGGATAATTTAAAAATATAATTTTGTTTATATGTTGATGGGACGTGATGACTATCGAATGCTTATTCTACCTCATATTCTTCTTCAAGTTCACTACCTATAGGCTTTTGGCGTAATCTCATGCTTTTAATAGTTTCTTCAGGTATAAGCGATAAAGTTAGTTTTCCAAATTTATCAAGATACTCAAAGACTTTAGAATCTTTTAACCATTGCGGGTATTGCTCTGACTTAGTGTTTTGGCTCACATCATAGAAAGTTTCAGCGTTCATATAACTCTTACAGCTAACTACAATGATTACTACAAAAATAAGTAAAGAAACAATACTACCCCTTAGAAAGCCAGCAAATAATCCCAGAAACCTATCCATTAGACCACCGCTTGAATCTTTAACCATAGCAAAAAACTTAGAGCTAAGGATACTGAAAAAGATTAGTGCTACAATATAAGAGCTACAAGCCCCAAGTAGCACTAAAAGCGCTTGGCTGGCAAAAAACTTCGCAAAAAAACTATACATAAAAGGATAAAGGAAATAGGCGCAAAATATTGAGCCTAAGAAAGCAATGAAATTTATGCTTAGTCTTACTAATCCATTATATCCGCCCAGCATAGAAGATGCGGCAATAATCGTTAGTATAATTATATCAAATATAGTGAAACTCATATTTTTATTATTATTTTGTCAGTTATTACGTAATCTAATTTTAGGTCATGTTGCTCATGCGGCAACCTTTCAAACAACCTATTATGAAAACATACCCCAACTTTTACCGTATTGCAAGTTATAGGGTGACTATGCGCCCCTCTTTTATTGAAGTATTTATCATAATACCCCTTACCAAAACCAAGGCGATAGCCATTAGTGCTTAAAGCTACAGCAGGAATCACCATAAAATCAGGAATCGTTATAAGTTTGGTTGCAGGTTGGAGCAGGCGCGGAAATTGTGTTTTTTCTAACAAATCTCCAAGTTGGTACTCTGCAAATGACATCTCTTCCTTGTCAATTATTGGTAGGCTAAACTTTGTATCAGTGGCGTTATAACTATCCATACCGCTTAATTTCATAAGCTGCATAATATCAGGTTCACGATATATCTTTGCTACTTCAAGATTTGCTACGTCAGATTGCGCAGGCTCGGTGGTTATTTTCTTACTATCTCTTGGAGTATCTGCGTTATATATAGGATAATAAATAGCAATATTCTTGGGTTGATAAGCTAAAATTAGGTCGAGCACTTGATGACATAAAGCTTCGCTAGTATTTATATAATCTCGGTAAGTGCTTTCACCCTTGTAGATTGGATCAGTTAGCAACTTGGTTCTGATAATGGCTTTATCATTCTGGATTGACATAAACTATATTAGACTAATTCCCATTTTTAAATAATCCAAGTTGACTAGCTATATAGCCTTAAAACCTTAAGAAACTAGCCTTTCGATAATCTCCTTGCGTGGTAGTAATGGCAAAAGATTCTTGAGTTCTGGACCATGTTCCATGCCTGTTAATGCTAAACGTAAGGGCATAAATAAATCTTTACCCTTTCTACCAGTCTCGAGTGAGATTTGGCGTGTCCACTCGCCCCAAGTATCAACAGTTATTGCTTTATCCTCAAGTAAAGAAGCGGCAATTTTTAGGAAGTCTTGATCAAGTCCTGTAACCTTTTGTGGGGCAAAGCAAATTCTCCACCAGTCTTTTATATCACGTAATTTTTCGAGATTTGGTCGAACGGCAAGCCAAAATTGCTCGCTTACTTGTCCGCCTGTTTGTTCTTGATGCATTAGCTCCTGCAAGCGCTCTTTTACTTGGTTATATTCCAAATGTATCAATAATTTATGATTAAGGCGATGCAGTTCTTCAGGTAAGTAAGTTGTAGGGCTTTTAGAGAAATGGGTAATGTCAAATTCTCCAACGAGCTCTGCTAGATTAGCATAAGGTGTTATAGCTTTTGACGAGCCTATCAAGGCAAAAAAACTATTTATAGCCATTGCCTCTAAACCTACTTCCTCTCGTAAATCGGCAATTTCAAAACCGCCAACACGTTTTGAGATTTTTTCGTCTTTTGCTTTCACGAGGCTAAAATGACCAAAATTTGGCGCAGTAGCGCCAAGTGCTTCAAACATCTGAATTTGCACAGCAGTATTAGTGACGTGATCTTCACCCCTAATTATATCAGTAATGTTGTAATCAATATCATCAATTACTGAGCAAAGCATATAAGTCATCGTGCCATCTTCCCTAATGACTATAGGGTCACCAAGCTTGCTACCTTCGTATTTCAGATTACCCTTAATCATATCATTCCAGCTAATACTGCTATCATGCATTAAAAAGCGATAGTGCGGCTTCTTACCTTTGGCTATATATTCAGCGATTTGTTCTTTTGTTAATTTTGTTCCAGTGCGATCGTAAATTGGCGGCTTACCAGAAGCAAGTTGCAGTTTACGCTTCATTTCTAGCTCTTCTTGCGTCTCAAAGCAAGGGTACAACCTACCATTTTGTAGCAATAGCTCTTTGATTGTAGCGTATCTCTCTAGCCTACTAGATTGCATGAACGATTGATCCCACTCTAAGCCTAGCCATTTTAGGTCGCATATAATGGCGTCCTTATATTCTTGCTTGCTACGCTCTAGATCGGTATCATCAAAACGTAAAATAAATTGCCCGTTATGCTTTTTTGTATAAAGCCAGTTAATAATGGCTCCTCTAGCGTTACCTATATGTAGGTAACCTGTAGGAGAAGGGGCAAATCGAGTGATAACTTGTTTCATAATAGGTTGTTGATACTTATTATTTTGTTGATTTATTGGTTTTTAATTGATTAAAAATACCAAGTGCCTGCGCTACAAAATTACCAGGTTCAGAAAGGCTTGCTGGTAGTATTACAGTATTAGTTTCCTTAGCAAGTTGACCAAAAGATTCAACATATTTTTCAGCTACTTTCAAGGCTGCTGCGTCACTACCGCCCTTTTGCTCGATTGCCTGCGCTACAGTTACTATACCTTTTGCATTTGCTTCAGCTACAAGCATAATGGCTTCAGCCTCACCTTTAGCGCGGTTTACTTGGTCAATATATGCCGCTTCTGAATTCAATACTATTTGTGCTTTTTCCCCTTCAGAATGGTTAATTTTCGCTTGTCTATTACCTTCTGATTCTAAAATTTGAGCCCGTTTTTGCCTTTCTGCTGCCACTTGCAGTTCCATAGCCCTTAGAACTGTTTGCGGTGGCTGGATATCTTTAATTTCATAGCGCATACATTGTATACCCCAGTTTATTGCTGCTTGATTCATAGCTGTTACGATTGCAATATTTAGTGCTTCACGTTCTTCAAAGGTTCTATCAAGAGGCAGTTTACCAATCTCAGAACGCATAGTAGTTTGCGCTAACTGAGTTATTGCATAATATGGATTATTAACTCCATAACTAGCAGCAGTAGCATCAATAATTTTAACGTATAACACGCCGTCTATCGACAAAGTGACGTTATCGTTAGAGATAGCTGTTTGGGCTGTAACTTCAATTGCTTCCTCTTTTAGAGTATGTTTATAGGCTACTCTCTGTATTAGCGGTATTAATATTGTTAAACCTGGTTGCAAAACTTTATCAAATTTACCAAGAGTCTCTACTACCCAAGCTTGTTGTTGCGGTACAATTTTTACCATTTGAAACGCTAGTATAGCGCCAATAATGCCTAGCACTAATAAAAAAATTTCCACGAGATACCCCTATAATTATGTTAATATTGTAGTATATATTATTTTTGTACTGATGTTAAAGTGTTTTTTAAACATATTACTTTAGGGTTTGTATAGCATATTATTCACTATTTTGTATATTTCATTTTTGCTATATATGTCAGAAAATTTTGTATAGGCAATTTCAGTAGCACTTTTAGCGGTTAAGCCATGCTTTAAGTATAATTGCAATTCCTTTTGTAGCTCCTCGCTGGCAATTTCAGGAGAGCCTAGAGGTGATTGCCCAGAAATCATCAGCACTATTTCTCCTTTAGCTGGTTTTGCTTGATAAAAGCTAATTAATTCATCAAGAGGGGCTAATTTTGCTTCTTGATACAATTTAGTAAGTTCTCTAGCAACGCAAGCTTCTCTGTTGCCAAAAATATTAAATGCTACTTGCAGGCTATCAACTAGCCTAGGAGCTGCTTCAAAGAAAATTAAGGTTGCTTTAATTCCAAGTAATTCTCTAAATATTTTTGCTTTGCTTTCTGCAGTTTTAGGCAAGAAACCTGTAAATAAAAAACTATCTGTTGGTAATCCTGAAATGGTTAGTCCTGCTATAACTGCAGAGACTCCGGGCACAACTTCTACAAAGTAGCCTTTTTGCCGCATGTCTCTGACTAGCTTGTAACCAGGGTCAGAAATTAAAGGAGTCCCTGCGTCAGAAATAAGGCTAATTATTTCGCCCTGATCAAGATAACGACAAATTAGTGACCTTTGAGCATCATTACTATGGTCGTTATACACCTGGAGTTTAGCCTTTATATCATGTTTTGCTAGTAATTTTTGTGAGATTCTAGTATCCTCACATAAAATAATTGTAGAATTTTTAAGAGTATCAAGTGCTCTAATTGTTATATCGCCTTGATTGCCTATAGGCGTTGTAACGATATAAAGTCCAGATTTTATAGTCATAATTAATAATTTTAAGTAGGTTTTCTATATGAGCAATATAGCTTTTCGACATAATATAAAGCAAATTATTTTAAGCGCAGCCATTTTTTGTATTTGCAGCGTCTTGCTTTCTGCTTGCGGTGGTACTAAGCCCGTCGAAAGTGTAAAACCAAAAGAAATTATTGAGATTGCTATTTTAATGCCAATGACTGGAGAAAATTTAGCACTTGGGCAACAATATAACGAATTAATCAAAATAGGACTCGAGGATGGTCTGCAAACTGATATTCACGTAACTTCTTATGATGGAGCAGATGAGCAGCAAGTGGCGGCCTCTATGAAAAAGATCATAGCCAAAAAAACAAAAATTATCCTAGGACCTTTATATTCTCCTCTGACTGCTTCTATAGCGCAAGAGGCTAAAAGAAATAATATTATTGTAATCACTATGTCAAACAATCCTGCTTTAGCAGACCAAAAACTATTCGTCTTTGGACATGCGCCTCTAAAGCAATTATACAAAATAATGAATCACTTTTTAGATAATAAATACCAAAATTTTATCGCTTTATTACCCGCAGGACAGCATTCTCAAAGCGTAAGTAAAATAATACAAGAGTTATTAGTAGAGCATAATGCTACTTTGGTGCGTACAGAATTTTATGCTGAAGAACCTGAATCAATCAACAAGGCTGTACAAGTTGTTTCTGATAGTGTTGATAATTTAAATGAAATGGACGAAACACAAGGTAAGACAGTAGTTTATGTAGCAGACGATCCTAAAAATTTACAGTTAGTCTTTGCAAGCATTCATAAACATAATTTAGATAAAAAAGCCATTATAGCTGGCGATAATAGGCTGGATATAGATTATCCAGAACATATTAACATAAATTTTACTGGTTCTTTAAATCTAGTAAATAGCAATCTTGCAGAAAAAGCAAAAAATATAGGAATTAATCATATGTCTTTTATGCATTTGATGGCTTACGATCTAGGTAGGTTAACTGCTAGTTATATAGGTGATAGTTTTAATGAACAGGGCTTTTTAGCAAAACTAAATAGCCCTGAGCCTTATGTTGGAGTGTCTGGTAATATTTTCTTTATCGATTCAATAGCGCAAAGAAACTATGATATTATAAAGTATGAAGATGGAATTTACGCAACCGTGAGCAATTAATTTGTTGCATTCGCAAAAAAAATCTATATAAGCTTTGCATTTTTCAAAAAAATATGGTATGTTCTCGTAAGTTATTTGTTATGAACTGATTATCTTTTTACACTTAGAAGATTGAAGCGTCAGACCGCGTTATTTATTAATTCGCAGTGCTGGATAAAATTTAGAGTAAATTTGAAATTTTTCTTCTTGGAAACTTTCTGAAGTTAGCTACTGTATATCCTAGATGCTTAAAATAGTTGATAGGAAAGCAAAACACTTGCAATACTAGCTTTGGATTAATATTTGGATTACAACTCACTTTAACGCACCAATCTCTCAAGTTATAAAGGTATAAATTTCTTTTATTTAAGGATATTATTATGAGAGCTAAACCAGAATTTGCTATTGGAGAAAGAGTCGTGTACCCATCGCATGGGGTAGGCGAGATAATCAATATCGAGACCCAAGCAGTCGCTGGTATGGAATTACAGGTTTATGTAGTATCTTTTCCGCAAGATAAGATGACACTCAAAGTACCTGTTAGTAGGGCTAAAACCTCAGGCTTGCGTAGTCTTGTTAGTAAAGGTGATTTAAGTCAAATTTTTGTAACGCTACAAAGTAAGCCAAAGCAAGGCAACAGAATGTGGAGCAGAAGAGCTCAAGAATACGAGGCTAAAATCAATTCTGGTGATATAGTAGCTGTTGCAGAAGTCGTGCGTGATCTTTATAAAAATGTCGATAGTGATCGTTCATATAGCGAAAGAACAATTTACGAAACTGCGCTAAATCGCCTTGCCACTGAATTAGCTGTTCTTGAGAACCTTACTGCAGATGCAGCAGTAAATAGGTTAATTGAAGTCTTAAAAGAAAAAGCTGTAGCAGCTTAGAAATTCATCGTTATTTTACTACCATAAGTTAGAAACTTTGTTATACTGATAATTATCTGTATAAAATATAAGGTATCTATGAGTTATAAAATCCAGCAAACTACTGCAAGCGACGCAACAACAAGTAAAATAATCCAAGGTTTTGCAGACCACGCAATAAAACAAATCGGTGTTAGCGAATTTACCAACGACGAATATACCTCATTTGAAATTCATGAAGATGATAAGTTAGTTGGTGTAGCTGTATGCTTGATTTTTTGGAAGCAGTTACATGTTAAATATTTATTTGTTGATGAAGCTTACCGAGGAAAGGGGATTGGTACTTTATTACTTAACCGTGCTTTAGAGTTTGGCAAAAGCCATAATTGCCAAGACGTATTCCTTCAAACTATGAGCTTTCAAGCCCCTGAATTTTATAAGAATTTAGGCTTTATCATGGAGTTTACTAGGGCAGGTTATCAACACGGCGTAAGCTTGCATTATTTGCGTAAAAGTCTAAAGTGATATTAGAATATTTAGCTTATGAGAACCATTCTACTTGCGCTAATTAGGTTTTATCAATTTTTTATTTCGCCGTGGTTAGGTTCTAATTGTCGTTTCCATCCTACATGTTCTGAATATGCAAAGGAGGCTCTCACGAAGAAAAGTGCTTTGAGAGCTTTGTGGCTTATATTGTATCGCTTGATAAGGTGCCAACCATTTTGCTCTGGTGGTTTTGATCCTGTAGATAAAGAACAAAGTAATTAATAGCAATTCCCATTTTTCAATGATCCAAACTTATTTTGCAAGATTCATCTTTGCGCGCTTATTTCATATACGCCTCAGGGCAGCCTCACGGTTTTAAACCCATTCGCCCTATTTAATCCTTGAGAACTAGTATAAAATAGTACGTCGCTTGGAACTCACCGCTTGTTACTTCAGGGGTTTTTTTATAACTTATGCACAATTACTAGTGGATAATGATAATATAACAATTAGCTTAATTCTGTTATTAGCAATTTAATCAGTGCGTCATATAAATATGAG
>JAIXRE010000022.1 GCA_027485375.1 Rickettsiaceae bacterium | reverse complement strand
TATATAGATATCGTTCGTACAAATCAAGTAGCGCTGAGAAAATATGGTATAACTATATTTTAGCTTTTGCTTGTATCAAATGTAAAAAGAGCCAAATACATTAATATATTTTTGGCTCTTTTTTAGGTATAAAAATTAAAGCGTAACTAACTTGATTAGCTTTGCTCTAATTCTGTAACATTTGGGTGCATTTCTGTTTGATCATAATCTTTTAACATATAACCACGCCCCCAAACAGTTTCAATATAATTAGTTCCACCAGAAGCGTCGGCTAATTTCTTACGCAACTTACAGACAAAAACGTCAATAATCTTGATTTCTGGTTCATCCATGCTGCTATAAAGGTGGTTTAGGAACATTTCTTTAGTTAAAACAGTTCCTTTACGCATAGCAAGTAGCTCTAGAATTGCATATTCTTTATTAGTCAAATGCACCTGAGTACCATCAACTTCTACTACTCTAGTATCAAAATTAATAGACACTTTATCAAAACGTACTACTGATTCTGAATGACCTTTAGAACGGCGAACAATAGCTTGAATTCTAGCAATAAGTTCTCCGCGATTAAATGGCTTTGTCAAATAATCATCAGCGCCAAAGCCTAGACCTTTGATTTTCTGATCTACAGATGATAGACCTGAAAGGATCAGAATAGGAATTTTAATTTTTGCTGAACGTAAGCGCAGTAATACTTCGTAACCATCGATATCAGGTAACATTAAATCTAGAACTACTATATCGTAATCATAAAGCCTAACGATCTCCGCTCCTTCTTCACCTAATTCTACTGTATCACAAATAATGCCCTCAGCTGCTAATGCCAATTCTATTGACCGTGCTGTTGAAGAATCATCTTCAATTAAAAGTACTCTCATGTTCTTAATCCCCTTAACTAAATTTTACCTTTGTTGGTATATTCTCATTTTATTGAGCAAAATGCAAGTGTTTTTTTATCAATAAGGGGTAAATCGTTAATTTTTTGCTAAAAAGCTTTAAAACAATAGATCTAAACTAATTTTTTATCTATAATGATTAGCTTAAAACTCTAGTTTTGCCCCAAGTAACAACATTGCACCCTTTATTCTTTCGCTTATACTAATTTCATTTCCGTTTTGGACTTTTAAAAACTTACCATTTGTTTTGTAATAGGTAACTTCTGCATAAGTTTTAAAACCTTGCGCTAATTTATAATCTGCTGCTATTGTTACTGCGTGCAAATTATTGCTTTTATGCGTGCTAGTGAAATAGTTCAAGCTAGCTTGTAGTTTATCGTATTTGTAACGACCACCTATAGAGTAAAGTTCTGTTTTACGCCCTATCCTGTCTAGGCGAGCTGAGGTTAAGCTTTTGTTATAATTACCGTATGAACAAGCCACAGAATATTGATTATAATGTAATTCCGTACCTACTGTATAATTGCTTAGTCTACTTACTGTCTTGTCTACTGGAGCGTTTGTCTTGGAATAGAGTTTAACGCTCCCCGTCTCCCCTACGATAGAAGATTTGACTTTTACTTCTCCTATATTACCTTCATAGCTAGCACCATAAGCTAGACCATCTTTAATTACAAATTTATAGCCAGTAGGTTTTATAGGTCCATGATATGCCCCAGTCCTTAAGCTATTATAACCTGTGTTTGAACTATCAGGTATGTAGCTAATACCAAGTTGTATGCCATGAATTAATGGTGTGTAATAGCTGATTTTTCTAGAATATTCTGCCTTATCACCAGCTCTAGTTTTAGCATCAAGGAAATTAGCAAAACTTGAAACGTAGGCGATATCATTAGGATAAGCTGTAAGACTTGCCAGGCTATCCCACGCTCCAGCTGTACCACATCCAACTGAGTAACCAGTAATCCTCATTTTATTATGAGCACTTTTATCTGAGCCAAGTTCCAATTTGCCATAATCTGAAATTACGTAAAGAAAGGAAGCAATACGGCGGTCATTTTTTGCAGTTGTTTCTATAGCAACCGTTGCTCCATAGGTGATAAAATTATCAATTTTATTTTGCAAATCTAAATGTACATGAGCTGCGGAGTTAAAACCCATAGACTTCCTGCCGCTAGAAACATATTGCTGTTTTGCTGTGCCGTTATTTTTATGCCAGCCAGTCTGAAAATCAATACCGCCTTTAACTTTAACTTCTACTTGGTTTGCAAGAGCTATAGCGCTAATACAATTAGCAATGATAAAATACAATAACTTATAGCGCATAGGATTTACTTAGAATAAGTTTTAGTTACAAAGCTAGCCTTATAACTAAAACTTAATTTGATTTAAAAAAAGTTATATCTAAGCCTAAAGCTATAAATAGCTTTTATACCAATTCTCATTTTTAAATGATACAAACGGATTTTGCAAGACTCGTCTTTGCGCACTTATTTAATATACGCTTCTTATGCAGACTTACTTTGAAATCCATTTGCCGGTATTTAATTCTTTAGAATTGGTATTAATTCTGGCTTTCTGATAATTTTTTGTGGTATAGCATGCCAAAATCGATAGGATCTATCATTAATGGCTGAAATCCACCATACTGCGTGACATCTGCTATAATTTTTCTAGCAAAAGGAAAGATCATAGCAGGGCAATGTACCGCAAGAAGCAACTGCTGCTTGTCTTCTGCAACATTTATTAAATGAAACACTCCAGCATACTTTAATTCAACGATAAATAATGTTTGGCTTTCCTGCAATGCTTTTGCTTCGATATTTAATTCAACTTCAAAAAACCCATCTTCTGGTAGCTTATTAACGTGAAGGTCAAGTGATAAGTCTACTTTTGGACTACGTCCCATTGTAGCTAAAGAACTTGGCGCACCAGGGTTTTCAAATGATAAATCTTTAATATATTGAGCATTAACTGCAATATGAGGCAAATCATTTTGAGAGTTATTTTCTGTCATAATTCCTTTGTTTTGGTTTAATTATAATTATTGCGAATCGAAAATGTATATTTTTAAAAGTTCTAAGTCCTTGGCAACGTGACTCCTGTTTGCTTCATATACTTGCCACTTCTATCAGAATAAGAAGTTTCACATATTTGGTCGCCACGTAAGAATAAAAACTGACACGCTCCTTCATTAGCATAAATTTTAGCCGGTAGCGGCGTGGTGTTAGAAAATTCTAAAGTTACGTGCCCTTCCCATTCTGGCTCTAGCGGTGTTACATTTACTATAATACCGCACCTAGCGTAAGTGGATTTGCCAACGCACACTACAAGTACATCACGTGGAATTCTAAAATACTCTACTGTACGAGCAAGGGCAAAGCTATTTGGAGGAATAATACAAACTTCTGTATCTCTGTCAACTAGACTATATTCATCAAAATTTTTTGGATCAACAATAGTAGAATTTATGTTAGTGAAGATTTTGAACTCTCTTGATACCCTAGCATCGTAACCATAAGAAGACAAGCCATAAGAAATAATCCTATTGCCATTTGTATCAGTCTTAACTTGCTGCTCTGCAAAAGGCTCAATCATCCTATCTTTTTGCGCACGCTCTCTGATCCAGTAGTCTGACATTACGGTCATAAATTAACCTAGTTTTAACTTAACATATTTAGTTAAACTGGAAAAAGCACTGAGGTTACCCAGCGCTTTCCAAGTTTATTCCTTTACTGTAAGCAGTCAAAGCTTACTCTTTTAAAGCTGCTAGACCTTCCTTTGCACCCTTCATAGAGATAGGAAGATTAACTTGTTTGCCAGTAGCATCCATAAAACCCACAGCGTTATCAACGTTTGCCAACATTGCATCTAAATCAGCATCTGATAAATACACAAGAGCTTGGCAGTTACCAAGGTTACATGTAAGGTATTTACCGGGGGCCAATAATTTTTGACCACTAATTACAGAAGTACCAGGTTGAATACTAACGTTTGCTGGTAATATTTCAAGTAGCCCTAGTTTTTTCTCAGGACCAAAGTAACCTATTTGGTAAACAGCTAAAACGTTATATTTAGGCTCTTCTTTTGCTGTAGCTTTCTTGCTATCTTTTTTGTTATCAGGCTTACTGTCTTTTTTATTTTCAACTTTAGATAAAACTTGTTGAGTCAAAACACAAACAGTCTGATCTTTTTGATCTTTACTGCAAGCAACTACCCAATTATCAAATTTCTGCCCTTCTTTTACAGAAGCATGAACCTTGCTAAAGAAAAGCACAGAAGCTATTACTGTTAAACCAGCTAAAACAAATGATGTGCGCATAAAAGTGTCTCTCATGAAGTAGGCTGTAAGAATTGATTAAGTTTTTGGTGGGCGATGACAGACTCGAACTGCCGACCACCTCGGTGTAAACGAGGCGCTCTACCAACTGAGCTAATCGCCCTTAAATTTTAATTAGTGCAAGAAATATAAGATAAGTTTAGCCTAAATGCAAGCATTTTATTTGCACTAATTTCATTACGCCTCAAACTTGTTATTTTTAGGAAAACCTACAGGTGGAATCCTGCCGCCTGCGCCCCTAACAGATTGCCAGTGCACAAAGTCTTTTTCTGTTCTTATTTTACTGCCGCTATTCCAGCTTAAACCATTCTCGCCAGAAAATACTTTGATATCGCTTAACGTAGCATTCTTAAAGCGTTGCAATATAACTCCTTGCCCTCTTTTCATTTCAGGAACTTCAGAGGTTGCAAAGACAAGTAATTTTCTATTTTCACCAATGCAAGCAATAAAATCCCCTGTAACTGGCAAGCAAGCGATGCACGTATAATTACTTGCTACATTCATTATTTGCTTTCCAAGCTTTGTGCTTGCGACAAGGTCATCCATGTTAGCGATAAAACCCTTGCCATTACTTGAGGCTAGCAATACTTTTTGATTTGGTTTGTATACCATCATAGCGATAATATCGTCATTACCAATATCAACTATTAATTTGATTGATTCGCCATTACCCTTACCTTTTGCTATATTATCAGCCAGGAGCGTAAAAAAACGACCTTGGGCGGTGCAAATCAATATTTTGTCTGTAGTATAACTTTCAAGCACAAATTTTTGCTCATCGCCTTCTTTATATTTAGCAGTTGATAAGTCGTTATTATGCCCTTTAAGCGAGCGAATCCAACCCATTTTAGAACATAAAATTGTCATTGCTTCTCTTTCAATAAAAGCAGATATATCAACAATTTGAGTTGTTGGGGCTGCTTCTTCAAAGCTAGTACGACGTTTACCTATTTCGGTATTAAAGCCAAATTTGCTTTGTACTAATTTTAGTTCGTCTTTAATTACTTTCCATAATTTTTTTGGTTGTTCTAAAATTTCTAAAAGCACTTTACGCTGAGAATTTAACAGAGTTAATTCTGCAGCAATTTCTTGTTCTTCTAATTTACGTATAGAGCGCAATCGCATATTTAATATTGATTCAGCTTGCAAATCAGTCAGGCTAAAACGCTCTTTTAACGAGATTTTTGGTTCATCTTCTTCTCTAATAATTCTAATAATTTCGTCAAGGTTCAAATATGCAATTTGTAACCCTGCTAATATTTCAAGACGATTCTCTAATTTGTTTATTAAAAACTTGGAACGCCTAGTCACTATTTCATGTCTATGCTGCAGGAATGCTTGCAATACTTCTAATAAGTTCATCACTTTTGGAACATTATCTGCGCTAAGCACGTTCATATTAAGCTGCACTCTAGCTTCAAGGTCAGTAAGTTTGAACAGCGATTCCATAACCACAGCGGGGTCGCAATTACGCCCCTTAGGCTC
>JAIXRE010000032.1 GCA_027485375.1 Rickettsiaceae bacterium | reverse complement strand
ATGCAAACAATGTCCTGTGTCTGATGAAGGTTTAGCGAGCGCCGCAGCGCCGGAAATACCAGAGTCTCAGCAGAGAATGATAACTGACCCTGCTAGTAGCTATCAAATTACCTCCTTTTTAACTGGCGTCACGACAAGAGGCACGGCTGCATCAGCTAAGAAACTTGGTAAAGTTATAGCTGGTAAAACTGGTACTACCAACGAAAGTAAAGACACTTGGTTTATTGGCTTCACTCCACGTATAGTTGTTGGTACTTATATTGGCTATGATACACCAAAGGATATGGGAGCAAGAGAAACTGGTTCTAGTGTCGCCTTGCCTATATTTATGGATTTTATGGAACATGCTTATAAGGACACCCAATCTTTAGAGTTCAAAGTGCCGGACTCAATTAAACTAGTTTCTCTTGACCCTAAAAGTGGAACTCCTTCAAAGGCGTCAAATGCTATAATGGAAGCCTTCAAGCTGCATAGCACAACTCCCTCATATAATGAAAATGGCGTAGAAAGTCCTCCTTCTGGTAATCATAATGATACAGATAGCAACAGTAGCCGTGATGTTTTTCACTCCTTAGAGCCAGATAATGATGTGGATATACCGGACCAGTCAGAGGAAATATACTAGACCTTCTGCGAAACTCTACTACTAGGGCGAGTAATTTGTGCGTCGCCTGTGCGCCCTGAATCTTCACGTACATTTAAGTACGCTGCGGCTGCGCTTCCTGAGTCTCCTGCAAATTCCTTCTCTGCATTAGAGTTTCGCAGGAGGTCTACTAATTAGATCATTTAAAAAATGAAATTTACTATATTCCTCAAAGAACGCTCCACTGTTTTTTCTCATAATCAAAGTGCATAAAGTAGCGTCCTTTAGGCTTACAAATTACCTCGTAAGCATTTTTATCTTCACGAAATTTTGGACCACCTTTTATAGATTCACAAGGTAACCCTAAATTTTCTAGAAATTCCTTAAAACCTAGTTTTTCACATTCAAACTGGAAAGTTTGGATATAATCCTGATTTCCTTTCCACCTAGTTTCAACATAAGTTGCAGCTAAGCCATCCACGCATTGTTTTTTAGCCTGCTCATTTAAAGCATAGCAATTAAAGTATTTTTGGTGGATTTCTTTTTTTACCGCTTTTGCGCAGGATTTAGCTTTAAAAGTTGGTGTTGTTTGATCTTCTGCTGGTTTGCATGATGTTATGGCTAAGGCGAGTAATAGAAGGATGGTTTGATTTTTCATATAATTTTCCCCGTTATTATAGTTAAAAAAGGAGGTCTTTGACGACCTCATTATTTTAACCACCAACAAGGAGAATAGGATTGTCTTGCTGGTGATCGGGGAATTCACAAAACCGCTTACTACAGTTTACTATAGCCTTTAGACTCAAGGTTTGAGCCTTGAGTCTTGGACATGCGCCATAGTTTCCCCGATCGTAAAATCGAGGATTATACCATTTTATAGTTGGTATCAACTAAGTAAGACAGAGGTTGTGACACCCCGAATAGCTTGCGGCTATTCTAGTTACTATTCTACTTAAGATTGCATACAAGTCAAGTTAGTTGTACAAGAATTTTACTGGATTGCTTAAGACTCTCGCAGCCGCAATGAAGCTGTCCAGCTGCGTTGTTTGAAAAAGAGGTCTTTGACGACCTCATTATTTTAACCACCAACAAGGAGAATAGGATTGTCTTGCTGGTGATCGGGGAGTTAACGAAACTGCTACTAACAGCTATTATAGCCTTTAGACTCAAGGTTTACACCTTGAGTCTTGGACATACGCCACAATCTCCCCGATCGTGGAATCGAGGATATGTTATTTAACGGCTAACACATACCTTAGTAGTAGGAGGTCGTTACACCCCAAAATAGCTTGCGGCTATTCCAGTTGCTATTCTACTTAAGATTGCATGCAAGTCAAGCGAGTTGTTTAAGGGGTAAATAGACTTTTAACGAAAGAAACTACTTATAGTAAATTGATTTGAATATACATAAAACTATAAATTCATTCTTTTCTTTAACCTAATTCAACTCAAATGACTATATATTAATACGTGCGCAAAGACGAATCTTGCAAAATCCTTTTAGATCATTTAAAAATGGAATTTGGTATTAACTAGGTTGGGGATAATTATCGTTATCCTCAACCTAGTTTAAGCAAAATTATTCACTAATATTTTGTTGTTTAGCGTTACTACTTAGGAAACTACGTAATTTTTTAGAACGTGTAGGATGTTTTAGCTTACGCAGAGCTTTGGCTTCTATTTGCCTGATACGTTCTCTAGTAACATTAAACTGTTGACCAACTTCTTCTAAAGTATGGTCACTATTCATTCCTATACCAAATCGCATCCTAAGAACACGCTCCTCACGAGGTGTAAGGCTTGATAAAATTCTAGTAGTGATTTCACGTAAATTAGATTGAATGGCAGCATCGATAGGCAGTACTGCATTTTTATCTTCAATAAAATCACCAAGATAACTACCATCCTCATCTCCTACTGGATTCTCAAGGCTTACTGGCTCTTTAGCAATCTTCATGACCTTCCTAACCTTTTCTACAGGCATAGAAAGACGAGCAGCAATTTCAGTTGGTGTTGGCTCATAACCTAGTTCGTTCAGCATTTGCCTTGATGTGCGGATGATTTTATTAATTGTTTCAATCATGTGCACTGGAATTCTGATAGTCCTAGCTTGGTCAGCAATTGACCTAGTAATAGCCTGCCTTATCCACCAAGTAGCATAAGTAGAAAACTTAAAACCACGGCGATATTCGAATTTATCTACCGCTTTCATCAGACCTATATTTCCTTCTTGGATAAGGTCTAAGAATTGCAAGCCACGATTTGCGTATTTTTTAGCAATAGAAATAACAAGCCTTAGATTTGCCTCTATCATTTCTTTTTTAGCCCTAGAAGCTTGCCGTTCTCCTTTTTGAATAGTATTAACTAATTTTTTGAATTCTGGTATAGGCAGGTCAATTTCCTTTCCCATTTCGTCTAGCTCTTCAATCATTTGGTCAACTGCGCTTGATTCAGACGCCAAGAAATCAGCCCAACCGGCAACTTTACTTTTTTGCATTTTCTGTTTCCAGCTCTTATTTATGGTTTCACCCATATATTCAGAAAGGAAATTTTGCCTGCTTACACCATATTTTTCTGCTAACTTTAAAAAAGCTGATTCTTTAGCAATCAACTCTTTATTAATGCTGTACATCTTATTCAAAATTTCTTCCATACGTTTTGAATGGAAATGCATATTAGAAATTTCTTCGATGATTAGCTCTAAATTCTTGGTGTATTTTTTATTATCTTGTAAAGTTTTGCCTTTTGCAGGTAAGGCATAATATTTCTTAGCTTCAGTTAATAAAGCCTCAGCGAGCTCAGCTATTTTCTGCATACGATCAACCACGCTAGGCATAAGTTGCAGTTCCATAGCAGCTATAGGAAGGTTATGAGCCTCTTCTACTTCCTCAAGGTCAGTATCTAAGTCAGAGGTATCTCCTTTAAGCAGATCGTCTCCTTCCTGAGACAAATTAGCATCAAGGTCAATCAGATCACGCAGTAGGATTTTTTCATTTACTAGATCTTCATACCATTTAATAAAGAACTTCATTGATATTGGGCTTTGGCACAGAGATTGGATCATTATCTCTTTGCCTTCGTCAATTTTTTTAGCAATTTCTATTTCATTTTCACGAGATAATAGCTCGACGCCACCCATATCTCTTAAATATAACCTAACTGGATCGTCAGTAGTACCAAGGGTTTCTTCTTCAGGAGATTCTTCAGTTTCAGCTTCTAGCGAATTGCCAGAAAGCCTGAATTCTTCGTCAATATTAATATCAAGTTTGATATCATCGTCGTCATTATCATCTTCAATGATATCAATACCTGCATCAGAAAATTTAGAAATAGCTTTTTCCAAATCATCGACTGATAAATCATTGCGAGCTGGTATTGCTTTATTTATCTCATCATAAGTAACAAAACCCTTTGATTTGCCTTTTTTAACTAGGTTAGACTCATCGCTGTTATCGTTAATCTCATCTTTGTCTTGATCTTGGTTTCTATTCATAAATATAATATTATACTACGTGTTTAAGTTTAATTCACAAATTGCTCAGTTAGCTGCTCTAATATTTTAGACGTCTTTAAAATTTCTTCCTTATATAGAGAGGCTTTTTTATGCGCGTCCTCTAAGCCGCTTTGCATGATAACTGCATATTCTTCTTTTAATAATACTAGGTGGTACTTGTTTTGAATTACTTCCCACAGTAATTTATAGTCAATATTACGTTCGTTGAATGATATATTTAGAAATAAGTTATCAGCCTTTAACAATAATAAAAAAGTCTTGTAAAATCCAGCCATTTCAGCAACTTTTGCTAAATTTTCTAGAGATAACGTGGTGATAAAACTTTCATCATTAAAATTTTCAGAATTTAAAGTATCAAAGAACCAGTCACGGAAATCTGAAAATTCTGTGTTCCGTAAATTTACTGTTTGCATGAATTCTTTGACATTTGATACCATAATAATCTGTGGAAACTTCACCAAAAAAGAGCATAAAGCATGTTCTGCAATCTCTATATCTGAGTAATACTCATTATTGGTTATCGCAGTGCTAACAGTATTAGCAGTTTTACCGGCAACGCTTTTAGATTTAAGCAAATTATGCCATATTTGATCTTTAAAAAAGCGTTGATAATTTAATTTCAATGAGTGGTCATTTATTTGTTTGCAGTAGTTAGCTAAGCTTGCCTCCAGCGTAGCCCTGCTCTCTGGGGTTGTAAAATTTTTGCCAGCAAACTCTATTTGCCAAATCATTTCAGAAAGGGGCAACCTAGAATCAATTAGTTTTTTAAAAAACTCTCCGCCTTGTTTATTTATTACATCGTCAGGATCGCTACCTGATGATAATTTAATAAAAGAAATTTTATGTTCAGAATTGATCAGGGGTAATGCTAGGCTAATAACTTTAGCACTTGCTTTTAGCCCTGCGGCGTCGCTATCTAAGCATACGGTTATCTCATCAGCAGCATTCCATAATTTCTGTATATGCTTTTCTGTTACCGCAGTGCCTAAACTTGCGACTGTTTGAGTAAAACCAGCTTTATGCAAAGCTATAACATCCATGTATCCTTCAACTAATATAGTATGTCCTACTTTATAAGAAGTAGCAAGAGCCTGAGGAGAACAATATAAGGTTTCGTTTTTTTTGAATACTAAGGTTTCAGGAGAGTTTAAATATTTAGGAAGGTCGTCATTTATAACCCTGCCACCAAAAGCTATCACTTTATTGTAAATATTATAAATAGGAAACATTATCCTGTTATGAAAAATCTCATATACTCGCCCGTTATCTCTTTTTCCTAAGAGACCTGCTTTGACTAAATCTGCTGGAGATATAGATTTATTTTTAAAAAAATCTTGTAATTTACCGCCAGTAGGTGCAAAACCTATATTAAATTCCTCAATCTGCTTTTTGCCAACGCCACGTTTTTCAAGATACGCTATCACCTCAGGAGTAAGAGAGGCTTTAAAAAAGTCCTTAGCTATTTCTAGTATGTTGATTATTTGATCAGATTCTTCATAAAATAACCGCTCTTCTCTACTTATCTTTGGTATTTCTATACCATGATCTT
>JAIXRE010000011.1 GCA_027485375.1 Rickettsiaceae bacterium | reverse complement strand
TTTATAACTTTGCCTATTTAAAATAAAAGCAGCGATAACGCTATTTTTTAATAAAATAAATATCTCAATAAAGGCAGATATAATATGTTTCAATCATTAACTAAAAACTTTGCTAAAATTTTTGACCGCCTCAGAAGTAGCGGCGCACTATCAGAAGAACAAATCGACGCTGCAATGCGTGATATCAGGATAGCTTTGCTAGAAGCAGACGTGTCATTACCGGTAGTAAAGGATTTTATCTCTGCAGTCAAAACCAAAGCAACTGGTCAAGAAATTGTCAAAGCAGTCTCACCTGGACAAATGGTTGTAAAAATAATCCATGACGAGCTGATTAGTATTTTATCTTCTTCGCTTGAAGAAAGTAAGTTATCACTAAATTCCACGCCTCCTGCAAATATTTTAATGGTTGGTTTGCAAGGTAGCGGTAAAACCACAGCTAGTGCTAAACTAGCCCTAAGGCTTAAAAATCAAAATAAGAAAGTATTGCTAGTATCTCTAGATACTTATCGTCCTGCGGCGCAAGAGCAGTTAGCAATCCTTGCTAGCTCTATTGCGGTTGATTCATTAGCAATAGTGCCTAGTGAGAGACCCCTAGAGATTACTAAAAGAGCGATGCAAGAAGCTAGGCTATCAGCCTATGACGTAGTTATTTATGATACCGCAGGTCGCCTGCATATAGATGATGAGATGATAGGTGAAGTTGCTGCTATAAAAGCACTAGTAAAGCCAGTAGAAACCCTATTAGTAGTCGATGCTATGACTGGTCAGGATGCAGTTACAATTGCTAGTCAATTCGATGAAAAACTTAGCATTACCGGTGCTATTCTTTCTCGTGTTGATGGTGATTCTAGGGGCGGCGCAGCACTTAGCATTAAGCACGTTACTAAAAAGCCTATTAAATTTTTAAGCACAGGTGAAAAACTACCTGCTTTAGAGGAATTTGACGCAGAGCGCATTGCTTCTCGTATCCTTGATATGGGTGACATAGTGGCTTTTGTTGAAAAAGCAGCGTCAGTTTTTGACCAAGAAGAAGCCGCAAAAACAGCTGCTAAACTCAAAAAAGGTCGCTTTGACATGGGTGACTATTTATCTCAACTTCGTACTATTAAAAAATTAGGTGGTATAGGCGGCATAATGAACATGCTACCAGGTATGAGCGGCATGACAGAGAAACTTGGCTCGGCGAAACTAGACGGCAAGCTTTTAGCGCATCAAGAGGCGATTATCCTAGCAATGACTTTTAAAGAACGCACGAATCCTGATTTGTTAAACGCTTCACGCCGCAAACGCATAGCAGAAGGCTCTGGTACTTCTGTTCAGCAAGTGAATGTTTTACTAAAACAATACAAGCAAATTAGCGGTGTTATGAAAAAAGCAAGTAATATGAATCCAAAAAGCTTGATGCGCTCTGGAATTAGCAAGTTGTTCTCATAAGGATTATGCATTTCCGTGACACTGGTATAATAATTAGCAGCCGCCCCCTTAAGGAGGGGGCTCTAATCGTAACGCTTTTTACGCAAAATCATGGACTTTATTCTGGTGTTGTACGGCGACCTATAAAAAAAGCAGATACGACGCACCAAGTTGGTAATGTGGTAGATTTTTTTTGGCAAGCACGGCTCGATGAACATATAGGACTTGCCAAGTGCGAGCTGGTAAAAGCCTATAGCGGACTCATCATTAGTAATAAAGCTAGGCTATATATTTTTAACTCTATTATTAGTCTTATCAAACTTGCTTTTCACGAGCGTGAGCCTCATAATAATTTTTTTCTTATCCTAGAAGGATATGTCCT
The DNA here is from genome assembly GCA_027485375.1 of Rickettsiaceae bacterium. Classification (GTDB taxonomy): domain Bacteria; phylum Pseudomonadota; class Alphaproteobacteria; order Rickettsiales; family Rickettsiaceae; genus JAIXRE01. The sequence goes on along the minus strand of JAIXRE010000011.1, from coordinate 7,219 downwards.
AAAACTAATTAAGCTTACAAAATTAACGACATCAGAGTTAAAAGATTATATAGAATTTGAATTAGCAATTTTGGCAGAAGCTGGCTACGGTTTGCAACTTCATGAATGCGGTGCTACTGGCAGTACTGAAAATCTGCAATATGTTTCTCCAAGATCTGGTAAGGCTATCTGCTATGAAGCAGGCTTGCCATATAAAGATAAACTACTGGCGTTGCCGCAGTTTCTTAATTCTGAAGATATCCAGCCTACTTTGCTACAAAAACAGCAAGCCTTTGCTCTAACAAGCTACTTTATTAATCGATATTTCTTGCATGACAAAGCGCAACCAGCAGCAAGGGCTGCGCTAATCGAATATATATCAGCTTGATAACTCCTCGCACATCTTACTATAATCTAAATCCTTAGGTCTTGGACCAGCTATAGATACAGTAGGTTTACTTGCGAAAACTTGGCGCGCCATTTTTATTATATCATTTTTTGAAGTTGCACTAATATCTGACATAATTTCATTGAGAGGCATATATTTGCCAAAAATAGCAAAATTCTTGCCAATTTCTTCTGACTTATAGGATGATTTTTCTTCAGCCATGTATATGCTAGCCTTTACTTGAGCTTTAGCACGCTCTAACTCTGCGTCTTCTACATTATCTACAAGCTTTTTAATCTCGATAATTAAGCTATCAGCCAATAATTTCACTTTATCATGATTCGTTGAAACAAAAATACTGAACAAACCACTATCATAATAAGCACTGTTATACGCTCCTACAGAGTAGGCAAGCCCTAGATTTTCTCTAATTTGTTGAAACAGCCTAGAGGAAATACCGCCGCCTAAAATCAAGGACATCATTTGGGCATGATAGAATTGTTGCGTATTACTATAAGGAACGCTTTCAAAGCCTAATACTATATTTGTCTGTTCTAGATCTTTAGTAATAGCATTACAGCCACCAAAATATTGTGCTTTCGCAAAAGTATCTCTCTTTTCATTTTTGAGTGATGAAAACAGCTTTGCTGCGTAACTCAGAATTTCGTCATGCTGGACGTTGCCAGCTACAGACAAATACATATTACCAGCATTATAATGCTTAGCTAAATAGGCGCTGAACGAATCACCATTAAACTTAGCTATGGTTTTTTTATCGCCTAAAATTGATCTGCCTAGTGGCTGATTTTGGTAAGCAACTTCATAAAATTTTTCATACACCAGCTCGTCTGGATTATCATAAACCCCTGCAATTTCTTGGAGAATTACCTGATGTTCTTTTTCTATATCTTCTTGTTTAAAAGCAGAATTTTGTATTATATCTGCTAATATTTCCATTGCGTTATAGCAATCACTTTTGAGAGTTTTAGCATAGTAAACTGTTTGTTCTCTTGAAGTATAGGCATTAAAATGTCCACCTATAGCATCAAATTCTTCTGCTATATCTCTAGCCGTTCTAGTTTCTGTACCTTTAAAAGCCATATGCTCTAAAAAATGAGAAATACCCATTTCGCTAATGGTTTCATAACGGCTGCCAACCATTACTATAAGGTTAATTGCAACCGATTGTACATGCGGCATGTTATAGGTTAAGACGGTTAGACCATTAGGCAAGGTACTTACCGCAAACTGTTCAGATTTAAGGGGCATAAATAATTTATTTTATTGAATGAATGAAACGAGCTAATCTCGATGAAACTATCTTAATATCATAGTTTTCTTTTAATCTCAAGTAAGCGTTTTTACTATATTCTGTAGCTTTTGCTGGATTATCAAGTAAATAAGCAAGTTTCTGGCTTAAATCAACTGCATTAACTTCACTAACTAATCCATCAATCTCATGGCGTAATATCTCACCAGGTCCTTCTGTATTAGTTGCAACGATAGGCAAGCTATAAGCCATTGCTTCTAAAATTATGATACCAAAAGGCTCATGTCTAGAGGGCAAGCAAAATATGTCTATGTCCTGGAAAAACTTTTCTTTATCTACTACCCAGCCAGTAAGAGATACTTCTTCTTTTAAATTTAATTGCTGAGTAAGGCGCAGTAAAGCTTCCTTTTCTTCTCCTTCACCACCAATAACTGCTTTAAATTTATAGTTTTTAGCTTTAAGCAAGGACAATGCTTGCAAAAATATATCCATACCTTTTTTATGGACAAATCGACCAAAAGTACCAATTATAATAGGGTCATTTCTAGGCTTAACACTAGCATGTTCATATGGTTTAACCATATTAGGAATTACAGTAATTTGCTTAAGGGTAAAGTTATTTTCAAGCAGGTACGCGTGCATATGTTCTGTTAAAGCTATAACATAATCACATTTTTTAAGACCGCTAAGGGTATAATTATGCGCGACTCCTACTAAAGGAATGGAGCCGCAAATAGCCCTGCAAAAACCTATTGCTCTATTGCCGTGTGCAATTATTACGTCAGGTTTAGAATTTTTGATAATTGATTTAAGGTATAAAATGCTAAAAATATCCCAGCTGCCAAGGTTGAGGAGGTGATAGCAATCTGCTTGTTTTGGCAAGTACGAGTTTATCTTGGCGTCTTTACTAGTTACATTAACTACCTCAAAACCTTGCAAGCTTAAAGCATCGCTATAATCCAAAAAAGCTTGTTGTATACCGCCAAGGTCAGGGCTTAGCATAATATTGAGGACTTTCATTATAGCCTATATAGGATGCGTTTTTTGATAATTTTTATCATAACTGACGCAGTCGCCGTCATTGCGAAGGAGCAAAGCGACTGTGGCAATCTAGCTTTTTTTGTCATTCCTGCGCAGTAATCTACTCCTTATCTTCCTTAACTAGCTGTAACGCTGCCTTTAACACCTCATTCACACCAGTTTTTGCATAACCTGAAATAGGATATACCTTTGCTACTTCAAGATTTGGTGCGTCAGACTGCGGGTCTCGCTTGTGCTCACGTACTATAGTACGCTCCGCAAGCTCGCCACTTTTTTTCCTACCAACTCTTGAACTATCTTCGGTATATAGCCCGTGATTAGCAACTTCTTCAAGCTTCCTCACCTTATCTTGTATTTCTTCTTCAGATAATATATCGCACTTATTTAAACAAATAATCTCTGTTTTATCTTTCAGTAGCTCTGAATAAGCCTCAAGCTCGCCTTTGATAATGTTGTAATCAGCTTCAACATCTTCAGAAGAGCCGTCTATTAAGTGGATTAATACACGGCAACGCTCAATATGTTTGAGGAATTTATCTCCTAGTCCGTGCCCTTCGCTTGCGCCTTCAATTAGTCCTGGAATATCTGCGATAACGAATTCTTCCTCGTTAATGTAAACCACCCCAAGATTGGGTGAAAGAGTGGTGAAAGGATAATTAGCTATTTTAGGTTTTGCTGCTGTTGTACTCGCTAAGAAGGTAGATTTGCCAGCATTTGGTAGCCCAACTAAGCCTACATCTGAGAGTAACTTTAATTTAAGCCAGACCCATAGTTCTTCGCCTTTTTCGCCATCAGTTCTGCGAGTTGGCGCTTGGTTTATTGATGACTTAAAATGGCTATTTCCTAAACCGCCTTTACCACCTTCTAATATTTCCCAGCGTTGCTCATTTTCAGTAAAATCATGTAGCAATAAGCCGTCTTCGCTAAAAATCTGAGTGCCAACTGGTACTTGCAAAACAAGCGTCTCTGCAGATTTACCTCTTCTGTTGGCTCCTTTACCGCCTTCTCCATTACCAGCCTTGAAATGTTGCTGATACCGGAAATGCAACAAAGTATTAAGGTGGATGTTACTTTCGAATATTATGCTACTGCCACGACCACCATCGCCACCGTCTGGACCACCCATATCAACGTATTTTTCACGGCGAAAGCTAACACATCCATTGCCACCATCGCCAGCTTTTAAGTAAATTTTTGCTTCATCAATAAATTGCATTTATATTTCCTATAGGATTTTCAATACGTCATCTAGCTCGTTGATATTTGCAACGTTATACAAATTAAACGATTTATTAGTCTTTTTTATCATACCAGTTAGAACTTTGCCAGAGCCAATTTCGATAACAGTATCAATGTTAAGGTTTTCTAGCTCATCAAGGGTTTCACGCCATCTTACCTTGCCACAAATCTGCATGACAAGATTATCTCTAATAGTATTAACATCACTTGTAGCTTTAGCAGTAACGTTAGCTATAAGGGGTACTAGCGGCGTAGAAATTTCTGCTTTCTCTAAGGCAGCAGCCATTTTCTCTTCAGCTGGCTTCATCAAGCTGCAATGGAAAGGGGCGCTAACGTTGAGTTTGATTGCCCTATATCCTAATTCCTTAACAGCGGCAACTGCTTTATCTATTGCAGCTGCGTGACCGCTAATTACTACTTGTCCTTCTATATTATCATTAGCAATTTGGCATACTTCACCGCCTTTATTAAATTCTGCTATTACTTTATTTAGCTCGTCTAAACTAATACCAAGACAAGCTGCCATAGCGCCAACGCCAACGCTACATGCTGCCTGCATAGAAGAGCCACGTAACCTAAGCAGTTTGGCTGTGTTAGTTAAGCTTATACTACCAGCAGCGCAAAGGGCGCTATATTCACCAAGCGAATGACCAGCAGCGTAATTACAAAGTTTATCAAGCTTTTTGCCACTCTCTGCGGTAATAACATTCATAATTGCCATAGAAACAGCCATTAGAGCCGGCTGAGTATTAGCAGTTAAAGTAAGTTGGTCTTCAGGACCATTAAAAATAATATCACTTAGTTTACTCTCTAGAGCGTCATCAACCATTTGGAATGTTTCTTTAGCCACGGCAAAGTTATTATAAAAGTCTTTTGCCATACCAACAACTTGAGACCCTTGACCAGGAAAGATAAATGCTTTATTCATTTGCAAGTAGCTCCGTAAATTTAATAATTAATAGAGATTATGAGAATTAAATCAAAACTGTCAATTATTTTAATAGCAATTATTACTATTGCTTGCCATTTACCTATAAACAAAACCTTAGCAGGAGAAGTGAGTAGCGAGGCATTTAGCCTTATGAGGCAAGGCAAATGGGATCAGGCACAAAAAGTTGCTCAAGATTCAAACAATAAAGCTTTGCTTAGAATAGTAATATCACAAAAGCTACTGGATACTAAGTATAAAAACAATAATTTTGCAGAAGCGATAATTTTTTTAAAAACAAATCCTGACTGGCCGCAAACTGACAAAATAGAAGGGGTGCTGGAACAGTACTTAAATGATAAAACAGATAAGCAACTTATTATAGACTGGTTTTCTAGGCGTAGCCCTAAAACTGGTAAGGGTTATAAATTCTATGCTCTAGCTGCAGCAGAGCTGATGAGGCAAAACCAACCTGAAATGATTAAGGTAATAAAAGCTGGCTGGATTTATGGAGAATTTAGTGCTAGCGAAGAAAAGCAGTATTTGCAAAAATTTTCTAAACATCTTGGTCAAGAAGAACATGTAAAAAGAATAGACGAGCTTTTATGGCAAAAAGATATAGAGAGGGCTAGAAGTCTCTTTCATCTGGTAAGCTCAGGTCATAAGCTAGCCTTTGAAGCTTGCATTACCGCTATTAATAGAAGTTCTAAAATGGAACAAGCTTTTACTAAGGTACCAGCTAAATATTACACCTCTGCTTTATTATATAATTACCTAGAGGCTAAAAAAAGAGAAGTGCCAACCACTAGGTCTATTGCCTTATTCAACAAAGTTCATGCAGATAAAATACATGCTGATGAATGGTGCATTTTACAATTATATTATGCTAGAGAGTTTATTGACCAAAAAGATTTTGCTAACAGCTATAAAATAATCCAGCGTCATTTTGCCTGTGGCTTTGATAGCGTGCGCGAAGCTGAATGGCTTTCTGGATGGCTTGCTTTGAGATTCTTGAATAATCCAGATTCTGCCCTGAAACATTTTAAAAAATTAGCGTCAATAGTAGACAAACCATTAAGTCTTGCTAGAGCGCATTACTGGCTTGGCAGGACTTATGCCGTGCAAGGAAAAAAAGAGCTTGCAGAGAGGAATTATAAAGAAGCTAGCTTGCATACTCATACTTTTTATGGTCAACTAGCAGCTATTGAACTTGGTCGTCCTTATATTAGCTTGCCGTCAATGCCAAAATTTGATCATACTCATCAGGCTAGTATTGATAAACATTATATCGTTAAAGCCGCAAAGCTACTTATGAAATATGGCAGTTCAGAGCTGGCTCATTTATATCTTAAAGCAGCTACAGAACACGCCTCGCCTGAAGAATTAATGTGCCTTGCAGCAATAGTGAAAAAAAATGGCAATCCTTATTATATTACTGATTTTGGCAAGCAAGCCTCATACAAGCATATTTTGCTGAAAGATTACGCTTTTCCAGTGCCTTATAAAATTCCAACCAAATTAGTAGAACCAGCTCTAGTTTACTCTCTTATGAGGCAAGAATCAGTCTTTAATCAATATGCAATTAGTAGCGCTAATGCTATGGGGCTTATGCAGTTAATTAAAGATACCGCTTCTAAAACAGCTAAAAAAATGGGTATCAAGTTTGATATTAAAAAACTTACGCAAGACTCGCAATATAACATGAATATAGGAACTCACCATGTGCGTGACCTTTTAAAAGAACGTGATGGCTCTTATATACTTACTATAGCATCCTATAATACTTCTACTACTAACGTGAATAAATGGATAAAACGCTTTGGCGACCCAAGAATAATGAAGGATTACAGAGAGGTAATAGATTGGCTAGAGCTAGTACCATTTAATGAGACACGTAACTATATCCAGCGGTTACTTGAAGTATTGCAAGTATACAGGCTTATCCTTAATAACGATAAAAAATTGTATTTAAAAGAGGATTTATTAGGGAAGCCTTATAAAGGAAAGCCCGCCTAAAAAGCTTTGTTTAAAAACCGCTTAGTATCAATTTGATATGAACTTATGCGCCATAAAGAGCTAAACTTGACTTGTATGCAATCTTAAGTAGAATAGCAAGTGGAATAGCCACAAGCTGTTTAGCCCTTAGCGTCATTGCGAAGGAGCGTAGCGACTGCGGCAATCCAACTTAATTTACTAGATTGCTTCGTCGCTTTGCTTCTCGCAATGACGATGGCTGGGTGATCATAGCAAATAAGCGTCATTGTGAAGGCGGCATGGAAATAAGCGTCATTGCGAAGGAGCGTAGCGACTGCGGCAATCCAACTTAATTTACTAGATTGCTTTGTCGCTTTGCTCCTCGCAATGACGGTGGCGG
>JAIXRE010000113.1 GCA_027485375.1 Rickettsiaceae bacterium | reverse complement strand
TGATTGCATATATTTGTCAAAATAATCAAGGTGCACCTGTTCTTGCTTTAGCATAGAAGTAATTAAGGCTTTTTCTTCAGGATTTCTAGACCAATTTATTTGTCCTTCATAAATCCTTTTAGCCCCATATTCTCCAGCATGGTTCACTCTGATAATTTCTGCTACTTTATCTTTTTTGTTACTAAAATCAGGTTTAGGCATGGAATTTCTCCTTATAGCTTATTCTTTTCTGATACCACCAAGCAAGCAAGACTAGAGCTAACAAGCCAAGATTAAGGACAAGATTCCACTCAGTCATAGATAGCCCGAGGATACGCCACGCTACTTCTGCACAACTTACTATAGGTTCATTATATAACATTTTTTTAATATCACTAATAGCTAAATGCTCAGGAATACGAATTTTTGATGAACAAAAACTACTTGGCTCAAAAAATTTACGCTCAATACCGGTATGATAGCCAGCTATAAGAGACGCAACAACTAGCGTCACGCTAGTAAAAATTAGCGAGTATTTACTTATTTTTTTTACTAATAATCCTACCAAAGAGATTTTAATCAAGTACAAATATGGAAATCTTTGATATACACAAAGCGAACATGGCTGCAGGTGCATAATGTATTCTGCGTAATATGCACAGCTTAAAGCCGTTATTGCGATAACAATTATTAATATATGTAAAACCTTGAAACTATCTCTACTAATAAAATTCAGAAGAGTAAAAATTGACATAATGGATATCTCGTAATATTCTATCTTCCTAATTAAACAAAATTTTATCAGTTTTACAAGGTTAATCATGTCAGATACAGCAAGTAATCATCTCAAATCCAACTCTTGGTCTTTTTTGGAAGCACAAAAGATACTCGACCATATAGGAAATAAGATACCAGCTAAAGGTTATGTCCTGTTTGAAACAGGCTATGGACCATCTGGACTACCTCATATTGGTACTTTTGGTGAAGTAGCAAGAACAACGATGGTTAGAGAGGCTTTTAAGCAAATATCAGACATTCCAACAAGGCTCTTTTGCTTTTCTGATGATATGGACGGCTTGCGGAAAGTACCAAGTGATATACCTAATCAAGAAATGATAGCGCAGTACCTAGGTAGACCTCTTACTTCTGTGCCTGATCCATTTGGAGAATGCGAAAGTTATGGTCATTACATGAATGCTAAACTGCGTTCATTCTTAGATCGTTTTGGTTTTGAATATGAGTTTTTTAGCGCAACGCAGTGCTACAAATCAGGTATGTTTGACCATATGATGGTAAGGGTACTAGAAAAGTATGATGCAATTATGGCGCTTATGCTTCCAACCTTTAGAGATGAACGCCGTGCTACTTACTCGCCTTTTATGCCAGTTTGCCCTAAAACAGGTATTGTATTGCAAGTTCCTACTGAGCATATCAACGTTGCAAATAAGAGCATATCCTATAAAGATAGTGACGGTAACTTAGTTGAAGTACCAGTTACTGGCGGTCATTGTAAATTGCAATGGAAACCAGATTTTGGTATGCGCTGGGCTGCACTTGGTGTTGATTATGAAATGTACGGCAAGGACCATATGCCAAATGCTGAAATATATTCAGAAATTTGTCGTATTTTGGACGGCACTCCACCAGTGCAATTTTTCTATGAATTGTTCTTAAATGAGGAAGGGGCTAAAATCTCAAAATCCAAGGGTAATAGCATTACTGTTGATGAGTGGCTACAATATGCACCTATTGAAAGTATGTCGTTGTTTATGTATCAATCGCCTTCTAAGGCTAAGAGGCTGCATTTTGACGTTATACCTAAATGTGTTGATGAATATCTAACTTTTAATAGGAAGTATTTTGAAGAAACTGATATAGCAAAAAAACTAGCTAATCCAGCGCACCACATACATCATGGCAGAGTACCCAAAATAGAGACATTTGGTATTAGTTTTGGCTTGTTGCTTAATCTAGCATCAGTATGCAACCCTGACGAGAAAGCTGTGCTTTGGGGTTTTATTAGCAAATATGCTCCTGCTGCTAACCCAGAAACTGCCCCGTACCTAGACCATTTAGCAGGATTCGCAGTAAGATATTATAACGACTTTGTCAAAGCGCATAAGGAATACTTGCAACCAAGTGCTGCGCAGGTAGAAATCCTTAAAGCAATTTCTTCCATGCTGGATAATTTGCCTGAAGGCGTTACTGGTGAGCAAATACAAGAAAAAATTTATGATATAGGTATGCAGGCAGGTTATGCCAACCTTAGAGATTACTTCAAGGAATTATACCAAATTTTGCTTGGACAAACTGAAGGACCACGCCTTGGCTCTTTCATTAAGCTTTTTGGTATTGAAGAAACTAAGAGATTGATAGAAGGAAAAATATAAGATAATTGACTTTTTTATGTAAACTGGAAGCCCAAGCTAATTCTGTATTTGCAGACTGGTACGCTTTACGCTATAAAGCATTAGTTGAAAAAGCGCATGCATTTTTCAAACTCTTGTTTAACGTAGCTAAAATTCATGGAGTGTACTATGAAGCCAGAAGGAAATACAGATGATAATAACAGATTACAACAACATCAAAACCAAGAACATGACCCTTTAACCCATATTGATGTAAATGCTACAACCGTTACTCTCGCTGGAATATTTATAGGTGGAATATTGGCTTGTGCGTTTTTGCCTGATGAAGAAGTTACTCCAAAAAATTCATTAGTTCTTACAGTACTAAGCGTATTTGGTGGAGTATGCGGGTATGTTGGATATAGCTTGATATCTTTCCTAACCTCCTTCGAGATTGGTATATCTGCAGATGACATATATCCAGTACCAAAAAATCAGGAAGTTATAGGCGAAGTTATAGGCGATGAATCGCCCGCAATGTAGTAAAATAGGCAATAGAGCAGCTTGACTCGAGGTTAAAAGCTAATACCAAATCTCATTTAAAAATGAGATTTGGTATTACCTGCTTTTATCTTCTTAAAGAACGCTCCACCCTTTATTCTCGTAATCAAAGTGCATAAAATGGTGTCCTTTAGGCTGGCAAATTACCTCGTATTTGAAAAATGCTCCTATCCTTATTGTTGATGAAGCGACAAGTCAACTGGACTCAATCACTGAGAGTCTCATTCAGGAATCATTAAGCCGTCATTGCGAGAAGCAACGCGACGAAGCAATCTAGTAAATTACGTTGGATTGCTTCAGGCTGCCGCCCTCGCAATGACGCTAAGGGCTAAACAGCTTGCGGCTATTCTAGTTATTATTCTACTTAAGATTGCATACAAGTCAAGGGGGTTCTTTATGGTTCTACTAGATTACTTCAGGCTAACGCCCTCGTAAAGACGCTTATTTGCTATGATAACCCCGCCACCGTCATTGCGAGAAGCAAAGCGACGAAGCAATCTCGTCAGTTGGATTGCCGAAGTCGCTGCTCTCCTTAGCAATGACACTTATTT
>JAIXRE010000108.1 GCA_027485375.1 Rickettsiaceae bacterium | reverse complement strand
TAATAATAGTTCTGCAATTGCAGTGTGACCTTTAAAAGCAGCCCAATATAGCGGGGTATAGCCATCTTTATTCTTGATGTTTGCATCGGCGTTATGAGTTAATAATAGTTCTGCAATTTCAGTATGACCTTTCAAAGCAGCGCAATATAGAGGGGTATGGCCATTGTTGTTCTTGATGTTTGCATCGGCGTTATCAGTTAATAATAGTTTTACAATTTCAGTATGACCGTCATAAGCAGCCCAATATAGCGGGGTATCGCCATTGTTGTTCTTGATGTTTGCATCGGCGTTATGAGTTAACAATAGTTTTACAATTTCAGTATGACCGTTAGAAGCAGCCCAATATAGCGGGGTATTGCCATCTTTGCACTTGATGTTTGCATCGGCGTTATGAGTTAATAATAGTTGTACAATTACAGCATGGTTTTGAGCAACAGCGCAATCTAGCGGGGTATTGCCATCTTCGTACTTGATGTTTATATCGGTTCCATTTTCTGATAATGCTTTTATTAAATCGATTTTTTGTCTTGTTATTGCGACTAATAACATGGCTTCTTGATAAGCTTTAATCCATTGATTAATTGGAACATCATGTGTTGCCTTAATAGCTGCAATTTTGGCTGATATGCGTTGCGCAAGTTCTTCTGCATCTCCAATAATAACTAAATTAGCTGCTTGATGTTTTTTTGCGCCGCCATCGCCATATTTAGCGGTTGTGCCAAAATATTCATGTAATTTATCTTCACTAACTACGGCAGGATTTTTAGGAGCAACAGCTCTTACCGCTACCGCTGTATTTTTACCTGTGGTTTTATCTTCAACTATTTGTATAAAATACTTAGTTTCTGGCTTTCTTAAGACGTCCTCAGCGAATAAGGCAATAGGATCAGACCATACTTTAGTGGATTGACCTAATCTGCCTATAATATGCTCTATATTTTGGCTCGTAAGGCTCTCGTATTTAGAACTTGAATGTATTATAAAGGTTGTACCAACTTTAAATTTCTCCGCATTTTTTTTAATGTCACCAAACACAGCGCCTTGATGACAGCTCATAATTTCCCAATGTTTTGGTTTTTGGCACTCATGAATTGCCAAAATCGCATCAATAGTTTGTTTGATCCCAACCATTAAATCTATACTAGTGATCTCATCAGCTTTATTTCTATTTTCAACATAGCCATGACCATGAAGCATTACTACGTCAACCTTTGTCCTTGAAATTTGTTTGGCTTCAATAAGCTTCTTACCATCTCCTATAATATATCCTCCTGAACCATGCGGGAAATTAGAATTAAGGCCTGGACCTACATATAAAATAGAAGTCGATTTATCTGGTTCTCCTTTCATATTAACTGCTACGTATTAATTACTATAAACAAACTAACATAAAAGTTAACTTATCGCAATAAAATAAATAACAGTTTAGTTAAAAAAAATTATGATTTAAATTGCTTTTGTAGACAAAGCTTTTTGATTTCTTTACTTAGATTAATCTCAGAATAGGCAATAATTATACGATGTTTCTGCGTAACCATGGCGCTATAACATGTGGGCGGACAATAGAGGAGGCGATGTTTTATATTTATCATTTAGAGCAAGCCTGCAAGACTCAATGTCTAGCTCTAGCTACTAATGAGCAATTAGTTATTCCTAAACCAGAAACTTGCCGCGCTGCTGCTCTTGACCTCCTGTCTTTTGAGGCTAATCTAGGACAAAGAGACTGGCAAGCTTGGCGGCAATTGCTGGATAGTAATAGAAAATAGCCTATATGCACCTTAAGGAGTATATAGGCTATTTCCTATTAAGAATTAAGCATCGTGAGAAGTTGAGCAATCTTCTGCGCATCCAACAGGCGCTACTGATGCAAGATCAGGATTATCAAAGCTTATTTCCAGAGCTTCTGGGGCTTTTGTGGCTTCTGCAACCTCTATAGCCTTTACGGCTTCCACAGCCTTTACAGCTTCCGCGGCTTCTAAAATTTTTGTAATCTCATGGTCTATATCTAGTTGATCTTTAGCCATGTCCAATGCTGTTTTCCCATCCTCATTTTCAACATTTATATTAGCTCCCTTTGCTAATAATGTCTTTATACTATCAAGGTTTTTTTCTGTGACAGCTATATGCAAAGGTGTGTTACCCACATAATCCTGCGCGTTTATATTAGCGTTATAGTTTAGCAATATTTCTATGGCCTTAGGATTCATACCAGCATAATGCAGCGGGGTTTTTCCATCTGTGTTTTTAGCATTTACATCAGCATTGTGCTTGCATAGTGTCGATACATCCTCAGGGTAGGCGCGGTATAGCATAGCATAATGCAGCGGGGTTTTTTCAAACTCGTCTTTAGCATTTACATCAGCTTCGTGTATACATAGTGTTGATATAATATCAGAAAAGGCCCCCTGCTCAATAGCAAGGTGTAAAGGTGTTCTTTCATCCCGGTCTTTAGCATTTACATCAGCCTTACGATTTAATAATTCTACCATAGGCAAAAACTTACTTCTACTAGCGGCATAATGCAGAGGCGTTGATTTTGTGGAGTCTTTATTATTTATAATATCAGGTTGATAGTCTAATAATATTTGCATAATCGTATTATTACCGTTTTCAATAGCCTGGTATAGAATAGTTAAAAGCTTGCCTGCTTCATGCGCCAACTTTAAAGGTGTTAGTCCTTCTTTATCTTTAAGATTTATATTAGGTTTGTAGTATAATAATTTCCTGATAGCCACGAAATTGCCTTCCATAAAAGCAGTATGTAGCAATGTTCTCCCTAAGGGATCTTGAGAGTTTATAGAGTGTTGGTTGTAGGATAATCTTATTGATAACACTTCTACAGCCTCACTATTGTTTGCCTTAATAGCGTAATGCGTAGTAGCTACTAAATCGTCGTCTTTAACATAATCTAGTGGCGTTTTTCTCACACTATCTTCAACATTTACATTACCTTTATGAGATAATAATTCTTGTATAACCTCAAAGTTGCCTTTCATAACAGCAAGGTGCAGCGCGGTTTGTCCTTGGTGGTCTTGAACATCTATAAAAGCATTATTAGCTAATAACATTTTTATAAGCTCAATGTCACCTTTCATAACAGCAAGGTGCAGCGCGGTTTGTCCCTGGTGGTCTTGAGCATTTATATCAGCTTTAATAATTTTAATCAATGTATCAGCTCTATATGCTAACAATGCTGTTATAACAGTAATTGCACCTTTCATAACAGCAAGGTGCAATGGGGTTTGTTTATTGTTGTTTTGAGCATTTATATCGGCGTTATTGTCTAATAATAGTTTTATAATATCACTATGGCTACCCTTAAATTCGTTAGTAACAGGGGGTAGAGCGGTTTGTCCACTGCTATATTTAGGAACTGCTACTGGTCTTTTTACAACCAAAAGCTTGTTTTGCATAATAGCATGATGTAGCGGAGTTTGTCCTTGAAGGTCTTGAGCATCCATATTAGCTTTATTGTCTAATAATAGTTTTATAACCATAGAGTCACCTTTGATAGCAGCAAGGTGCATCATGGTTTGTCCACTACTATCTTTAGCATTTATATCCGCTTTATTGTCTAATAATATTTTTACAACCTTAAACTTACCATGCTTAGCAGCGTGGTGCATAATATCCTCAAGCGTGCAGCGCTTCGAAACATACTCTAGAGGTTTTTTGCCATTTTTATTTGTAGCATTTATATCGGCTTTATTGTCTAATAATTTTATTATACTATCGAGGTTGCCTTGTATAACAGCAATATGTAGGGGCGTCTTTCCATGTATTTTGAGCTTTAATACTTCTGATAAAGCAATCTTCTTTCTTTTATCTGCAATTGATACCATTGATTCTTGGTAATCTTCAATCCATTGCTCAATTGGAACATCACGTGTTGCCTTAATTTCTCCAATTTTGGCTGATATGCTTTTCGCAAGTTTTTGTGCATCTCCAATAATAACTAAATTAGCTGATTTATGTTTTTTTGTGCCGCTATCGTCATATTTAGCGGTTGTGCCAAAATATTCATGTAATTTATCTTCACTAACTACGGCAGGATTTTTAGGAGCAACAGCCCTTACCGCTATCGCTTTTTTTTACCTGTGGTTGTATCTTCAACTATTTGTATAAAATACTTAGTTTCTGGTTTTTTTAAGATGTCCTCAGCGAATAATGCAATAGGATCAGACAATCCATCAGAATATTGCTTTATTCTGTCTTGAATATGAGCGCTATTGTCTTTCATCATAGAAGAGTGTTTAGAACTTGCGTGTATTAAAAAGGTTGTGCCGGGCTTAAATTTATCTGCATTTCTTTTAATGTCATGATAGAGAGCCCCTTGATGACAGCCCATGATTTCCCAATGTTGGGGTGTTTGGTGCTTTTTAATTTCTAAAATCGCATCAATAGTTTGTGTGATCCCACTCCCCATTAATGCTATACCCGCGGTCTCGTAAGGTTTATTTATATACTGAACTGATCCATGACCACGAATCATTACTACGTCAACGCGTTCCTTTGAAATTTGTTTGGTTTCAATAAGATTCTTACCATCGCCTATAATATATCCTCCTGAGCTATACGAGAAATCAAGGTTCGGACCTGCATATAAAGTCCATTTAACTGGAGTTTGTTCTTTCATATTAACTGCTATTTATTAATTACTATAAACAAACTAACATAAAAGTTAAATTATTGCAATAAGATAAGTAAAAATTTAGTTAAAAAAAATTATGGTTTAAATTGCTTTTGTAGGCAAAGCTTTTTGATTTCTTGATTACTTTAGCCTCAGAACTTGAATTTAAGATAAATAAGGAAGTTAAGGAATTGAGGATGAAATTTAGGTATAAAACCTATAAAAATTGCGGTGTTTTATAAAAAATTTATTTGAGCAGTATCTGCTAGTCACTCCATTTCGAAAATAGCATCGATTTGGACGGCGGCTCCTAAAGGTAGAGAGTTTACTCCTATAACAGTGCGGGCATGCTGTCCTTTACGTTCGCCTAGTACACTCACTAATAATTCAGAGGCTGCATTTATGATTTGTGCTTGGGCAGTGAAATTAGGTGTACTATTAACAAAACCCGTTATTTTAACGCAGCTCTTAACTTTATGAACAGTACCTAAAATTTTCTCAAGTTGCGCTAAAATGTTGAGCATACAAAGCCGAGCCCCTTCTTGACCACTCCACATAGAAATATTATCTCCAAGCTTTCCAATAATTGTTAAAGTTCCTTGGTCTATTGGTAATTGTCCAGAAAAAAAGATTAGTTTTCCAGAGATAACGTATGACTGGTACTGTGCAACAGGTGGGAAAACTTCAGGAAATCTAGCCGCCATTTTCCTATTATTGGCTTTGTAAACCTCAAATTGGCTAGAGACTGGTCTTTTATCATAATTATCTTTTGTAATAAATACAGGAGCTGCTGCTAATTCTATGGCTTGAACTGAAACTATAGAAATTAATGAAGTAATTACTAGGAACAATATTTTAAACAATATTCTATTCATAACTTTAGACCAAAAGGGTTAATTTACAATTTATGTCTACTTTACCATAATATGCTAGCGGTGATTAATGCTCTTTTGTTAATTAAGATTCTTTATTTGTATAAGCGTGATATTTACGCATTTTGCTTAGGAGAGTATTTTCTTTGATAATAGAACTTTTTTAAGAACAATTTATTGATATGTTGCTTAATGGATACGACCTTCAGTAAATCTTGTAAAATAACTTGAAGGCATGAATTTAAAAAGTGGATGCTATGATATTTTAGTGTAAAATCTGCAGTAGATAAGCAGAGTTACTACTGAATAAATAGATGTATTAAATCGATATAAAGTAATGAACAGAATAATAAAATTCAGATTAGTCATTATAAATATTGCAATGCTAATGCTTGCTTTATTTGCACCATCAATGGTTATAGCTCAAGCGGGAGTGAATAATGAATTTGTCCAGTTCATAAAAGACTCAGAAGAATCAATGCGCATTTTTAAGGGTTTATACAGAGCCTCAGGAGAGCATTTGGCAGATAATGGAGCAAAAGGTAAAAACGCCTTATGTGGGTTTATCTCACGACCAAAAGACGCTTTTATTAACCCTAAATATACATTAGATTTGCGTAAATTTTTTGTTGGTGAATTAGAAGCTTGGGGAGTGGCGTGTGATTTTGCTAAAAATCTAAAAGAGCATTTCTATATTGATATAAAAGCTGTTAATGATGGTAATCATGTTCATTTAGATCAAGATTTATTTTATGGCTCTGGAAAAAGAGAAGCTCGTGTTTGGGACTTTAAATTTATTAATGATAGAGAATTCAATACTACTGGTACAGATGTGCTTAAAGCTTTAATTGGTGTTCAGGAGGGTAATACTGCGCATTTGCAATATCAATTCCTTGTGCCTTATGGTAAAATAGTTATGCATGTTACAGCCGATAATTGGCGGTATATGATTGATGAGAATACCGTAATTAATACTATAACTTTGCAAAAGTTTAATCTGAATATAGGAGAGCTATTGATAGTATTTAAGAGAAAGAAAAACTCTAACCCAGCTAGTTCAGATAGTGCTCCGAATTTGATTGAAACAAAGTAAAATTTAAATAATAATCTATTGCGAGCTTTTATTAGGTTATTTAAAATAATCTCACTGTAACAAAACTATTATACATTTATATATGCGCAAAATACTTACCTTGCTAATTCCTCTCATTATTGCTGCCTGCAACGAACAAAAAAAAGAGGAGTCTCCTCCTACATCTGCGTTATTACAAGAAAATAAGGCGGTTTCAGAGTCTGAAGCTGCGCCTGTTAAACACCAAGCAAAAGTAACAAAAGTAGAAGAGCAAAAACCTGCTGACGCAAAACTACCAAATCAAAATGCTACAGTAAATAGAAAGGATAAAAAATTTGAACTGAAAATTAACGATAACGACATCGTGCTTGGTGACCATAAATCCAAAATTGTGTTTATCGAATATTTCTCACCAACCTGCCCACATTGTTATTACTATTCCAAAAATATTTTTCCTGCTATTAAGAAAAAATATATTGATACTAATAAAATTGCTTATGTGGCACGTGAAGCTGTTGCTAATAAACAGGACCTTGATGCCGCTATATTATTACGCTGCAGTGATAATAAAGATGATTTCTTTAAGTTTAAAGGTGTAGTTCTATCAAGGCAGCAAAGCTGGGCTACTAGCAAGAATTATCGTGAGTTATTGACGAATATAGGGCAGCTAGGGGGTATTTCTGCTGAAAAATATGCTAAATGCTTAGCAGAT
This sequence comes from Rickettsiaceae bacterium, assembly GCA_027485375.1. Lineage (GTDB taxonomy): Bacteria > Pseudomonadota > Alphaproteobacteria > Rickettsiales > Rickettsiaceae > JAIXRE01. The sequence continues at coordinate 61 of JAIXRE010000108.1, read as the reverse complement.
GAAACGCTGGTAACTCTTTTGATAGAGAACACCAAGGCGCTAACTAAAGCTCCTAAATTTT
>JAIXRE010000010.1 GCA_027485375.1 Rickettsiaceae bacterium | reverse complement strand
TGTTGAACAATTATTAAAATACAAAGCCGATGTTAATGCTATAGATAAAGATGGCAAAACAGCTTTGATTAAAGCTACAGAAATGAGAAATTATGATGTTGTTGAACAATTATTAAAATACAAAGCCGATGTTAATGCTATAGATAAAGATGGCAAAACAGCTCTGATTAAAGCTGCAGAAATGAGAAATCATGATGTTGTTGAACTATTATTAAAGTACAAAGCCGATGTTAATGCTAAAGATGAAGATAGCAAAACAGCTCTGATTAAAGCTGCAGAAAAAGGAGATTATGATACTGTTGAACAATTATTAAAATACAAAGCCGATGCTAATGCTATAGATAAAGATGGCAAAACAGCTCTGCTTTTAGCTGAAGAAGGAGGGGACGGAGAAGAATATCCCCAAATTGTTAAATTATTGAAAAATGCTCTAAACATCAGTCCAAAAACATCAAGTTTTATAGAAGCCTATTTAGAATACTTGCCCGCAGAAGCGTCAGAGGCAGCAGGAGCTCTTGAAGTAGCAGCAGAAGTTGATGTTACAGGAGCAGAAGCGCTTGGTTTCCATCCTTAATTTTGTTAGGCTGAAGGTGTTGGTATCTTAAAACAGCACCTTGCCAAGCCATAAGGGGCAGTAGCGGTGAATGGAATCTACTTATCAAGGCTAAGAATCACTCTAAGCCTTGATTTGTCAATATCTTTGGCTAGTTAAATTTAAGTTCTTCAGTCATATTCAATGACAGATCCTACTCGCAGCTCGTCTAGTATACCCTCATCAGAAGGAAAGATTAGTTGAGGTATTTTAGAAGAGGTAAGCGCAGTCTCAATTGTTATCGGCGCTTTTTCCTCAAACGCCTCATTATCATCTATGGTTTTACCACTAATGGCTTTGATAAGCTTTGGAGCATTTTGCCGCATCGAGCTTAGGATATCAAAAAATTTACTTGATTCTTTTATAGCATCAATAATAACCTCGCTTATCAATTTATTTTTGCAGCGCATAGCAACAAGGGCAACGTGATAATTCTCATCTGAAACCATATTTTCTAATAGTTTAGCTTCTTCTGCGCAGGCTAAAATAATTTTTAGCGCCGCGGCGTCTTCTTTATACGTAGCGATTGCATAAGGGGCGTATAGCAGGGGTTTGTGAATGTGCTGTACCTCCTTGTCTTCGTAGCATATAAATGACGAACTAAGCATCTTTTTTTTAGATTCTATGTCAGCTTTGGTGGTTAATTCAATAAGCTTATCGTGTTTACCATCTAAAAGGTAATTGGTAAATAATATTGCTTTACTATCAAGGCTTCTGATTTGTGTAGGAAACTTTAGCACTAATGCAATTCCTAAGCTATTATTACTTTGAGACTCTGTATTCCAACAACAACATTTTGTCATAATCGATCTCCTCAAAAAGATTGAAAACTAATACCCCGAGGGGTTAATAAGCATAAAGATAATGACATATTGCACTACCGCAGCAAACAAAGCAGCTAGAACATCATCAAGCATCACGCCTATACCTCCTTGGACGTTTTTATCTAGCCAGTTTATTGGCCATGGTTTTATTATATCAAAAAACCTGAACAAACATAAAGGTAAAAAAATTAATAAAATAAATTCTATTATTTTAATATCTAAATGTTCTGCTAGTTTTGAAGTGGTAACAAAGGGCACTGAAAATAGGCAAAGCGTAATTGTTAATAGCTGCCCTACTACCTCGTCAATTACTACTTCACTAGGATCTGTCTTGCCTGTATAAGCTATATATAACGAACTATAATAAGTTCCTATTAGAAATAAAGCTAAGCACATAATACCTAAAATATAAAAAACACTTATAACCTGCTGCTCGTATAAAGAATATCCTTCGAAAAACCAAATTATTTGATATTTTAAAATAGCATTTATAATTAGGTAAGCTAAAGGCAAAGCGGCAAGTGAGCCAAAGGTTCCTGGGGCAAATTTAATCTTGCCTACATAGCCAAAAGTAACAATAAATTCAGTGACGCAGTTTTTATTTAATAACATCTCGAGTAAATTTTTAGTTTGTTAAAATTGTTTATACATATATAATCATAATTTATAAGCAAAATCGAGGTAAATTGATGGCTAATAACGTAACAGATGAATCTTTTGAGCAAGAAGTACTTAACTCATCAACTCCTGTTTTGGTTGATTTTTGGGCAGAATGGTGTGGACCTTGCAAAATGCTTGGACCTATTATCGAGCAATTAAGCACAGAGCTTGACGGCAAGCTAAAAATAGTAAAAATGGATATTGACGCCAACCCTAATGTGCCGTCCGGTCTTGGTATAAGAAGCATTCCAACAATGATGCTTTTTAAAGACGGCAAACCTATTGCAACAAAAATTGGTGTCTTGCCAAAAACAACTATCGTTGAGTGGATAGACTCCTCTCTTTAAGGCTATAACCTATGCAACTAAAATGGGGGCTAAACTTTACTGACCTACATAGCTTAGAAGGTTTGCATAGGTTACAAAAGCTATTTGAACATTTTGTCACTGAGCATGGTTACACGCTACCTAAAAGCCAAGGCGACAATATATCGGCATTTCTAATTGATATCGCTCCAGTCTTAGATGACTTCCTAGCACAATTATTTAGTATAGAGGAAAAAGTCTTTGCACTAAGAGCAGAACATAAAGAATTTGATATTATTTATGAATGTAAAAGGCGATTTGTCCAGCGTATTGCTGTAAAAAAATATCCTATAGAGACGTTAAAAGATATTGATTTTGCCGCGGTCTCCAAAGCTCTGCAAGAATTACTTGGTGGCAATATTACTCAAGGCAGCTTTGCCAAACAAGTTTTAGCATGGCAAAATAGCAATGCAGGTTATGCAAGCCAGTTAGACATAGCAGCGCAATACGCTGCTTATATGGTCCATAATAATAGCAGCCTTACTATTTTTAGCTTGCCACAATCAATTGATAAAGACAACTTAATTAGCTCTAAAAAAATAGAACATTATAAGTCTGAAGTACGTTATGGCTTTGACTATACTGCAGATAGTTACTCAGAAAAAGCCTTAAATAATGCGCATTACTGCATTTATTGTCATAAACAAGGAAAAGATTCATGTTCTAAAGGCTTAGTTCCAGCAACTACGGATGATAAAGCCCTAAATGGTTGCCCGCTAAAGCAAAAAATTTCTGAAATGAATCTTGTTGAAGCTCAAGGGTTTAGTTTAGGGGCATTAGCTATAATTACCCTTGATAATCCTATGGTTGCCGCAACAGGACATAGGATTTGTAATGATTGCGTGAGCTCTTGTATATATCAGAAACAAGATCCTGTTGATGTGCCGCTTATTGAGTCTAGTATCCTGAACAACGTCCTCAAATTACCTTATGGTCTTGAGATTTATCTTTTACTAACACGCTGGAATCCATTAAATATCGCTAGCCCCTTGCCTAAAAAGCCTACTGGCTATAACGCGCTGGTGGTAGGGCTTGGTCCTGCTGGCTTTAGCCTTGCGCATTACCTGCTAAATGAAGGACATAACGTCACGGCTATAGACGGCTTAAAAATTAGCCCTTTACCATTTGATTCTACAAAACCTATAAAATACTGGTCAGAATATGAAGAAATTCTTTCTGAGCGCCAGCCAAGAGGATTTGGTGGCGTAACAGAATATGGTATCACCGCAAGATGGAACAAGAATAATTTGGCGATTCTGCGATTGATTCTAGAACGCAGAGAATGCTACAAAGCTTATGGCGGTATAAGATTTGGTAGCAACATAACAGAAGAGCAGGCTTTTGAGCTGGGTTTTGACCATATAGCCATATGTATTGGAGCTGGCGAGCCAAAGCTACCAAATTTCGAGAATTTCCTAGCTAAAGGCACAAAAACCGCTTCAGATTTTTTAATGAATCTGCAGTCGGGTGGAGCATTCCTTAAGGAAAGTATAAATAACCTTACTATACGTATGCCTGTAGCTGTTATTGGTGGCGGTCTTACTGCTATTGACACAGCAATAGAGGCAATGAACTATTACCCCGTGCAGGTTGAAAAATTCTTGCAGCACTGCGAGCAAAGTTTATCGCTTCAAGAAAGCTGGAACGAGGAAGACAAGCTAATTGCAGAGGAGTTTATCCGGCACGCTAAGTTATTTCGCGCTCAAAAAAGCCCAGAGCAAATACGAGAAATGATGATAAATCAGCTTGGCGGCGTAACGATTTATTATTATAAAAATTTAAAAAACTCAGCAGCTTACAAATTAAACCCTGAGGAAATTATGCACGCCATGGCGGCGGGCGTAAAATTCTCAGAGGATATGCAAATATCTAAAATTAATCTAGATGATTATGGTCATTGCAGAGATATCGAATTTAAAACTTTAGAAGGCGCTACACATATTCAAGCTAAAACAGTATTATTTGCTATAGGTACTGAGAGCGCAAGCTTTAAAGCTAAATCTACCAAAAATATTTCTTATCTAGGTGATTGTAATCCATTATATAACGGTAGTGTGGTTAAGGCACTTGCAAGTAGCAAAGATAACTACCACGCTATTACACAAAACTTGCTGCAATCTAAGCCTAAATATAGCGGGTCTTATGGCTCGTTTATCTCTAAGTTAGATTCTTTACTTATCAGTACTATAAAAGAGGTAAATATCCTTGCTGATAATATCGTTGAGGTGATAGTGCATTCACCCCTTGCAGCAAGCAATTTCAAGCCAGGGCAATTTTTCAAACTACAAAATTATTCCGCAAATATCGTTGATTTGGTAGAACCTATAGCCCTAACTGGTGCTTATACTGACCAAGAAAAAGGTTTGATTTCTCTGATTATACTAGAAGTAGGTAAATCTACAAAGTTATGTCGTAAGGTGCTATCGCCTAACCAGCAAATTGTCCTTATGGGTCCTACTGGTGAGCCTACAGAAATTTTGCGTGATAGCAATATTTTGCTAATTGGCGGGGGACTTGGTAATGCGGTGCTATTTTCTATAGGTAAGGCTTTAAGGCAAAATAATTGTAAAGTAACCTATATAGCGGGTTACAAAAAAATCGCTGATCGTTTTTACCATGAAAAACTTGAAGAAGCCGCTGATAAAGTGCTATGGTGCTGTGAAGAAGAGTTATTACAGCATAACCGCCCTGAGGATATAAGCCTTAAAGGTAATATAATAGACGGTATGCAGTATTTTGCTCAGCATCATGATGAGAAAATCGATAGGGTAATAGCAATTGGTTCAAACCTTATGATGCAGGCGGTTAAGCTTTCTAAAGACGAAATACTGGCAGGCAAGCTTGCTAAGGATTGCAAGCTAATATGTAGCATCAACTCTCCTATGCAGTGTATGATGCATGGTATTTGCGGTCAATGCGTCCAAAGCGTTTCTGGTGGTAAAGGCTATATCTTCACTTGCGCCTGTCAAGATCAAGATGCTAGCATTGTTGATTTTAGCAACCTAAGCCACCGCTTAGCACAAAATTCTCTGCTGGAAAAAATCTAAACAATCAAAATTAATAAGGCACAAAATGCAAAATAAATTAGCTCGTTACTGGCTGCAGATAGGAATAATTGCTCTTAGCATAGCAGGGCTGCATTCGATTATTCTAGTAATTCTAAGAACGCCGCAACTTGCTATGCTTATTACTAACCAAAACCTGTTTAAAGCCTCATTAGTAGTACACGTCAATTTATCTGCTTTAGTATGGCTTTTGTCTGTTACTGCTGCTTGGTGGAGCCTAGGAAGAGTAATAACAACCTTTGGCATTATATGCGCACATTTATCTCTTGCTGGTACGATATTACTTGGTATTTCGCCTTTCTTTGAGCAAAGCATTCCTATTATGAATAATTATATACCGATGCTGGAGAATATAGTATTTGTCCTCGGTCTTAGCATATTTAGTGTAGGAATATTGCTTTTTGCTTGTTATTGCATAACTCAAGATCTATTTCGCCCGCAAAGCTTAACCTCACTACACACTAGCTTATTAGTTATTTTGGCTTGGATATGTTTTGGCTTATCTGCTGCTGGTCTAGAAAAAGTCATGTTGCTTGTGCCTATGGATCTCGATTTTTACTACGAGCTCTTATACTGGAGCGGCGGTCACGTCTTACAATTTGTCTACACTCAAAGCCTGATAATAGTTTGGATGAAATTATTTGAGGCTTATCTAGGGCGTAAACTTAAAATGGAAAAAGCCTACTTGAGTCTGCTGTGGCTAAATTTTGCTTTAGCAAGTACCGCTATTTTTGGTCACCTCTTATACGACCTAGTCTCAGCAGAATTTAGAGAGTTTTATACTCTGCATATGAGATACGCAGGAGGAATAGCACCTGTTCTTGCTTTTGCTCTGATGCTTTACGAGACTTTATCAAGCAAGTCAAAAAACAGCGCGCCAAGTTATATTCTAGCCGCGATAGTATGCTCTAGCTTTTTATTCCTGTTTGGCGGTTTGATTGGTGTTATTATTAGTGGTGTGAACGTTACTATTCCAGCACATTATCACGGCTGCATAGTAGGAATTAGCGTTGCCTTTATGGGCTTTGCTTATATGTTATGCAAGCCTGATGATGTTGATAAGAATATAAGGCTTAAAAGCCAGCAATTATATTTAGTAACCATAGGGCAAATTATGCATATTAGCGGGCTTGCTCTTGCTGGCGGGTATGGCGTTATGCGCAAAACACCTGGCGCAGAAATGGCTACTAAGGCGAAAATTGCTCTTGGTCTTATGGGTCTTGGGGGGCTAATTGCTATTATTGGCGGCTTGCTATTTGTGGTCATTTGTGGTAAATATTTTTCCAGCAAAAGTAAATAAATCATAAAATCATGTACATAAATAATAAGCCTTCAAAGGAACAAGCTGTAGAAGCGATAAAGTTATTGCTGCGCTTCATAGGTGAAGATCCAAATAGAGAAGGGTTAGTCAAGACTCCTCAGCGCATGCTTAAGAGCTATGAAGAAATGTTTAGCGGCTATAATCAAGATGCAGCAGAGCTTCTAGAAACCAAATTTTATGATATTGACCACTTTAAAGATTTCGTAACTTTAAAAAATATTCGCTTTAAATCCTTTTGCGAGCATCATTTTTTACCTATATCTGGCAAAGTCGATATATCCTACATACCAAATGGTTGTATCATTGGTATTAGCAAGCTTGCACGTATAGTGGAAATGTTCGCAAGGAGGCTACAAGTTCAAGAAAAAATGACTGCGCAAATCGCAGAAACCTTGCAAGAGCACTTAAAACCCCTTGGCGTCGCTGTTAGAATTTCTGCCTCTCATAGCTGCATGACTATGCGCGGCGTAATGCAAGATAATAGCATTATGGATACTACTCATTATACTGGTGTCTTTACTGAAGATCCTATATATCGCAATGAGTTTTTAAAAGCACTAGCTTAGTAAAAACATTACTACTGCTAAACTTGGCACAAAAACAATGGATTTAACAGGTAACTCATCAAATTATGGTGGTGAGTAATGTGTTTTAACAGGTTCTGTTTGCAAAACTCACAGAAATATTATTACTATTATAAACTATGTACTATAATAACGTAATAATCTCAGTAAAATGCAAACTATCGGGCAAAAGCTAATTCTATATCTAATTGTAATTTGTTTAGTATCCTTAAGCAGCGCCAGCGCGGAGATTATAAAAACAAATAACTTTGCTGTCATCAAAGATCGTTTTCTGGTACTGAAGAAAAATTATGACCCTAATAATATAATTGGATTAATTGGATATAATAGTTTAATAAAGCCAACTAATCCTGCTTTGTCTCAAAATGATGCTAACTATAATCACCTTCTAAGCAAGCTTGCTACCCAGCTCAAACCTGCTAATAAACCCTACTTAAAGGAAGTTTTATTAGTCAATTTTGAGCATGCATTGGTGGATTCACATATAGCACAATTTATACAAGAAATTAGCGCAGAAAAAATTCCTATAATAGCTATCAGCACCAACCTAACTGGCAATTTTGGTAAAATTAATCGCCTTGAGGTATGGCTAGCAAACTATTTGCAAAAATTTGGGCTAAATTTTGCTAGTAGCTTTCCTCAAAATAACGATTTAACTTTACCTAATCTTGAAACATCTCGTGGTCCAGTGACTTTTTATAATGGTATATTAAATTGCCCCGATGAGTCGCTAAAAATAGCCGCTTTTGTCCGTTTGCTGTTAGTACTCAAGCATTATCCACAAATCGTCGTGATGGTTGATTCTGATGCAACAACTCTGAATAATATGCAAAACCAACTAAGATCGTTTAATCCTAATATAACTTTTATTGGTTATCATTATACCCCATCTCAAGAAACTATAGAAATTTCTAGCCAAGAGTTTATTGATTTTTGGCAAGAGGTAATCAACAAGGCTAACAAAGTTGCAATAAAAGCTAAACTTGAAAAAGGTAAGCAAACTAATAGTAAGAAAAAAGTGAACCCGTATGAAGAATAGCGTAGCAAAAACCTTACTAGTATTTTTGTTTCTAGTTTTAAGCCATAGGCAAGCACTGGCTATAAGGACCTATTCTATTGCTAGCGATGAAGTCAAAGCAATAACAACGCTTATAGATAAGGATAGTTTAGTATTGATTGATATCGATAATACTTTAATTACCCCTAAGTCTAGAATGCTTGCATATAGCTCTGCACAAAGTAATTTTATTAATAATTTAATATTGCAAGCTGAGAAGAGACCTTTTTTGAAAACCGCCGTTACAGCTTGGCTACAGCAAAGAAAAGTGATGCTAGTAGAATTAGAGTGGTCAAACTATATAGAGCAGTTAAAACAACAAGGTGCTATGGTTTTAGGTGTTACCTCTATGAGTCACCTGATATATGAGACGTTTAAAAATCCAGAATTATGGCGTTATAACGAAATATCGCAGCTTGGCGTGCAATTTGCTGATAAAGTGAATGGTAAAGAACAAATCAACATTTATAAATTACGCAGCAAGGACTCTATATTTTACAAAGGCATAATTTTTACTGGACCTTACCACGGTCAAAGCAAAACCTTAGTTGAATTCATGCGAATAACCAATCTCTCTCCTAATAAAATTGTAATGTTTAGCAATAGCGCCAGTAAACTTGCCTCTATGGCTGATGCAGTGAAAACCTTTATGCTAACATTCCATAAAATTAATTATTTAGCGGTACAAAGATTGCCTAGTGCAATCGATAACCGCATAATCAAATTACAACAAAGCACATTGATAAACACAGGTAAATGGCTAGAAGACGAAGAAGCTATGAAGGAACTACAGAATGAGACTAATTAGCAATAGCTTTCTCATATTCTGTCTTCAAGACTTGTGTGATCATTATAATCGTTGCGCTGGTTACTTTTATATCATACCCTTTTATCTTGTTTAACTAGATTTACCTATGTTACAGTTTTTTAGGTTGACCATCGCATTAACGATTATACAATTTGCTATTATAACAATAGTTCACGCTAGCACTAAGACGGACAGAGAACTAATCGAGTCTTTAAAATGCTCTAGAGTATTCTCTCACTTTGAAAGACATTACCGTATTCCTGCAGATACTTTGCACTCAATCGCTTTGCAAGAATCAGGTAAAGCTCATTCCCAGCATAAAATAAAAGTAGTATGGCCGTGGACTGCTAACATCGATGGACAAGGCTATTACTTTGATAGCAAGCAGCAAGCTGTGCATTTCATAAAACAGCAACTTATGCTAGGAAAAAAGAATATCGACATTGGTTGCATGCAAATCAGCCTAAAAAACCATCCCAGCGCCTTTGTCTCCATTGAGCATGCTTTTGACCCTACTCATAACGTTGCTTATGCAGCCAAATTTTTAAGGTCAAAATATGATAAACTGCAAAGCTGGGCTAAAGCCGTAGCGCATTATCATTCAGCAACGCCAGAATTAGGAGATCAATATAAAAAATCTGTCATTACAATTGTGCATAAAATGCCTAGTTATAAAGCAGACTTAAAGAAGCTAACTAGGAATATGTTTGCAAATAACCCTCATAGGATTTTTGTCAATAATGAAAGCAGAAAGCAAATTTGGCGACACAAACGTCAAAGCTTTGCTAGCAATGATCGTAATAGAAGTGAAATAATGGTAAGGATACCACAAACTTATAGGTAATTTTTTAGGGCGAAACAAACTACTCTAATATGCCCTGCTAAATCTTTATAGTAGTTTTCCATGCGATAATTTTGTAATTCAAAAATTTTTACTACCTCATTATATTGCTTAAAGCCTATCTCTACAAAAACCACTCCACCAATATTTGCAGCAGAGGGTTTAGCTAAAAATTCCTTAGCTCCATTTGCTATAACCTTATAAGCTTCTAACCCCTCATCTTTTGCAAACAAAGCTGTTTTAGGTTCATAAAGCATAGTCTCAAGCGCTATGTATTGTTCTTCTGCAGATGAAATATAAGGGGGGTTGCCAACTATAATATGAAATTCTTGTTTTTCAACATTACTAAACCAGTCGCTTTTTACTAGCCTTAACCTATCGCTTACTCCATGCGCTAAAGCATTACGCTTAGCTACAAGCAGAGCTTCATCGCTAATGTCAATTGCAACGCACTGCGAGTTATCCACCTCTTGCAATAGAGTAATAGCAATACATCCACTTCCTGTACCAAGGTCAAGTATTTTTATAGGCAAAGACTTTTCAGGATTATCAGCGAGGAAATTTACCACAACTTCAATTAATAATTCAGTATCTGGACGCGGTATCAATGTGCTATGGTTGACCTCAAATAACCTACTATAAAACTCTTTTTGCCCTGTTATATAGGCTATAGGCTCTAGCTCTAGACGCCGCTGCACCATTTGCAGAAAGTTGCTATATACCTCGCTTGGCAACTCCTCATCCTGCCTTACAAGCAGGTACTCAGGGGTTGTATTAGCAACTTTTGCTAGTAATACCCTAGAATCTAAAGCAGCACTAACTATTCCTTCTGATGCAAGCAATTTAGTAGCCTTAGCTAGCGCTTCTTGAATTTTCACTATTTTATTAACTTAATATGATTAGAACAATATTTGCATTTTTAAAGATACTTTATGCATAAAGTACTTTCTCTGTCTTTTATAGTTATAATCTGCTGTTAATTCAATATTTTTATGTTTAGCCATTATTCCGGCTCCCAAATTGTAAATAATTTTTTCTATCTTAGATTTTTATGTAAAAAAATAGCCCGCCATAATCTTTCGACATGACGGGCTATTTAGAACTATTTTATAGTATTATTTGAGGTAGATTTTGTGGTATTAGCTAACAACGCTTATAAATCTGCGGTCTTGTTTTGTTGCGAACTCTACTTGTCCTGCTACTAACGCAAAAATAGTATGATCTTTACCT
>JAIXRE010000099.1 GCA_027485375.1 Rickettsiaceae bacterium | reverse complement strand
TTAAGTGCTTGTCTTTTAAAGCTTTGCAGGATGTTAATAACAGTTTACTCACATAGTTATCCACAATTTTTGTGGATATTAATTTCTATGTGCGGTCGAGCGTACAAACTCTAACTTTTAGTTATAACACTTAAGTTTTTATCTTATAGCCTTTAGGTATAAAAACTTATACACAATTACTAGTGGATAATGATAATATAACAATTAGCTTAATTTCGTTATTAGTAATTTAATCAGTGTATCACATAAATATGCGGGTTGCGGGGCGCTGCGCATTTTTTAGGCGCGCAAGTTAAGTGCTTGTCTTTTAAAGCTTTGCAGGATGTTAATAACAGTTTACTCACATAGTTACCCACAATTTTTGTGGATATTAATTTCTATGAGCGGTCGAGCGTAAAAACTCTAACTATTAGTTATAAGGTTTAAGTTTCTGCTGTATAGCTCTTTAGGTATAACAAGTTATGCACAATTACTAGTAGATAATGATAATATAACAATTAACTTAATTTCGTTATTAGTAACTTAATCAGTGCATCATATAGATATGCATGCTACAGCACTTTGTACATTTTTTAGGCATACAAGGTAAGTGCTTATTGTTTACGGCTTTGTAGAAGTTTAATAACAGTTTGTTCACATAGTTATCCACAATTTTTGTGGATATTAATTTCTATACTTAGGCAAACATGAAAACTCTAACTATTAGTTATACCAATTCCCATTTTTAAATAATCCAAACGGATTTGGCAAGATTCGTCTTTGCGCACGTATTTAATATACGCTTACGCAGACTCACTTTTAAATCCAATTGCCTTATTTAATCTGGAAAATGGTATTATATTTAGCCATTATATAAAATAATTCTAGATTTTATCCTTGCTAGGTGGCATAATTTCATTTATGAAGAGTCCAACATAGATTGATTATTCGTACTTTATGAAACAGCATCCATTTCACCTTGTAAACTTAAGTCCTTGGCCTATATCAACTTCATTCTCTTTACTTGTGTTGTTGTCTGGGGCTGTAATGTTTATGCACCATTATGTTGCTGGCGAATATGTCACGGCCTTTGGTTTTGCTAGCCTAGTATTCTGCCTCTATTCTTGGTGGCGAGACGTTGTGAGGGAAGGCGTTGTAGAAAAGCAACACACTGAAGCCGTACAAACAGGGCTTCGTATAGGTATGGCTCTTTTTATCTTGTCTGAAATGATGTTCTTCTTTGCCTTTTTCTTTTCATTTTTTAAATCTAGCTTAATGCCAGTTGGTATTCTGGATGGTTTATGGGTAGTGAAAGAAGGAGTTTGGCCTCCAGCTGGAATCAAAACTTTTGACCCTTGGGATATTCCTTTTACTAATACTTTGATACTGCTACTATCAGGAACAACTGTTACGTGGGCTCATTATGCTCTTGAGGAAAATAACCAAAAAGATTGTGTTGCTGCGTTAGGATTTACAGTTTTACTTGGTGTATTATTTTCTACTTTGCAAGCTTACGAGTATACGCACGCAGAGTTTAAGTTGCAGGATGGTGTTTACGCAGCAAACTTTTACTTAGCCACTGGCTTTCATGGATTGCACGTTATTATAGGAACTATCTTCCTAGCAGTTTGCTACTTCAGGGCAAAAAGAGGTGATTTCTTTAATGGTCAAGGGCACTTAGGATTTGAATTTGCTGCTTGGTACTGGCACTTTGTTGATGTAGTTTGGTTGTTCTTGTTTGTTTTTGTCTACGTTTGGGGCAAATAGTTTTATCTAAAATGGCTCAGCAGCCCGCCCTTATAACAGCTCGTATAAAGCCTTTTAGTGGTAATAAAATAATTGCAATATGCGGACCTACTGCTAGCGGTAAGTCATCCTTCGCTCATACCTTAGCGCAAAACCATAACGGAGAAATTGTCAATTGCGATGCAATGCAAATTTACCAACAAATTCCTATTATCACAGCTTCTCCTACCGAAGAGCATAAAAAGCAGCTACCTTATCACCTATATAATTTTTTAGAAGTAACAGAAGAATTTTCAGTAGTTAAATATGCAGGGCATGCTGCTGCGAAAATCAACGAGATATTAATAAAAGGCAAATTGCCTATAGTTGTTGGCGGAACGGGAATGTATCTTAATGCCTTGCTTTTTGGCTATAATAGGATTCCTGAGATAGAAAACGAGATTAGGTTATATGTGCGTGATTTGCAGATTAAGCTTGGACAGGAAGCGTTCTTTGAAGAATTATTACAGCTTGATCCAATGGCGATTAAGTTAAATAAGGGTGATAGGCAAAGGACAGCTAGAGCTTTTGAGGTTGCTAGGCAAACGGGAAAATCTATTTTTTCTTTTCAGGCGTCAGAAAATATCATGCCATTACATAAATATGACGCTGCTAAGAATTTGGATATAGAGATAATTTTCTTGCATCCTGAACGTAGCTTTTTGTACGATACTTGTAATAAAAGGTTAGTAGATTTATTCAAAAATGGTGCTATCGAAGAGGTAGAAGCGTTAGCTAAAAACAACCTTAGAGAGGGCAATTTGAACTCCTTGCCTGCAGCTAAGGCGCTTGGAGTGCATGAACTATTGCAATATACAGCTGGAGAGATTACCTTGGGCAAGGCGCTAACTCTTGCGCAAGCTCGCACGAGGCAATATGCAAAGAGACAAATTACTTGGTTTACTCATCAGTTAACGAAGAAAACTAGCATAACTTATGCTAGTCTAAACGAGTTTGAAGCAATCATAAAAAATTACCAAATTACTTGATATGAGATATCTAGACTACCTAAAAAAGCTAATAGCGTGTAAATCTGTAACACCATCTGATGGCGGCGCAATGGAGTATATAAAAACTTTGTTGCAAGAGCACGGTTTTTATGTGGACGTACAAGTATTTGGCGAAGAGAATTATAGGGTCTTGAACCTCTATGCAGAATATACTGCAAATAATATGCTGCCTAAAGGACCTAATTTGTGCTTTGCTGGTCACGTTGATGTAGTGCCAGCAGGAGAAGATAACCTTTGGCAAAGCGATCCTTTTGTAATGCGCTGCGATGGTGACAAAATTTATGGACGTGGCGCAGTGGATATGAAAGGGGCTATAGCTTGTATGCTAGCTGCCAGCTTTGAATATCTCAAGGCTAACCCAAATTTTGGTGGCGCTATAAGCTTTTTGCTTACCTCAGATGAAGAAGGAAAAGCCCAGCATGGTACTAGGGCTATGCTCGAATATTTGCAAAAAAGGGGTAAAAATATAGATTTTGCGGTTTTAGGAGAACCTACATGCGGCGCAGAGGTAGGCGATACAATCAAAATTGGTCGTCGTGGTAGCATAAACTTCACCTTGAAGATAAATGGCACACAAGGACATGTTGCTTACCCTGAGCTAGCTAATAACCCAGTTCATTGCCTTGTCAAAGTCCTACATGATTTAACCCATACATCGCTTGACGATGGTAGCAAATTTTTTCCTCCTTCTAATTTAGAAATCACATCAATTGACGTTAATAATAATGTTACTAATGTGATTCCAAAGAGTGCCGAGGCTAAGTTTAATATTCGCTTTAATGACCTGCATTCAAGTGAGAGTATAGTAAAATTGGTGCGGCAACGTATAGAAAAATACGCTCCAGACTATGAGTTGAAAAGCCAAGTTTCCGCTAATTCTTTTATCCAAGAGCCTACTAAGTGGTTTGCAGATCTGGCTTTGGTAGTAGAAGAACAAACAGGGTTTAAACCAGAGTTCAGGACTAATGGCGGTACTTCTGACGCAAGGTTCATTAAAGATTATTGCCAAGTAGCAGAATTTGGTTTATTATCAGAGTTTGCGCATAAGATTAATGAAAACACAAAAAATAGTGATTTACAAAGGCTACATAATGTGTATTATTATTTTTTAAGTAAATTCTTTGCAAGTTTTTAGATAATAGACTTTCGCGTGAGGTCTAATAGGCGGTAAGCCTAGAAAAAAACTTGCTTAGCTTAAGCGGGTATGGCGAAATTGGCAGACGCACTAGATTTAGGTTCTAACGCCGCAAGGCGTGGGGGTTCAAGTCCCTCCACCCGCACCAGTGGATGAGGAAAAGGAC
>JAIXRE010000042.1 GCA_027485375.1 Rickettsiaceae bacterium | reverse complement strand
TTTTTTTTTTTTTTTTTTTTTTCGTTAAAAATGACCGTAGGTACTTTGCTTATGTCATCCGCGGTAACAAAGCTTTGTACATTATCAAATGGTATGGATAGTTTGCCTAATGCTATTGCTAAAAAATACTCAGAGAATATTAAATTTAACGAGCAAGTAACATACTGCAATTATTCAGAGCAAACAAAAAAATGGCAAATTGGATCTAAAGATAAGCCAATGGGCGACTTTGATATTATAGTATTTGCCGTGCCAATACCGATTATTAATAAAATAACCGATTTTAATATTCCTTTGGAATATACAAAAGGTAGGCTGCTATTAGTTAAGGGACAGTTGAAATCGCAATATGCGAATGTGAATAATCTCTATATACTTGATGGCAGTTACGGTATAACAGGTATTACCCATTATGGCATTGATGTTTTCAAGATAGGGGTAGGAGAGCAATATGATTTAGCCCATTTTTTTGAGCAGCACGAGATCATTCTCGATCATCAGTGGACACATGCCATCCCGCGTCTTACTCCAGAAGTTCCTTATATCAAGAATAATATTGCCAAGCAGGCCTATTTAGTTGGTGATTATTTTTTGCCATCAATGGAAGCATCTATTGACACTGGCATTAATGTGGCAACGCAGATTATAATGAATCCGAAAAATAGCCCCAAAATTGAGTAGAGGATGCAGTTTATTTGGGTTCTGTTGCATTTGCCTCCAAATAGGTATAGGCTTTTTTTATAGCTATAGCCTAATTTCTTTAACCAGCAAAACGCTCCTGCACTGCTAATTTAACTTGTTTTGTTATAGTAACTGCAATTTTCAACGCTTAATTCTTAACTCCTTAGGCATAAATTCACACACAGGCTCTTAGATATTGCATACACCTTTTTAGCCACTGCGGTGCATTGTGCGCCTTATTTATTTCTTCTGCTGTTAGCCAATAATATTCAGGCACTTCACGTTCTGATGCATTAATTATCAAATCTGTCTTTTCGATTTTGCAGTGAAATATGGTGTTAATCACATGAGACCCATTACTACCAACAAAATAATTGCTGGTGATATATTTCAGGTCATCTTTTAAATCTAATCCTACTTCTTCCAAAATTTCTCTCTTTGCAGCAAGCCTTAAAATATCCCACTCATTTTGCTCATCTATTTCTTCAACCTTACCGCCAGGGAAAGAAAGCAAACCTCCTGCATGCTTACCTTCTGGTCTTTTAATGATCAAAAACTTCTCACCATGCTCTATGGCTACTTCTACTACTTTTAAATAAAGTTTCATTTTCCTACTGCCTCAATCTGTTTATATGCCTCATCATCAGGTATCCACGCACCTTGCTCATCAAGTGTTTTTATCTGGAGCTTTGCTACTTCATGGCTCAATTCTTCGTCTTGATCAAATACTGCTACCTTGTAATGAAACCCTGTAAATTTTATTTTAAGCCGCTTACACATGGACCTCATAATAACATATGTCTTCTTAGAAGGATAGTGGAAGCTGCATCCCATCCCTTGGTTTAGCTTATTTTTTCCGTTTCGAACCTCCACCGCTACTACGCTTTTTGTTCTCTAAAAAGTGTGGGGTCAAAAAATGGCAATTCTCTGAAAAATATGTAAATAAAGGCTTTGATGACATGCGTACCTTCGCCTTGAGTGCTTGCATGTACCAGAGATGAAGAGGGTAAAAATGGAGATTTTGGGGGTAAAATGCCAAAACTGGAGATATAAGGCTGAATTTAAGACAATTCTTTCATATAACCGCTTTATTGCCTTAAAATCAAGGGTTTTATGCTATTTGGTCTTATTGCTTGAGTGGTATTGCCACCAAGCTCAAGCTACAGGTATCTCTTATATTGACTCGACCTCCTTGGCTGTCTGCCATCCAAAAAGAATTTCTAGGAACAAGGTATTCCGAGGTATTGCTGCTTTAGGAAAAACAGAGCATACCAGACATAGATCAGTGTGGAATGCCTTTGTGCATATCCTCTCCGCCTTAGCTGCTTATTGCCTTAAACCTACTAAACCCTCTATTAAAAACTCCTTCCTAATCCAGAGTTGAGGTTAGTAGGAGTAGCGATTTGTTTTACTGGCTTTAATTTGTCAGTTAATTGCTCACAAGTGAGTTTCCTAAGGTAGTAGTCCATATAGTTAATATACTAAATTTGTAAATATATATATTGCTATAGCTATTTTAATTTGACAATATATATATTGCTAATTTATGACCCGTGATTGTTATTAATACTATTTAGTGGCTTCCTTATCTTTGACTTGCAGCAATTTTTTGCTGCAATATCTCGTATACTTCCATAGGATTAGCAATATTAAATAAGTCAATACCTGCCTCAGTAACGGTATTATGCTTGCTTATAGTAGCATTAGTGATAACGCTAATTGTGCCAAAACCAAACAACCTTTGTATAAAACCTATTTTTAGGACTACTTCTTTGATATCCTCATATTTTACATCTTTTCTTTTGTAGTTGATAAAGCTACTAACGTATGAAACTTTATCTTTATCCACAGTAAAACTGCAATAAAGGTAATATTGGTATCTAGCTAATATCACTAAGCTTGTGATTATGGCGTACAGGACTAAATAGAGTAAATAGTCTACAGACCCAAAAAAAGATAAAGGGTCTATAAGGTCAAACTTCTTATGGAAAGCATCTCTTAAAAAGAATATAAAAATTATCGGCGTTGATAACCAAATCGCTTGAAGCGTTAGATATCTAACGTCAAATATTGGCTTTAAACATAGTTGCGTTAAATTCTTGTCTTCACCTATATATTGTTTTATCATATGTTCCCTTCTCCTAAGGTTCAAACTTTCCTTAATAAACTCCTACTATGCATATTCTTTATAGGCTTTTAAAGCTTTTTACTAATCTTTTTTGGTACTTATTATTGTCGAGTCACTAGTGTTATTAAACTTATCAACGATCTCTCCCTTCTGACCTTCTATATCAGTTTTGTTTAAAAGTTCTTTAGCCTTTATTTCCTCTGCTGATAGGCTTCCGTCAAGCACTTGCTTTGTACTTCCATTATACTGGTTATTGGCTCTTTCTAGGTTATTTTGTACCATTCCTTGCAATGATTGCTCAGTCTTTGCGCTATCTTTGACAACAGCTTGATTTTCTAACTGTAGCATTAAGGCTATTAGTAAGAGCTTTTGTTTCATCGCTACTTGAGATAATGCGACCTTCTTTAGTAGTAGTTTTAACTTTTTCTAGTGCTTCGCTGCGAGACATCTCTTTAGTTGTAGACTTATCATGCGAACTAGATGCATTCATATTATAGTAATTTAGGTTGAGTTTGGTACAATAAATTTATTTCAAGAAATAAATTCTTAGCAAGAGCTTAAGTCTTACTATTCTTTTTGGTTCCATTCTTTACCTGTTTCATCTGCATAGCTTGCTTTTAGCTTGTTGTTGAAAGAGTCTAGTTTTACCGCCAACTATATTAAACGTTCATACGAAGCATCCAAAGCGGTAGACTTCCTTTCTATATCGAGTAATTTAAGTATTACCGCAACCCAAAGCCCAGTACAAATCCACCAAGCTTGCCAAACACTAAAAGAAATCATTCCTATAATGTAATAAGTTATTAAAGCAGCATGAGCAGCTCTAGCAAATGCAGATTTTTGCTCGATATGACAACTGATTTTCTGTAGCCATTTATAAAATAAGGCTATAAACAATAATAGTCCTATTAAGCCTGTTTCCAAAAATACTTGTAGCAAGTTATTATGAGGATGCAAAGGTAATGGAGACCAACGGTAATCATTATACTCTATAGTATCGCTTGCACTAATAGGTATATTTTTTGATGCCCCTAACCCTTTGCCAATAAGTGGTTGGTCAAGTGCTTTATTAACGACAAAATTCCAAATAAATAAACGATGCTTAGCAGAATCTGGTATAGTATATCTATCTGATATTTCTCTAGGAGCGATATGGTATGCAATCACTGGCATACATAATGAACCGAGTACCACCGCTAGGTTTATTAATCGTGCTAGTTTAGTATTGTAGCTAATAACTAAATAAGCTATTCCTGCTATTGCAAAGCCAACGAAACTAGCTAAACTATCTGAGAGGCTTAGTAAATATAGGATAATTAAGTAAAAAATTACTGCTACTATATAAGAAGGTATTTTGAGAAGCGTCCTAGAAAATAAGCTATCATATTGCTTTACCTTAGCTATGACAACCCAAGAACTAATAGCAAGCAAAGCGCAACCTCTATCAAGGTTATGCAAAGCAAAATAGTATTTAGGATCTGGTTGGAAAAGCGCTCGAAAATTATAAGAAATCAACCCGTTAGAGCTATATTCTACAAAGAAAATAACTATTGCAGCAATTATTCCTAAAAATAAAGCCTTAGCAATAGAGCTACTTGCTGACTGCAGCTTGCCTAAATTAGACCATAAAATTATAACAAGTAAGGCAGGAATAAATATTTGACCATACAGTGTTAAACTAGCAGCAATATCACTAGACCAAAAGCAGCTAATCAAGACCCAAATGGCAAAAATAATTTCTGTTTTCCACTCTGCAAATAAATAATGTGTAGATATGCCAGCGCTATAGCTATAACGAAGTTCATAAAACAAGAAAAGAAAAAGGCATGTAATCAATGGAGCAGCAGCAAGACCAGCAGTCATGCCAATAGCAGGAATAGCAAAAGTTAGTAGGGGCAAAATATATGGCATCTACAAACAATCTCTAGCAAAAATTTCGTACACCGGATGCTCAAAAGTAGAAAGAGGAATATCTGACGACATCATCCAACCTTGGAATACCAAGAGCTGGTCCTCATCAATCTTATTTTCTGTTACGGATAAAAGAATCATATTGTTAGGCTTATAAGGATCTGGCTTTTTTAAGCATTTATGTACTTTAATCTCCACATTGCCAAAATATTTAGCTTCACCAATTTTTAAGGTTAATTCCTGAGATTTAGCCGTGATTTTGTTTAGCGCAATAAGTTTAGCTGTCTTATAAGCAACCAGCTCTTGAGTAGGTTCTTGTTGTTGCAAATCTTTTCCTTTAGGAGTTTGATTTTCTAGCAAATCAAAAACGCTATTTGCCGCAGAATCATTAGGCTCATTACTAGGCGCTCCAGTCTTTAAATTACTTGAATTATCGGGTTCTAGAGCCATCTCTTCTTCCCCTTCACCCGTGTCCAGCAATTCCTCGCTACTTTGTTCTATAGTGCTCTGAGCAGCTGCGCAGCCACCCCAGCAGATTGCAATCATCAGCACCAAACTAATAAGAGTCACGATATTTGACTTTGTTTTCATTGTTAAAGCTCAAAGAGTTTAATCATCAATAGCTTTAGTTTATACCTCAGAATTACCCTCTAGGCAATTATTTATATTGATGACCTGCCTTAATATCTTGGGGCGCAAGGCAGATATTACTTAGATTAAGTAATTAAAAATACAAACTAATTAATTTTTATTATAAAAGATATTGCTATGTGTTTACTTTTAGTGTATATTAGCAATTAAGTTTTTTAAACCAATGGTTTGTAAAACTCGCATGTAACAATCAACTCAAATAAGGTATTATAGCTTATGGCGAAATCTAATAAAGAATTACCTAAGAGCAAGTTAGCTAAGCAAGACTTAGTTACCAAGGCCCAGCTCGAACAGCAATTGGTAAATATTGCTTACCAAACACGTGAGAACCTTGCTGAACATATAAAACACTTAACAGCAAATTCAAACTGGAAGGTGCTTGCAACTAGCCACGAAATGGAAGCAGCAACAAAATCAGAATTTAAAGCAGTAGCTTTTATAAATAAAGACACTAAGCAAGTCGTTATAGCACATGCTGGCACTCAAGTATCTGCGTCTGATATAAAACAGTCGCTAGAAGATATTTGGGCAGATATGCAATTAGCGGCAAAAATCACGCCAGATCGTAAGCTTGAATCAATAAAAGCTTTCATAACTGAAATTCAAGGAAAATTACAGAAAGATGCTGAAGAATACAGCTTCTCAACCACTGGACACTCTTTGGGTTCAGTGCTTTCTGACCTTGCAGCTGTAGAAATGTTATCTAGAGGAATGAAAGTTACAGATTCTGTAACTTTTGATAATCCAGGTTCACGCCCAGTAATTGAGCATGCTTTAAAGGCAGGTTTATTTACTAAGATAGAGGAAACTAAGAAAACTACCGAGGAAATGACTGTCAAAAGTATTCAATCTGAAATTTTCTTTGCTTCTGTACAAGCGCAAAAGCCTAACGTAGTTAGTCGCGTAAATGAGCAAATGGGTCAAGAGTATATTAAAGTTCAAGACGTGCAATCAGCTGAAAAACACGAAGGCTCTGCGTCTACAACACCTTCAGATACTGAAAGTAGCTATTTGGTTTATTTATTTAACAAAGTTGGATCTATTATAAGCACAGTAACACCTTTGTTAAATGTTAAAAATGCAACCACAGTTTATGAATTACTTAATTCTTACGAGAATCCAGCAACATTAGTTGCAGTAATGAATGATTTAAATATCGTCCAAGAAGGTTTGATTAAAAAAATCCAAGAGGAAATGGTACAACCGCTTCATCAGGTTAAAAGTAGCATGCTAAAAGTGGTTATTGATATTGCAAAAATCTTTACTGGTATTAGCGGTTGTTACGCTGGTAGCTACGGACCAGGTCTAGTAGCCGCGCTTAGCGGTTCTGCAGCTTTGCCAAAAGATGCTAAGGAATTAGCTAGTGATGTAGTCACAGCCTATAATAAGCTTGCTATTTTTGCTCATAGCTTAGCAGTAGTTGACGGTCACTCTATGAAGTATTTTGCTGATATTAATGGTAATAATCTTTTACAGGCAATAGAAGGAACAGGAGTCGAAGGTAAACAACTAGTCTTGAAAGTTAATGAACACCAAATTGAGCAGTTTAAAGCACTCAAGGTACAAAAAGAAGCTGAAAAAGACGTCAAATCTGAAGGTTCAGAAGTACAAGAAGTAGTAAAGCAACAATCCTTTACCACTGCATCTGGACTGTATGCTACCTACAGCAAAGCTGTAAAAGCAGTTAAGAGTAAATTAGTAAAACATACTGTTGAAACAGTAGAACAAGTCAAACTAATAACAGATGACGAAGACGATACCGTTGTTATCTCTCATGAAGAGCTTAAAAAATTCTGCTCTGATAACGTAAATGTCGCCAAAGTTGCAAGTACAGAAAGTTCAATTAGTCAAGAAATTACAGCAGCAATCTCTTTTAATGCAGTAGACTATGACACAGGTAATTTGTTCGATCTAGTTATAATTGGTGATGCAGAAGCATCTGCAATTGCAGCATAGTAACTAAGGATATTTACCATTTTATATCGTTAATGGTAATAACTATATAGTAGGTTTTTGTTTGAAGTTACAAGCAAAAACCTACTTTTATTATTTACTTTTGCTCTTGATCTTTTTGGGGCTTTTCTCCTGGATTCTGAATATTTATAAGCCTTTTTTGATTCAGTGGTAATTTTTTTCTAAATGATTGTTCTTTTTCCAAATAAGCCTGAGCATCCTCTGATAATTGGTGATACAGCTCCCTTTTTTGCTTATTTAATTTCGCTACATTTTTTCTATATTCAACTATCTCGCCACGAATTTTAAGGCTAACTCCTGCAACGTATTTTTTATAATCAGCAATAACAGCTTCTGTCTCGATAGTTTTATTTGTAGCGTTTTCACCGGCTGCTTTATTAGTCTCAGGTGATTGCGCAGTATTTTGAGTATCTGCTGCAAAAGCGGTTGTACTTAATAGGGAAACAGCTAGGCTGCTTACCATAAAAATTTTTAGTATATTTGTTTTAATCATCATTTCTAAACCTTTTTTAAATATATTTACTGTAATTGATAAAATACCATTTGCCCCTGAAGTAAGCTACTGATATTTTACGCGCTAGAGCAAATCAATATAAAACTATAATTATGCCATTTAGTCAATCAAAAGTTACATATAAAATCAGCTTTGCAACAAATTATAAATATTTAGAAGCTTTCGACGAGTTAGAATTACCTAGCGGCTTAAGTACTAGCTGTTATGAAATTGAGTCCAAAACTGTTGAGGCTATGCCAGAGGATATTTGGAATTATGAAGTATACTTAACTGAAAAACCTGACCTAGCAAATTTAATGGCTCAAATACAAGAATTTGTACAAAATAATAATTTGCAAATACTTAGTGATGTAAAACTGGAACAAGTTATTGATCAGGACTGGGTAAGTGCTTACCAAAATAACTTGAAGCCACTAGAAATTGAACGATTTTTTATTAGCGCTCGCAGCCATAAAGAACTTTGCCCAGCAGGTAAAATTGGCTTATTTATAGATGCAGCAAGAGCCTTTGGCACAGGAGAACACAGCACTACTTCGGGATGTATAGAAGGACTGGAATCTTTGGCTAGCTCGGCTCTTATATTCGATAATATAATTGATATTGGGACTGGAACAGGTATATTGAGTTTTGCCGCTAAACACTTATGGCGTGATGCAAAGATATATGGTTGCGACATTGAATCAGTAGCAATAGAAATCGCTAAGGATAATGCAGTTTTTAATAATTTAGATATAACATTTTTTCAAAATTCTCCAGAAGAAATTTGGTCTGAAAAACAAAGTGCGCCAAGCTTTGACCTGATAATTAGCAATATTCTAGCAGGACCACTAATTGAGCTATCTACACAAATAGATGCTTTAGCAGCGCGTAGTTCCTATGCAATTTTATCAGGCTTTTTAGATTCTCAGCATCAAGACGTATTATCAGCCTTTAGCCGTTATGGCTTTGCTCAGCACCAAGTTATAACGAAAGGTAACTGGGTTATACTTATAATAAAGCGTGGCTAGTGATGCATAGCCTCGTCTTTGCGAAGGCGGCAGCCTGAAGCAATCCAAAAAAATTCACATACTAGATTGCTTCGTCGCTTTGCTTCTCGCAATGACGGTGGCGGGGTTATCATAGCAAATAAGCGTCTTTGCGAAGGCGTTAGCCTGAAGCAATCCAAAAAAATT
>JAIXRE010000052.1 GCA_027485375.1 Rickettsiaceae bacterium | reverse complement strand
TCCAGCTGCCAGCAGCTCTTGCTTTAATTGTTCTATAAGTTCTGCGCTTGCAAAACCATTAATTACTAATTTTGCCCCAGTACTTGCAAATTTCTTTGCTATACCTAAACCAATACCGCTAGTTGAACCAGTGATTAAGACTATTTGCTCTTTCATAGATTTTATTCTCCTTGCGCGTATTTTTACAATTTAATAGAGTCTAGAAGTTTTCTAACACTTTCAACTGAAGCAGTGAAAGCTGTTTTTTCTTCGGCATTAAGCTCAATTTCAACGACTTTTTCGACGCCACTAGCGCCTATCACGATAGGTACGCCAACATAGATATCTTTGTAGCCATATTCACCATTTAAGTAAGCAGCGCATGGCAAAACTCTACGCTTATCTCTTAAATAACTTTCTGCCATAGCAATTGCAGAAGCTGCAGGAGCATAAAAAGCTGAACCAGTTTTTAATAATGCAACAATTTCGCCGCCACCATTTCTAGTACGCTCAACTATTGCATCAATACGTTCTTTTGTACTCCAGCCCATTTTGACTAAATCTGGTACTGGTATACCACTTACTGTAGAATACCTAACTAACGGTACCATAAGGTCGCCGTGTCCACCGAGTACAAAGGAGTTTACGCTTTCTACAGACACTTTGAATTCTTCTGCTAGGAAGTGAGTAAAGCGCCCTGAATCAAGGACTCCAGCCATTCCAACTACTTTATTCGGCGCAAATCCTGTTAGTTTTTGTACAACATACACCATTGCGTCAAGGGGGTTTGTAACAACAATCACAAAAGCATTAGGAGCATAAGTTTTTATGCCATGCGCAACCTCACGCATTACGTTGGTGTTAACACTAATTAGGTCATCACGGCTCATACCAGGCTTACGAGGAATACCAGCTGTGATAATCACAACATCAGCATCTGCTATGTCTTTATAATCATTAGTACCGCTCAATGATGCGCTTACGCCTTCTATTGCGCTGCTTTGAGCAATATCCAGTGTTTTGCCTTGTGGCAAACCTTCTGCGATATCAAACATTACAACGTCACCAAGCTCTTTTAAACTTATAAGGTGCGCAAGTGTACCACCAATGTTACCACCACCAATTAAAGCGATTTTTGATCTTTTAGCCATCTCCCCTCCTTATGTAGGTTACTTTATGAATTCATCGAATTGAAAAATTCTGCGTTAGTTTTTGTATCTTTCAATTTCTCTGATAGAAACTCGATTGCATCAACAGTACCCATAGGGTTGATAATACGGCGCAGTACCCACATTTTAGATAAAGTAGCTTTATCAATCAATAACTCCTCTTTACGTGTACCTGATCTTGTAATATCTATTGCAGGGTAAATACGCTTATCTGCAATTTTACGATCAAGTATTATTTCAGAGTTACCAGTACCTTTGAATTCTTCAAAGATTACCTCATCCATACGTGAACCTGTTTCAATCAGTGCTGTACCTATTATAGTCAATGATCCACCATTTTCAATATTACGTGCAGCTCCGAAGAATCTTTTTGGTCGCTGTAGTGCATTTGCGTCCACACCACCTGTAAGAACTTTCCCTGAAGACGGCACAACTGTGTTGTAAGCTCTGGCAAGTCTAGTGATAGCATCAACTAAAATTACCACATCTTTTTTATGTTCTACTAAACGTTTTGCTTTTTCAATTACAATTTCAGCTAATTGAACGTGCCTACTTGCTGGCTCGTCAAAGGTAGAGCTAACAACTTCTCCTCTTACAGAACGTTGCATATCTGTAACCTCTTCAGGGCGTTCGTCAATAAGCAACACTATTAGATATACTTCTGGATTATTTGCTGTAATTGCGTGGGCTATTTGTTGTAGCAACACTGTTTTACCAGTTCTTGGCGGCGCAACAATCAACGCTCTTTGCCCTTTACCCATTGGAGCAACTAGTTCAATAACCCTAGTACTAAAATGTTTAGGATCGTTTTCAATTTCTAAAGCTAGTTTATCCTCAGGATACAAAGGTGTTAAGTCATCAAAAGGCACTCTATGGTAAGCTCTAGAAGGTTCCTCAAAGTTTACATTATTAACTTTTAGCAAGGCAAAATACCGCTCACCTGGTTTTGGCGCTCTGATTTGTCCTTCTACGGTATC
This sequence comes from Rickettsiaceae bacterium, assembly GCA_027485375.1. Classification (GTDB taxonomy): domain Bacteria; phylum Pseudomonadota; class Alphaproteobacteria; order Rickettsiales; family Rickettsiaceae; genus JAIXRE01. Next base: position 4,604 of record JAIXRE010000052.1, on the reverse strand, counting down.
ACCTGTACGCAAGCCAAAACGACGAATTTGGCTAGGAGAAACATAAATATCATCAGGACCTGCTAGATAATTTGCTTCTGGCGAGCGCAAGAAACCAAAGCCATCTGGTAGCACTTCAAGCACTCCCTCACCTGATATTAGACCACCCTGCTCTACAATTTTCTTCAATATAGAAAATATTAATTCCTGTTTTAATAGCGAGCTAACATTTTCAATACCAAGTGCTTCAGCTTGATCTTGCAGTTCTTTTGGCTGCTTGCGTTTAAGCAGTTTTAAGTTAACTACCACATCGCTTTTATTCACTTCGGTTTTTTCGTTATCTTTATGATTATTGCTATTTGTAGTATCGGTATTTTGTCCTTTATCTTCCTTTTGGGTGCGCTTGATTGTGTTCATTTCTTACTTAATTTTGATAGGTTGAATTTAAATTGATTTTATAGTTATTAACAATGGAATAAGCTAAATATAGATTTATTTTGAAAATTTAAAAGAATGCTTAAGTTAAAAAGGTCATGCTCGTCCGTGAGTTAAATTTATTATAAACCAAGCTTTGGCAAGCGGTTTTTTTATTAATAACTATCTGAAAATCGCCTTATAAGGAATTATAGATTAAGACTTGCGTATCATGTATAGTTGATATTTTTAGCAAGTTAGCTTCTCATTGTCAACTACTTAATTTAATTTTTTCTAATATTATAGTTGCCTGATGGACAAATATTGACAGGTAAGTCAATCTTGCCTTGAAAATATCATAAATATCGTTAGTATCAAAAATTTACTATTAACTACTACACAAGCACATTTTACCATGAAAAAAGAGAAATTCTATCCAGAGCTCGAATCCTCAGTCAATTTTGCTGAAATGGAAACAAAAATCTTAGATTTTTGGCAAAAGGAAAATATCTTCCAAAAGTCAATTGACAATAGGGATTCAACAAAAAATGGACAAAAAAATGAGTTTATTTTTTACGATGGTCCTCCATTTGCTAATGGTCTACCGCATTATGGTCACCTATTAACTGGTTTTGTTAAAGACGTATTTGCTCGTTACCAAACACTTAAAGGTAAAAGAGTTGAAAGGCGTTTTGGTTGGGATTGTCATGGTCTTCCTGCAGAAATGGGCGCAGAAAAAGATTTAGGCTTTTCAGGAAGGGTAGCAATTACTAAATTTGGTATTGATAAATTTAACGCTCATTGCCGTTCTTCAGTGATGAAATACACTTCTGAATGGGAGACTTATGTTAACAGGCAAGCACGCTGGGTGGATTTCGCTAATTCCTATAAAACAATGGATAAAAGTTTTATGGAATCAGTGCTTTGGGTATTTAATGAATTATACAAAAAGGGCTTAATATACGAGTCTATGAGGGTAATGCCTTATTCATGGGCGTGCGAGACTCCACTCTCAAACTTTGAAACTAGGCTTGACAACTCCTACCGCGAGAGAGCAGATAAAGCTGTTACTGTAAGCTTTGTTCTCGGTAATAAGCCAGCAGAGGCGCCAAGTGGTTTTAATGAATATAGAATTTTAGCTTGGACTACAACGCCTTGGACTCTGCCATCCAACTTAGCCTTAGCCGTTGGTAGCAATATTGATTATGCATGCGTACCTTATAATGGCACCTGCTATATTATAGGTAAATTTGCCTTGGCTAAGTACGCTAAGGAGCTTGGACTTGAAGGCACAGAAGAATTTATAACCCTGAAAGGTAGCAATTTAGAAGGATTGACTTATAAGCCGCTATTTCCTTATTTTGCAGGGCATCCAAACAGCTTTAAAATATTGGCTGGTGACTTTGTTGTAGAAGGAGACGGCACAGGAATAGTCCATATGGCACCTGGTTTTGGTGAGGATGACCAAATGCTTTGCCAAGCTCACAATATAGAGCTTGTTTGTCCTGTTGATAATGCTGGTAAATTCACTTCAGAAGTGCCTGATTTTGCTGGCTTGCAGGTGTTTGATGCTAACGATAAAATTATCATTAAGCTTAAGGAGCAAGAGAACTGGCTAAAGACAGAACAATTTTTGCACAATTATCCGCATTGCTGGCGTACTGATACGCCGTTAATTTATAAAGCCGTACCTTCTTGGTATGTAAAAGTTACAGCATTTAAAGATCGCATGGTTGAATTAAACCAACAAATCAACTGGATACCAGGTAATATTAAGGATAATTTATTTGGTAAATGGTTAGAAAATGCTAGAGATTGGTCAATTAGCCGCAACCGTTTTTGGGGTGCTCCTATACCTATTTGGCGTTCAAGCGACCCTAAATACCCAAGAATTGACGTTTACGGCTCAATAGAGGAACTAGAGAAAGACTTTGGCGTTAAAGTAAAAGATTTACACCGCCCCTTTATTGATGAACTAACTAGACCAAATCCTGATGATCCTACTGGCAAATCAGTAATGCGTAGGGTAGAAGACGTTTTCGATTGCTGGTTTGAAAGCGGCTCTATGCCTTATGGTCAAGTTCATTATCCATTTGAAAATAAAGAATGGTTTGAGGAGCATTTTCCTGCTGACTTCATAGTTGAATATTCTGCTCAAACTAGAGGGTGGTTTTATACCTTAATGGTTTTATCTACTGCTCTGTTTGACCGTCCACCATTTTTAAATTGCATTTGTCATGGCGTGATACTCGATTCTACTGGTCAAAAACTCTCCAAGCGTCTAAATAACTACGCTGACCCGCTAGAATTATTTGCTAAGCATGGCTCTGATGCTCTAAGAGCAACTATGCTTGCTTCTAACGTTGTGAAGGGGCAAGAGTTACTAATTGATAAAGACGGCAAGATGGTTTTTGATACGCTTCGCCTGTTTATCAAACCTATATGGAACGCCTATCACTTTTTCACCATGTATGCTAATGCTGATGGAGTAAAGGCTACAGAAAGGAAAAGTGGTGCACAAAATGTTTTGGATAAATATATCCTTGCTAAACTAAAGGTCGCAGTAGCAAAAATTGAAGATAGCCTTGATAAGTTTGATACGCAACTAGCTTATCACGCAATAGCTGAATTTTTTGAAGTATTGAATAATTGGTATATTAGAAGAAGTAGAAATCGCTTTTGGAAAAGCGAACAAGATGCTGATAAGCAAATGGCTTACGACACTCTCTACACGTGCTTGCTTGTGATGTGCAAAGCAATGTCGCCTTTACTGCCTCTAGTCGCTGAGAACATCTACTTAGGTCTAGTGGACGCAAAGGATGAAATTAGCGTACATTTAACAGATTTTCCTAATCTAGATGAAATTGCAGTAGACGCAGAACTTGTAAAACTTATGGATAAAACCTTAGATATCTGCAACGCTGCCTTATTTGTTCGTAATCAAGAAAATGTCAGGGTTCGCCAGCCACTGGCAAATATCACGGTTATTTCTGATACTGATTTGACTCAATTTACAGATATTATTAAAGACGAAATCAATGTAAAATCAGTTAGTTACAAAAATGATTTAACAAATTACGCCACTAAAAAGCTAGCTATTAATTTCCAAACACTGGGAAAAAGATTACCGCACAAAATGAAAGACATTATAGCCGCTTCTAAAAAGAATGAGTGGCAAGTTACGGCGGGTGTTTTAGAAATTGCTGGCGAGAAATTAACTAGCGACGAATTTACTATCGCCCTAGAGCCTAATAAAGATGTTAAAGGCGCTAAGGCACTGGCTGATAACTCTGGTTTGGTGGTGCTTGATTTAGAAATTACGCCGCAGTTGCATGAGGAAGGTATAGCAAGGGATCTAGTGCGCCAAATCCAACAAGCTCGCAAAGATGCTGGTTTCAATGTTTCAGATCGCATTCAACTTGAGATAACTGGCGACGCAGAATTATTGAGTATATCAAATACTTACAGCAAGTTTATAACAGAGCAAACCTTAGCTGAATTTAGCAAAGTAAATAGCCCTTCTTATGAATGTAAGCTGGATTTACAAGGTAGAAATGCTAGTTTGAAGCTAATACCAAATCTAAAGGATTAAAATAGAGCAAATGGGTTTCGAAGTGAGGCTGCTCTACGGCTTATATGGAGCACGTGCACAAAGCGCAAGTACTCGCCAAATCTGTTTTGGATCATTTAAAAAAGGGTGCCGTATTAATCAATATTAATACGGCTTAATACCTACGGCACTATGCAATGCTCATCGCCATCTACCCCTATAACATTAATCTTATATGTATCATCAACTTTAGCACCGCTATCTAATAACAACTTAGCTATTTCACTGAACCCTTCTCTTGTAGCAAAATCCGAGGCTGTTTTACCATTCTTAGTTGTAATATTAACATCAGCTTTGCTAGCTAGTAACAACTTAGTTACCTCTTCCAACCCTTCGCCTGCAGCATAATACAGGGCTGTTGCGCCATATTCATCTGTAGCATTAACTTCAGCACCGTATTTTACTAACAGCTTAATAAAGTCAGTTTTTTCTTTAAATACGGCACAATGATGCAGAGCTTTGGCGCCATCCTCTCCAATTGAAGAATTAATAAATTTATGACCTCCTGCCTTTAATACATACTTAAGCAAATTAATGTTTGGTAAGCATAAGCATATCGCAATTAATCCTATAGCATTTGTATCATTAACCAGAGCTCTAC
>JAIXRE010000089.1 GCA_027485375.1 Rickettsiaceae bacterium | reverse complement strand
TGACGCGATACTGTACACCTTTGGAAATTACACGCCCCTACGCACCCTTTGTCATTCCCGCGCACCCTTTGTCATTCCCGCGCAGGCGGGAATCCAGCAAATCATTAACTGGATTCTTTCCTTCAAAGGGATGACGCGTCACAGCAAACTTCGTAATATCAATAGCTCAACTCATAAAATTCCTTCATACAAATCTTTCCAATCAGGATTTTGCTCTTCTATTAAACGTACCTTCCATGCCCTATTCCATTTCTTTATAGATTTTTCTCTATAAATTGCTCCATTTATATCCTGAAAAACCTCTGCATAAACAAGCTGAGTGATATTATATTTTTTTGTGAAGCCATCAATTGATTTTTCCTTATGCTCATAAATACGACGAGCTAAATTATTAGTTACACCAACATAAAGCGTACCATTTCTTTGAGAAGCTAATATATATACCCAATAATTTTTCATAGTTATTGTATTTTTATTAACTGGATCCCCTCCTCCGAGGGGATGACACGCTCCTCCCTAGGGAATGACACGCTCCTCCCTAGGAGATGACGCGATACTGTACACCTTTGGAGATTACGCGCCCCAGCGCACCCTTTGTCATTCCCGCGCACCCTTTGTCATCCCAGCGCACCCTTTGTCATCCTAGCGCACCCTTTGTCATTCCCTCGAAGGAGGGAATACAGCAACCCATTAACCGGTCCCCATAGAAGAAGGGGATGACGCGCTACTGCGCAGAACCATAAACTATTCATTATCTAGCAGTTTTTAGCATAGTTAGCAAGAAGTGAAGAGGATAGTGATAGATTTTAAGCCTCATAATACAAATTGCAAAAGTTAATTGATACCGTTAAAAATATTAATAAAAAAGTTAATTTTAATTATTTACTTTGTATTTATATTGTGTTATAAAGATATCAGGAAAATAAAATAAAGGTTAACAATATGAAACTTAGTAAAAAATTACTACTTGCAACTTCAGCCCTGGGCTTGTTTATAAGTCAAGAGGCTTCAGCAAATTCAGGGGTCTCTTTATACCATTTAAAAGCTTTGCTAGGTGAGCAACAAGATTTGCTATCTCAAAGGCATAACTTACGAATCAATGCACCACTACAACTTGGTACTCGATTAGCAGGTGAAGGGGACGGTAATTATAAGGATCTTCTTAGATTTCATCAATCTTACACGGTAACCCAGCCAATATATGGAAGTGCCGTAGGAGGTGAGTTTTTACAAATAGGCGTTCCAAACAACACTTGGCTTGATGCTGTTTATCGTAATGCGGCACAAATACACCAACCAGCTGATTCGATTACAGTGATTTTTGAAAATCGTATTGGGTGGGAAAATGAAGGTGAAAGACGCCAGCCTCCGGTGTATAGCTTAGACATTGCTAATCGCAATACAGCTGAACTAAGGAGCAATACTAGGTTTAACGAAATCAATCTAAGTGGTCCAGCTGCTAAGCTATCTGTTAACCCAAATGGTCGTAATATTAATATAGATGCACCTATTGCAGGTAGCCAAGATCAATGGGGGATATTAGAAGTACAAGGTAATAGCATTACCAAGTTTACTGCAGAGGTTGGGCAAGAGGAGTCTAGATTAGCCTTGCTTGATGCAAAGCAAGGTGGTCAAGCTATTTTCGATGAAGAAGTGTGGGTTAAAGACATAAAAATAAACGGCTCTACACTTACTTTTAACAAAACCGTAAATACTAGCAAACTTAATGATCCCTTAAGACAAAGAGCTATTGATTTAGCTCAACGTGACTTAAACGGACCGTCACAGGAAGAAACTAGACTTAATGATATATATCAGGATTTACTAGGTATGTCAGATAGATATGTTCAAGCTATAGAGCCTGCCATAGACATGCAAGGAAGAGGAGCGAACGCTATAGGCATTATCAACCGAGACGATATAGCAAATGGATTTGAGGCTCAGCGCATATTAAACGCTATTGGTATTCCTTTTCAGCACGGGCGAACCGCTGAAGATTATAGAGCTCTTAGGCAAAGAGTTACTCAGTATGCTGATGCGCAGCTTCCAAACGCAAGAGCTCAGCTTAATCTAGCCAATAATAGAGTCGAAGCTTTAAGACGAATTCTAACTCAAGCTACCACAGATCTAAAAGAGAATGGTACCCGAGAATACGGCACTCTAGAATTTACCGGCAACGGTACTGTAAACTTCACAAGATTTAATGGGTTTACAACTACAAACGCTAACAATCAAGGTACTGTGCGTTTTGTTCCTCGGTCTCTTCGTGTAGGTGATAACACCACATTTGACGCTAAACGCATCGGTGCTAATGGTAGGAGGCTAAGCCACGTGTATGCAGGTACAGGTGACGTAGCAACTAATTTCACCCAGGAAGTATATAGCCAAAATTTAGTAATTGAAGGTGATAAGCTAGTAACCCTGAGACATCGCACTTTAGATGCTGACTTAGTATCACTAAGGCACGCTAATGCTCAAGTCAGTTTCGCAGCTGCTCTAGATAGAGCTGTTAGCGTTGAAACTACTAACCCTGGAAGGGGACGAGTTACTTATAGTAATGGCGGACAAATAGGACAAATAGGTGCTCAAGGGCTTCCTGCTGAGCAAGCAATCTTTACCAATGGTGGTAATTTACATGGTAATGTATACGCTACTAATATAACCATTAACGGAGCACCCCTTATTGCAGTAAATCCTGACATCAGGCTATATGGTGCGCTTGCTGGCAATAATATTGCTGGATGGATAGAACAAGCAGGTATACAAAATGTCTATATATACCAAGCCCCACCACCTGCATATGCTCCAGTAGCTCAGGCAGCGGCAGCTCAGGCAGCGGCAGCTCAGGCAGCAGCTCCAGGCGCTTTACCACCTCCATATAATCCAGCAGCTCAGGCAGCGGTAGTAGGTGGTCAAGGTGGCGCAGGCGTGAATGTACAAGCTGGTCAAGCTGTAGCAGCGGCACCACGTGGGGCAAGAGTGAGGCTTCGTCGAGCTCGTCCAGCGGCGGCTCGTCCAGTGGCAGCAGCAGCACCAGCGGCAGCGGCGGCTCTAGGCGGCGGTGCTCCAGCAGCGGCAGCAGTAGTAGCTGCAGTGCCAGCTCGTCCAGTGGCACCTGCGGCAGTGGCACCTGTACCAGCGGCAGCTCCAGTGGTAGTGGCGCCTGCGGCAGTGGCACCTGTACCAGCGGCAGCTCC
>JAIXRE010000021.1 GCA_027485375.1 Rickettsiaceae bacterium | reverse complement strand
TATATCGTATGGCGCAAGGAAATTTGTAATATTACTACAATCGATTGATAAGTGCAGTTCATCAGCAAATTCTGTTACTTCTATCTTCCCGCCATGATTCTCTATTAAAGCTGACATGGTTGTAATATCAGTAAGTTTTGGTATGTTACGCAAAATTAATGGCTTAGAAGTAAGTAAAGCGCAGGTCATAATAGGCAAAGCGGCGTTCTTCGCACCGTTAACATTAATTATACCATGTAGCGGTCTACCGCCCTGAAGAACTATACTATCCATGTGACCTTATTTTATAATTCGTTTCTATCTAGCCAATGTCCTTCTGCTGGTGATAAATCACTAGCGACCGCTCTTCTATCGTCAAAAACAAAGCATTCGCCCTTCCAAGTATTGTTTTTGTTCTTAGTGTCCTCTAAATATTGCAGGATACCGCCTTTAAGGTGATATACCTCTTTAAAGCCAAGCTGTTTTAGGTAGGTAGTAGATTTCTCGCACCTAATACCGCCTGTGCAGTACATAGCAATTTTTTTATTACGGAGTAGCTCTTCGTTATTTTTGACCCATTCTGGAAATTCTTTGAATGTCTCGGTATAAGGATCTATTGCTCCTGCAAATGCACCAACCTCAACTTCATAATGATTGCGAGTATCAATGGTTACGACGTCGTCTTGTTTAATGAAGTCATCCCAGTTAGTGGTTTCTATATACTCACCTTTTTCATTATTTACGTCCATCTCTCCAACTCCAAGGGCGACTATTTCTTTCTTAAGCCTTACCTTAAATTTATGGAATGGATATTCTGGGGAATAGTTAATTTTTATGTTAATATCGTTCGCTCCAGTAAGTTTGGCGATTTCGTCCACTAGGAGCCTTAGGTTTCTTTCGTCACCAGAAATAGAGCCGTTAAACCCTTCTTTTGCTACTAAAACCGTACCTTTGATATATTTTTTCTTACCAAGTAGCAGTATTTTTGGTAATAATATTTCTGGTTCTGGAATATTAACAAAGCTATAAAAGCTAAGAATAGCTATCTGATTTTCTTCTGTCATATTAGTACTAAAATTCAAGATTTGTAACAACAAAAAACATATATCATTTTGCTGTTATTGTCACTAGTGTTTTTCTAAACCAAAACCAATATACTGGCACGCCGCTAATGGTGAAAAGACTAGCTACAGCGACAATTTTTATAGGGGTTTCGTAGATTACCCAGCAACAGAAAAGAATAGCTACGATAGTTGGTAGTAATTGAGTAAATGCAAGTTTTTTATCTTGCTGGCAATATATTATTTTAAGTAGGGCAATACTGCAAGCTAGATAGACAAATAAAAATGCAGTGACAGAAAAATCAATAATTAAAGTAATTTGCTGAGAAATACCTTGATTAGCGGTCATTATTAATAACGGCAAGATGCCTAGCGCACTAGTGATAAGCCCAATCACGGGCGCATTATTTTTATTTCGTTTAGCAAAAATAGCAGGCATTAGGCGATCTTCCGCAAGTCCAAGGACGATTTGTCCGCTAGTAATCATCCATGCATTTAAGGTGCCAATGCAAACGATACAAGCAACAAAAGATATCATAAAATGCCATTGTCCACCGAAAAGCAACTGGCTAGCATCGACGTAAGGAGCGGTGGAGCTAGCTAATACATTACTTGGAATTAAGCCCATTATACTTATGCTATTAATCATGTAGAATATAACGACTGAAAGAGTGCCTAAAACAATTGCTTTTGGAATAGTTCTAGCAGCATTTAGCACTGATCCAGCGGCTGTTGTGGCGGTTTCTAATCCAATAAAGCCCCAAAGGGTAAGCAAAGTAACCTTGCCAATAATTTGAGAATATGATAGCTCGCTAACCTGAGGGGTTATACTAAAATTGTCTTTATCAAAATAGCGCAGGGCTATTATGGATACTATTAGCAGCGGTACAAACTTTAATATTGTAAGCAGTATTTCCACGCGCCCAGCAGCGTTAATACCCCTAATGTTAATTGCTGTAATAGAAAATAATAAGGCTGCTTCTACAATTAGGTAAGTTAAATTCGATTGATGCTGCGCAGTAAAAAAGGGGCTTAAATAACCAACAGCGGTAACTATTACTGCCGTGGTGCTAACCCAGGAGATAACCCAGTAGCTCCAGCCAACAAAAAAAGCGGCGGGATTAGCAAGGTTTGAACCTTTGAACGCTTCATGCATATAAACGTGAGGTCCACCAGTTCTAGGGAACTTCGAACATAATATAGCAAAAACAAAAGACAAGGCGATGGCGCCGCAGCCTGAGATAAGCCAGCCAAAAAGGCTAAAAGCACCATAGGGCGCTAAATTTGCTGGAAATATAAAAACGCCGGTGCCTATTTGGCTACCAGTTACCAAGGCGAAAACCGACCAAAAACCAATCTTATTTGACATAAAAACCTAAAGGTACGATAGACTTAAAACCCTATGGACAAAACCAAATATATATACACCAAGCCTTGCAGCAAAGCAAGTTGAATATTTAATAGATATAGTATGGGAAATAATCGATAAGGATTTTACGACTTCTCGACTTTTTGCACCTATGCTCTTATGCAAAAAGAGCGGCAGATGCGTCTTTGCGAACGTAGTGAAGCAATCTAGAAAAATGATGCCGGATCGCGACGGCTAACGCCTCGCGATGACGACGCGTAATTTTAGTAAATACTTCTTGAAATTTAGTCAAATTAGTAATATCATCACCGATTTAGAAATTAATAGAGGATAGGAGACATGAGCGAAGCAATAGAATTAGCAGCAGAGCTGCGTACAGAGCTGGGAACTGGCGCGGCAAGAGCTCTGCGCAAAGAAGGTAGAGTGCCAGCAATTATATATGGTGCAGGTAAAAATCCAGTATCAATATCAATTGAAGAGAAAGAGATTACAAAGCTTTATAGAAAGCCACAATTTATTTCAACGCTTCTTAGTCTTGAAATAAATAAAAAGCACCATAAAGTATTACCAAAAGCTGTGGAATTACACCCAATAACTGAGATAGTGCGTCACGTTGATTTTGTATTTTTAGAAGAGAAAATGCAAAAAATGGAAGTGCCTTTAGTGTTTGAAGGAAAAGAAAAGTCAATAGGTATTAAAAGAGGCGGTTTCTTTAACGTAGTAAAAAGAACTTTGACAATGTCATGTCCTGTTGACAATCTTCCTAGAAAGGTAGTTGTGGATGTTTCTTCCATGTATGTTGGACAATCAATTAAAGCTTCTGCAGTAAAATTGCCTGAAGGTTGTGTGTTACTAGTAAAACCGGAATCAGTTATAGCATCAATGACCGGTAGAGGTGGTAAAGGAGATGCTGAAGAAGCTGCAGCAGCGGCAGCTAAATAATTATCTTAGAGGTTAAGGTAGTGTCTAGTGAGCTTCTCATAGTTGGACTTGGTAATCCAGGTAGGCAATATGCAGCTACTAGGCACAATGTTGGTTTTATGGCGGTTCAGGCTATGGCAAGCCAGTATGGTTTGACTTGGTCTGAAAGCACAAAACTTAGTTGTGAAATAGCTTGTGGCACTGTAAAAAGTAGGAAAGTTTTTTTAATAAAGCCTACTACTTATATGAATCTTTCAGGCAAAGCTGTGCAGGCTGTTATGGCTTATTATAAAATAAAGCTAGAAAATTTGCATGTCATTCACGACGATATAGACTTAGAGCTTGGAAAGGTAAAGTTTAAAACTGGCGGTGGTAGCGGCGGACATAATGGTTTAAAATCTATAGATCAATCTATAGGTAACAACTACCACAGAGCGAGATTAGGGGTAGGGCGACCAGCAAATGACAGTATGGAAGTATCAGATTATGTGCTTGCTCCATTTGCGCGTAGTGAGCAAGTAGTAATTGAAGAAGCGATTAAATCGTTGCAGCAGTATTTTATACAAGTGCTTGAGGCATAGCTCTTAAAGCCAGTGTAGCTCAGTTGGCAGAGCGTCGCATTCGTAATGCGCAGGTCGGTGGTTCGATTCCGCTCACTGGCACCATATACAGTCGCAAATACTTTTCATCCTCTCTTATTATGATATCCTTTACGTTTGCTAGATTCTCGCCTGCGCGGAAATGACAAGAGAACTTGAGCGGGAGTGGCAAAACAAAGTAACTTATTTCAAGATTCAACAACAAATCACAAATACAATAAAGCAGGAAATCATGACCTTAAAATGTGGAATTGTTGGTTTGCCTAATGTGGGTAAATCTACTTTATTTAATGCTCTTACGGCTAGCAATGCTGCTGCGGCGGCTAATTACCCTTTTTGCACAATAGAGCCTAATACTGGTATTGTACCAGTACCAGATGAGAGGTTAAAAGAATTAGCTAAAATGGCTGGGTCTGCAAAGCTCATACCTGCTTATATTGAATTTGTAGATATTGCTGGGCTCGTTAAGGGAGCTAGTAAGGGCGAGGGTCTTGGTAACAAGTTTTTATCTCACATAAGAGAAGTGGATGCTATTATCCATGTCCTGCGCTGCTTTGAAGATCCTGACGTTGTTCACGTTCACGGCAAGGTTGACCCTCTATACGATGCTGAAATAATAGAAACAGAATTAATAATTGCCGACCTTGAGTCAGTAGAAAAGCGTCTTGCTAGTAGCGAAAAAAAGCTAAAATCTGGCGACAAAACCATGAAAGAACAGGTGGAATTACTGCAAGCTGCTTATAAGGTTTTAGCAGAAGGTAAACCTGTGCGTGACTTAATTGGCGAATATGATAAAAAATCATTAAATAGTTTGCAATTAATCACTTCAAAGCCTATTTTATACGTTTGTAATGTGCTAGAATCAGAGGCGACTACCGGCAATATTTTGAGTAAGCAGGTAGCTGAAAAAGCTGCAAAGGAAGGAGCTAATTGCATTATCATTTCTTCTAAAATTGAGGCAGAAATATCTACTCTTGATAGTGAAATAGAGAAAGTAGAATTTTTAGCCACTTTAGGACTAGAAGAAACTGGCTTGAGTAAAGTTATAAAAGCTGGTTATAAACTACTTGATTTGCAAAGTTTCTTTACTATTGGACCAAAGGAAGCTCATGCTTGGAATTTTGAAATAGGTACTTCTGCGCCGCAAGCAGCAGGTATTATTCATACTGATTTTGAAAAGGGCTTTATACGAGCAGAGGTAATATCGTACGATGATTATACTAAGCTCGGTGGTGAGGTAAAAGCAAAGGAAGTTGGAAAAATGCGTTTAGAAGGCAAAGAGTATAGAATGCAAGATGGGGATATAGTGCATTTCAGGTTTAACGTCTAGCATACTCGCTGAATTTGAAGAATTGGCGTCGTTGTTTCTCGTTTTTGATCCTCACGTACTTTATGTACGCTGCGTTCAAAAACTGTGAGACTCCTAGCTCTTCTTCAAATTGAGCTTCGTCTGTTAACCCTTGATTCAAATTATACCTTTGCTACTTCAGGAGTTGGTGCGTCAAACTTCGGGTCAGAGCTTGTGCTAACGTATTAATAACGGCTATCGCAAGCTCGCCGCTTGTTTTTCTACCACCTCCTAGAAGTATCTGCGGTATACCTTTGCTACTTCAGGGGTTAGTGCAAGGGGTTGCAGTTTTTGCATCTCCTCTTGTGAAATTTTTAGTTAGGCTACTAGGTCAAAACTTAGTAGGTGATATATATGAAAATTATTGGCATAATTTCGCCATGGATGTTATTGTTTATGTTTGCTTTGTCTCCTATTACGGAGATGAGCTGCTCTGCTGCTTTGCCAAATATTTCTCAGTATTTTGGGGTTTCAGGGGGCAGGGCGCAACTGCTATCTAGTATATATTTCTTTGGTTTTGCCTTTGGTATATTTTCGCTTGGCAGGGTTTCTGACGTCATAGGGCGGCGACCAGTAGCCTTAGCTGGAATAAGTTTATATATAATATCTTCTATAGCTAGCGCTTATTCT
>JAIXRE010000117.1 GCA_027485375.1 Rickettsiaceae bacterium | reverse complement strand
ACAATTTCTGCGGTAGATTTTCCCAGTAAGCGCTTTATGGAGGATAATTTTGTGCCCCCTAAATTTATAATGGTAGGAATAAGATCTCTGCCATCCTTATCCTTAATCACCTCTATAACCAAGCCCCTAGCTATAGCAATCAAGGAATTAGTAGTGCCAAAATCGATACCTACTGCTATCTCTAGCTTGTCTTGTAGTCTTGGGTTGGTTGGTTCATTAATTTCTATTATTTGCATCTCTACTCGCCAAAAGCTGTTTTTTAGTATTATCAATAATCGTTGTAAGATACTTAAGCTTAAGAGTAAGATCAAGCGCTTCTTCTATATTTTTTCTTGCAAAAGCAGCTGTTAATTCAGTAAGTAATAGAGTTCTATCAGCATCTTTTTGCTCATAATAGCTCTGCAGCTCTGAAGCGCCGTTGATATTTTCGAGCTCCTCCATTTCCTGCCAAATTTTATTTAATTGCTCAGGAGACATTCTAGCACGTATTTCTGTATCGCTAAGACTTATTCCATATAAATTTAATAAATATTCTGCCCGTTTTAAATCTGCGCGCAGAGTGTCATAAGCGGCGTTCAAATCTATGGTAATTTTCAAAAAAGATCGTTTTTCTTCGTTGTTTCTAGCCTTGTCAGGGTGAAACCTTTTTTGCATAGTAAAATATTGCTTGGTTAAAACTTGTGAGTCTAGAGCATAATCTAGCTCGTGTTCTCGCTTTATCTCTAGTAACTCAAAGTAATTCATAGTTATTTTAGCCTTTTGTATCTGTGATTTGATTGCTGCATAATACATGACTATACAAGATTTATCTAGTACCAAGATGATTTAAAGTTTTGCACCTGCAATGACCTATCTTTTATTGCCCGTGGTGTAGCGCAGAGCTGCCAAAGGTGGGCTAACTTTGAAAATACCCATATGCTAGAGCTAGCTAAATATAGATAAACTGCTTGCAATACTGGCTGTAGCCTTTACTTGATGTCACGTTGTAGGAATTTGGCGCCATGAAATACAACCGATGAAAATTAAAAGCCATAAAATAAAAGCAATGTCTTTTTTAGATACGGGCTGGATTACCTGCAACAAATATTACTACACCCTTTAGCTTCAGTCAGCAAAATAAGAGAAATAGCCCTTATCTTCGGTCCTCCTAGCGCCTATAATTAAAAAATTAGTCCTACGTTAACTTTTATGTTGTGTACTGAGGCTTTATACCTCAATTAGGAAATTTTTAATGTTAACATGGGTAGTATAGAGCATGGTTCTAATTTTTACATTTTTTTGAGAAAGCTAGAGCTTTTGCTAGTCAAGGAGTGGAAGACTAAACTAAGGATTTGGATGGATAAAAAAAGGGTGGGACTGATTTAATCAGTTCCACCCTTATATAGGAGTTTATAACAATCGTTATAAATAAACCTTATCTTACAACGCTTACAGCTCTACGATTTTGTTTCCAAGAACTTTCATCGTTACCAACAACAGCTGGTCTTTCTTTACCATAAGAAATTGTTTCTAGAGAAGCAGCATCAACGCCGTGATTTACCAAGAAATTTTTTACAGCTTCAGCTCTTCTTTCACCTAGTGCTACGTTATAATCTCTAGTACCCCTTTCGTCAGCATGTCCTTCAACAGTTACTTTTACTTTTGGATGGTTTTTTAACCAAGTAACTTCTTTTGCAAGTTGTTCCTTAGCTTCGTTGCTTAGGCTTGAGCTATCAAAAGCAAAGAAAACTCTATCGCCAACGTTTTTTTCGAAATCGGCAATTAATGAAGTTTCAGCATCAGAACCCATGCCTACTTTTTTATTGCTTGAGCTACAAGCAGATAGCAATAGTAACGCCAAAAATGCTACTGTGACTTTCTTGAACATAATATAGATCTCCTTTTAAATAAATTTAATTAATAATGACTTATTAGTCGCTTAGTGTTTTAAGACTAATACGACCTAACTCCTTAATAATATACTAGTAATCACTAGTATGCAAAGGGTAATTTACGATTTCATAAGCTCTTATAGGGGTAAGTGTTGTAAATATACCATAATTATCGTATTATTAGTAACATTCATTATATTGTACAGCGCATAAATAAAATGTCTATAGGGCAAGATTTAACTAATCTATGAAGCTTTGTAATATCTCATAGGTCCTGATTAATTCATTATAGCTAGTGCAATAAGGGGGCAGGAGGTAAACAGATTTGCCAAGTGGTCTGATTAATAACCCTTCTTGTAATAGTTGCTCTTTGATCTCTTTTATTTTCTCTAGTGGAAATTCTAGGTCAAAGGCAGCTATAGTACCTATGGTCCTCAATTTTTGCACCCGAGGTAGTACGCGCAAGTTTTCCATTCCTACTTGATGGGCTTTGTTTATAGTTTTTATTGCCTCAATTGTATTGTCACTCATTAGCAGTTCTAAAGAAGCTATAGCAGCAGCGCAACCAAGCGGATTAGCTGTATAAGAATGACCATGAGCAAAGGCTTTGCTAAAATGTGGGCTAAGGAAAGCCTCGTATACCTCTTCAGAGGTTATAGTCAATGCCAGTGGCAAAAAGCCTCCTGTAAGCCCTTTGGATAAGCATAGAAAGTCAGGTACTACCTTTGTATGCTCAAAAGCAAATAGCTTGCCGGTGCGGTAAAAACCAGTCATAACCTCGTCGAAAATTACCAAAACACCATAAGAACGAGCTAAACCTACCACTTTCTCAATAAAATTTGCACTGCACATGCGCATGCCGCTAGCACCCTGCATAAGGGGCTCTAAAATCAAAGCAGCAATATTATTGCCCTTAAAATGTAATTTTTCTTCTAATTCAGCAAGTGCTTGCTCTTCCTTCAATAATGCAGATTCATCGCCCTGCCAAGTATAAGGGTAAGGTATAGTTTCAGTAGAGAAGAATAAGCTTTGGAACGGGTCATGAAAACCAGAACTAGCGCCTACACTCATTGCACCAAAAGTATCGCCATGATAGCCGCCCGCAAGGCTTAAAAAAACAGTCCTTTGCGTCTCACCCTTATTATACCAATATTGATAAGCCATTTTTAAAGCCGCTTCTACAGCAGTTGAGCCATTATCTGAGAAAAAAAATCGCCCTAGTTTTTTAGGCAACAACGCTTGTAATTTTTCGCATAAAGTTACTGCTGGCTCATGAGTAAAACCAGCAAATATAACATGTTCTAATTTTTGCGCCTGCTGATAAATAGCATTTGCGATAAATTCATTAGAGTGACCATGTAAATTCACCCACCAGCTAGAAATCAAGTCCAAATAAGCCTTATCATTTTCGTCATATAAATATGCTCCAAATCCTCTCTTAACTGCGATAGGTATGCTAGCTGTTTGTTCTTGGGTAAAAGGATGCCAAATAAGTCTTCGATCGCGCGTGCTTAGATTCATGATAAGATTCTTTTTAAATCGTCGCTTAATGGTATAGCACTTAATGTAGTATTGTCTACCGTGCTAAGTTTAGGGAAGGAGGCTAATACTTTAGTTTTACCGTAATATTCTATAGCCTTAACATTTTCTATATTGGGCTCGCCATTTAAAATAACACCAAGTGGTTCTATGCTGCGATCCTTTAGAGCACTTATTGTCAATAAAGTATGGTTTATTGTGCCTAAAGCAGAGCTTGCTACGATGAGTACTGGCACTGCCAAATATTCTATAAGGTCAACCATTAACAATTTGTCGTTAATTGGAACATATATCCCGCCTGCGCCTTCTATAATAAGTTTCTCCTCTGCTGGAAGATGTATTTTACTTATATCAATCTCATCACCTGCTAGCCTTGCAGCAAGGTGCGGAGAAACAGGGGCTGGATATCTATAAACTTCAGGATATGCATAGCAGCCAGACAACCAGCTAACTAAATTACTATCCCTATCTATGATAGCGCCAGTTTGAATAGGCTTAAAATATGAATAACCTGAGTGCAAGCATAACCAGCTGCTTATGGTCGTTTTGCCTATATTAGTGTCCGTACCAGTGATGAAGATTTTCATATTAGGATGGTTAATTACCTAAAAAGGGTCTTTCAAAGCGTAAAAGACCCTTTATTTTATGACTTTAAAAAAAGACTAGTTAAAGTACTTCCGTTCTTTAACAACCCCAGCATCACTAGAGTTACTGTTAGTCTGCCATTTTTTTGCTGACTCACGGCGATTAGGCTTCTTATCCTCTTCTCCGGCTAACTCTTTGTCTTTAGGAGCTGGCGCTTCAACTACTGATTCTGTAGCAACAACTGCCGCTATTTGCTCGCTTTTTATAGGTTGAGTTGCTGTGTTATTTACAACTGCACTATCCGCTTTCTTATCAACATTTTTGATAGTAAGCTTAGCTTTACCTTTATTATCAAAGCCTAAAACCTTCACTCTGACAATATCACCATTATTTAGCACTTTAGCAACAGATTCAATTCGCTCCTCTGCAATTTCGCTAATATGTACGAAACCATCTTTGTTAGGTAGGTAATTGATAAAAGCACCTGAATCAAGAACTTTCACAACAGTACCATTGAAGATGTCACCTACTTCTGCGTCGCAAGCTATAGCCTTGATTCTGCTGATAGCAGCGTCCATTTTGGCTCTGCCTACTGCAGAAACGGAGACCGTACCATCCTCGCTTATATCAATTTTAGCGCCAGTTGTTTCGCAGATTTCACGAATTACTTTACCGCCGGGTCCTATGATTTCACGAATTTTATCCTTGTCAATTTTGAAGCTTTGAATCGATGGAGCGTGTTCGCTAACAGTGTTACTAGATTGCTGAATTGCTTTGTTCATTTTTTCTAATATATGCAAACGTCCTGCTTTCGCTTGTTGCAAAGCCTTTTCCATAATTTCAAAAGTAATTCCAGCAACTTTAATATCCATTTGCAAAGCAGTAATACCAGTAGAACTACCAGCTACTTTGAAATCCATATCACCAAGATGATCCTCATCACCTGAAATGTCAGAAAGGATAACACATTTTTCTCCTTCTTTAATCAGCCCCATAGCAATACCAGCTATAGGCGTCTTAATAGGAACGCCAGCATCCATTAAAGCCATCGAAGTACCACAAACCGTTGCCATTGAAGAAGATCCGTTAGATTCTGTGATCTCAGATACTACTCTTATAGCGTAAGGGAATTGTTCCTTGGTAGGCAATATAGGATTAATAGCACGCCAAGCTAATTTACCGTGACCTATCTCTCTTCTTCCAGGAGCTCTAACTGGTGTAGATTCACCAACAGAGTAAGGCGGGAAAATATAATTTAGCATGAACCGGTCTTTATATTCGCCGTCCAAGCTATCAATAATTTGTTCATCTTGACCAGTACCAAGGGTGGTAACTACTAAACTTTGTGTCTCGCCCCTAGTAAATAAAGCAGAGCCGTGAGTCTTAGGAAGTAAAGATACTTCACATTCTATAGGTCTAATATCAGTTGGTGTTCTGCTATCAATACGCAAGTTAGTTTCAAACAAGCCACCACGCAAAACTTCTGATTCGACTTCATCAAGCGCTAACCCAATTTGCACAGGCGTAAATTGTCCACCAGCCGCAAAATGCTCAACCGCTCCAGCACGAATTTGCTTTAGCGCCATTACTCTTTCTTGCTTAGCTTTAATGCTAAATGCGTTCTTGATTTGCGTCTCTTCTTTTTCTCTAATTTGCGCTTTGAGTTCATCAGAGAATAGCGAGCTTGTTAGCCACTTAGGCTTACCAGCTTCTTGCACTAGTTCTTCAATCATCTGAATAACTGGCTTTAAAGCTTGATGACCAAATTTAACTGCATCAAGCATCATTTCTTCAGAAAGCATGCTAGCTTCAGATTCAACCATCATTACAGAAGATTTTGTACCAGCAACCATCAAGTCTAATTCGCTGTTTTTTAGTATTTCGAATGAAGGATTTAGGACGAATTCATCATTAATACGTCCAACTTTCGCAGCAGCTACTATATCTTCATAAGGTACTCCTGACAAAGCTAATGCCGCCGAAGCACCAACGATAGCTAGAAAATCTGTACCACATTCAGGGTCATATGACATAACTGTACAGATAACTTGTGTTTCGTGGAAAAATGAAGGATGGAATAACGGACGAATTGGTCGATCTATTAAACGTGAGACTAAAACTTCTCTCATGGAAGCTTGACCTTCTCTTTTTAAAAAGCCTCCTGGAATTTTACCTGCTGCAAAGGACATTTCTCTGTAATGTACTGTAAGCGGAAAAAAATTTACGCCTTCTTTCATTTCTTTAGCGCTAACTGCTGTACATAGTACCACTGAACCGCCGCTTTTAACTATTACTGCACCATCTGCTTGTCGTGCAATTTTACCAGTTTGTAATTCAAGAGTTCTACCACCCCATTCTATCGTTTTTGTTATTTCATTAAACATGCATATTCCTTATAAATTAATTTATATATACTTTTGATGCATTAGATTTTTATGCACCAAAAGTATATATTTATAGCTTAGCAGCCATTTTTATTTTCTAATTCCTAGCTTTTGGATTAGATCTAGATATCTCTTTGCATCGTTGCTCTTTAAGTAGCTTAGTAGCCTACGACGGCGACCAACTAACATCAATAAACCACGTCTTGATGCGAAATCTTTATGATTAGTTTTAAAATGCCCAGTCAAACTGTTAATACGCGCTGTGAGGATAGCACATTGCACCTCTACAGAACCAGTATCATTTTGACCAGTAGCATATTCGTTAATTAATTGTTGCTTACGCTCAGCTGTAATCGACATCGAAACTTCTCCATTTAAATTATGTTAAACACTCTAGAAGACTTGAAACAATAATTATGGATATCACCGATAGCCAGTAGCGAGCCATTATAGCGCATCCATACGCAAGAAATATCATTGATATTATCAAAAAAACATTTCTGACCGTATTTGATTTGCTTAGCCTGCTCTGCGGTGATATCTATGACCGGGATGTCGTCCAGCACTGTTTCAATCTTCAAACTTTTTGCCGCAAGGATATGCTGAATTGTCTCTTGATCTAGACCATCCAGCTCTGTAATATTTATAGAATCCTGCTCTACAAATCTTCCAACCTTGGTACGGCGCAATTCTACCACAAAACCCAAACTTTGCAAGGATAAAGCAATATCTTCTGCAAGTGTCCTTACATATGTACCTTTTGAGCATTCTGCAATGTAAGTAGCGGTAGTAGAGCCAGATTGCCCTGTAAAATCTAGTAGTTTTAAATCATAAATTTCAATTTGCCGTGAATTTAAAATAGGAGTTTCTCCATTTCTGGCTAATTTATAAGCCCTAACACCGCCCACTTTTAAAGCAGAAAAAGCTGGCGGAGTTTGTGAGATAGTACCTATAAATTTAGGACAAATATTTAGGCAATCTTCCTTGAGCGGCAGGTGGTTAGTAGTTTTTATAACCTTGCCTGCGCTATCTGCTGTATCAGTTTGCGCCCCAAATTGAATGGTAAAAACATAAGTTTTTTTAGCATCCATCAAATATTGCGTTAGTTTAGTCGCCTCGCCAATAGCAAGTGGCAAAATACCTTCTGCTTCCACATCCAGCGTACCACAATGCCCAACTTTAGAGCCCTTCAAGGCTTTTTTAACAATAGCCACTGCCTTAGCAGAGCTTATGCCTTTTGGCTTGTAAATATTTATCCAACTGTTCATCATACAAAAAGTCTATATATCTTTTTAAGAAGAAAGGATTAAACTTATGGCAATACACCACATGATTATTCCAACAAAAATATCAAGCAACTTCCAAGTTGAAGGTTTGCTGAAAAAAGGTGCTAAATATCCAGCGCCGTAACCAAGGGCAAAAAACCATACAAAAGAAGCAAGGCTAGCACCAATAGCAAAAGCAAGTTGCTGAGGTACTGGATTAAATTGCGCGCCAACACTACCTATGAGAATAATAGTATCAAGATAAACATGTGGGTTTAAGAAGCTAACCATTAAAAGAGTAATGATTGTTACGGGCAAATCACTTTTGCCGTTATTACTTGCAACTTCAACATTAATTGCATTTTTAGAACTCAAAGCTGAGTAAAAAGATTTTACGCCATAAGAAAAGCAAAAAATCGCGCCGCCATACTTAGTGATGTGCAATAAATCTGGTATTGTTATGATAAGCTTACCCATACCGCCAACACCTAAGAATATTAAGCTAGTATCTATTATCGCACATAACGTTGCTATCAAGAAGATATGCGATCTCATTATACCATGCTTTAAAACGAAAGCATTCTGAGCGCCGATTGCCATAATCAAACCAGCACTGGTGCAGAATCCTTTCAAGAAAGGTGCATAATAAAGTAGGGGTTGTGCAAGCATTTTCGAGGTTATTTTGATTTTAAAAATGTGGACCAGACCGCTTCGACCGTTGGTTTATAATCCTAACAGAACCTGCTGTTAAGTTTTTATACCATATGTTCGTGCCACAGCAACAAACAGGGACAGTATATAAATGGATGATTATAGTTCTAGGATAAAATCTACCTGACTTGTCAAGCAGCCTGGAAAAGAAAAATATACTCGTTGAACGTCAAGCATTGGCGTTGTCGTCTCTCAAGATCTGCGTGTGCTCACGTACTCTATAGTACGCTGCGCTACTCGACTTGAGGACTCCTAGCCCTGTTTGACGTTGAACTTCGTCTATCAAGTCTTCATTTGCACAAAGTTTATTATATCATTTTCCTATCTTCTGCGCAAGACTTTCTAAATATTTTGCTATACCACTTAAGGTCTCAGCGAATTTTTCGTCTTCAAGGGTTTTATTGCCATTATTATCTGATTTTTTCGACACTTCTTCTAACTTTGCAAGAGAGCTTTTTAATTGATCTTGCAGGCTTAAAGCAGTCATGAGAAGAACCAGTTCAGAAGATGCAGAATGGTTAGCTTGTTTTATTGTAGTAGCTTTCTCGTTTACCTCAGTAGCAAGCTCCCGCAACTGATTTTCTCTTCCATCCTCGCAAGAGAGTTGAAACTGCCGATTATTTATTGTTATTGTTACTATTGACATAAGAAGCTTTTAATCTCTCTAATTCTGCAACATATTGCTCGATCTTATTTTCTACTTTCTTGATAACTTCTTCGTAATGCTCACAAATTCTAGTATTTTCAGCCTGCAGTTTATGAATCTCTTCCTCTTGCTTTGATATTTTAGCAAGCATATTATCCACAGATTGCTCTACCTGATGCATCAATACTTGCAGATTAGCGGTGTCTGAGTTAATTTTATTGTCCATATGATTGCGTGCTACCAATTTGTGGCAAGTTTATCTCGACTATTGTATCAGTTTTTTGTTCTTTTGCAAAGGTCACATTGTAAACTAATTCAATGACAATAAGCATAGTGACTGATAAAAGTATCAAATAAATATGCAAAGTTCTATTCAAGCTTGCGTTTTTATTACTAGGGGGAACAAGGTCATTATTACTGATTTCAGGGGTTATATTCAGCCCTAAATAATCTATATATAATTTCAAATAACCCTGTACATAAACACGGGCCGGAATCAGGTTGTAATCACCTTCTTCAAGAGCAGCAAGATATTGTTTTTTGACATTAATCTTTTCTGCAACGTCGGCTAAGCTGTATCCTGCATTGCACCTTGCCTTTTTCAGTATGCTACCTATCTTGCGCTCGTCAGAAGATATTAAGGTAGTTGAAAATTCAGCTCCTAATGCAAAAATTTCAGTATTTAGTGTATCAGTTACTTGCTTAGACGACATAGCCCCTATAAACTATTTTATGGAAGTTTGTTTAAAAAGATCTCAAATTTTTTATTTGCTAATAGCACCATATGAAGATTTATATTTTCTTGTAGTTTTATATCTTCTATAAAATCAATAAATATGCTAGCTGCATCCTTATTTTTCTCAATCCAAGTTTCAAGTATTGAAGTTGGGTTTATAGATAAATTACTATCAAGCTGGTTAATCATTTTAATTAACAAAAGTCTTTGTTTACCATATAAATCATCTTTTAACGATTGAATTGATAACCTATTCCAATATGAATCGTCTAGATGCTTTTCTGCAGTTCTACGCAGCCAATCAATGTTAAATTTATTGCCGCTAGCGAAATATAGATTAGCAACATCAGTATCTTGCGCTGTAGTTTGTTTTGCAACAAAAATTATATCAAAGGCAGAAACTAAACTGTCAAGTATTGCAATTGAGTTAGCAAGTTCAAGATTAACACCAGGCACGCTATATTTTTTTAACCTAGCATCAAACCTACTTTTAGCCTCGCCAGCAAGCAAAGTAGCAATTTTGTGGCTAAGTCTTTCAGCTGGTTCTTTAAACTCTTTTATAGTTTGTTCGATATTAATAGGTTGTTCTAGATTGCGTACAAACCAAGAGCTACCGCGGCGCATGATTTTTTCTAACTCTGTAAACATATCGATTTTTATACTATGATCGACATTTGTAGGTAAATTTTCTACAGACTGCCATAAATAATCCAAGTTAAAAATTTCACATACTATCGTATATGAGCGTATTATATTACAAAGTGCTGCGCCAGTTTCACGCTTAATATTGTTAATAATAGGTCCACCTAGCTGGTTAACTATCTTATTAGTTATAATAGTTCTGATAATTTCTTGCCTTAATGGATGTGCTAGTATTTCAGAACGAAATTGCTCTTGCATTAAAGGAGGAAAATAATTTACTAGATAAGATTCAAAATATTTATCTTCTGTTAGTTTTGCATGAACCAAATCGTTATATACTGACATTTTGCTATAAGAAAGCAGCATGGCAAGCTCTGGTCTAGTCATACGTTCTTTTGCTATTGATCTTCTATTTAACTCTGCCTCATCAGGCAAGAACTCAACCTTGCGATCAAGCAGCTTTTCCTCTTCTAATGAAGTTATTAAATGGCTAAAAATCTCGACGCTTAAGGCGGGCGAGAGCTGCGCTATAGTGATAGCCTGATTTTGTTGATGGTTATCTGCTAGCACTAGCTTTTCTACTTGCTGCGTCATACTTGCAAGCAGCTTATTGCGTTCCTCAAGGCTTAATTTTCCTGCAGTGACGGCTTGATTCAAAATAATTTTGATATTAACCTCGTGATCTGAACAATCAACACCGGCTGAATTATCAATAAAGTCTGTATTAATTAAACCACCAAGCTTGCTATACTCTATTCTTGCTTGCTGCGAAACACCAATATTGCCACCTTCTGCAATAACTTTTGCTTTAATATCCTTTGCATTACAACGCAGCCCGTCATTAGCTTTATCACCTATATCTAAGTGCGTTTCTGTTGATGCTTTAAAGTAAGTACCTATACCACCGTTCCAAATCAAATCTACTTTTGCTGTTAACAAAACTTTGATTAAGTCGTCTGGCGCAATCTCTGTTGATTCAATCTCTAGCAATTCCCTAATTTCAGAAGATAAGGTAATTAATTTTGCATTACGTTCAAACACCCCGCCGCCTTGTGAAATTAATTTCACATCATAATCTGACCAACTAGACATAGGAAGATTAAATAGGCGCTGCCTTTCTGCAAAACTTATTTGCGGATCTGGAGTAGGATCGATAAAAATATGCTTGTGGTTAAATGCTCCAACAAGTTTAATAGAGTTAGATAATAGCATGCCATTGCCAAAGACGTCGCCTGACATATCACCAATACCAACAACTGTGATAGGGTCTTTTTGCACGTCAATACCCATTGCTGCAAAGTGTCTTGTTACTGATATCCAAGCACCTTTTGCTGTAATAGCCATTTTTTTATGATCATAACCTGCAGAACCTCCAGAAGCGAAAGCATCACCAAGCCAAAAATTATATTCAGCAGAGACGCTATTAGCATAATCAGAAAATGTTGCTGTACCTTTATCTGCAGCCACTACTAGGTAAGGATCTGCTGCGTCGTAAATCACAACTCCTTCAGGATGGATAACTTTATGCTCTACTATATTATCAGTAAGATCTAGCAAACCACGTAAGAAATTTTTATAGCAGGTAATAACAGCATCCATGTAAACTGGACGAGTCAAGCCTTCAGCAGAGAGTTTCACAAAAAAGCCACCCTTTGAACCAACAGGCACTATCACAGCATTTTTTGTCATTTGCGCTTTCATCAGCCCTAGCACCTCAGTGCGGTAATCTTCGCCACGATCAGACCACCTTATACCGCCGCGCGCTACTTTACCGCCGCGCAGGTGGATACCCTCAAAATCGTTAGAATAAACATAAATCTCAGCATAAGGCAGAGGGCGAGGTAACCCTGGAACCTTGGAAGAATCAAATTTAAAAGAAATATAATTTTTCGGTACGCCATTTGGGTCTAACTGATAATAATTCGTCCGTATTATAGCTTCTATAAGCTCTAGCATACTACGCAGCACCTTGTCTTCAGCGCTACTTTCGACATTATCAAGATATTGCAGCATAGCTGCCTTGACTGAGGAGAATTCTCTTTCAGAATGCTTGGTTAAATCAAACTTCGCAGTAAATAAAGACATAAGTAATTCAGTATACTGAAAATGCTTTATAAGCATTAGCTGTACATAACCTTTACCATAAGTAAAGCCTGTTTGATGCAAGTACCTTGTCAAGGCTTTTAGCAATTTTACTTGCTGCCAGTTAAAGGAAGAGAGTACCACTAACTTACTTAAGGAGTCTGAACTTAGTAACCCAAGGGCTATTTTATCTAAAGCATCTTCAATATTAGCCTTTAGCTCCTTAGGATTACGCTCAATAGCAGCAGGAGCGGCTAAAATAAAGTAGTAAATCCAGCTTTTCTCTATATCTCCTTCAGCTTTTATCTCAAAGCTTTGTTCATCAATAGCTTTAAAGCCTAAATTTTCTATCAACGGCAATATATCTGATAAGGCTAAGCTTTTGCTGGGGCTATAAATCTTTAATTTAAAATCAATCGCACTTGAGGTTTCTAAATTAAATTTTAGTTTTTGCTCAGTGGTTGCTAGTTTTAAATAGTTAAGGTCGATAATAGCAAATTCAGGGCTAAATTTATGCTTATAATCAAGTGGAAATATTTTATCCAAATTTGTTGCAATTAAATCAGATTTTTTATTATTAGATTTGCTTGCTAGTTCTTCATAAAAAGTTTCATTCCACAGAGCTTTTAGTTTGTTTAAGTCCTGCTCTTCTGAGTTATCTGTTCCATTAAGGTGAGAGATGCTTGATATTGTCATTAATATTTTACCAGCTACGTTAAGAATAGATATATTATATTATATTAACGAGTAAGGCAATATGAATAGATTTTTGTAACCATATTTTATTAAGATCTTATTTTCTTTTGCTAAATCAATATATTGTCATTATAATAACAATTTAGGTAATAAATTTTTAATATGCTAGTTTATTAAATATGCAAGTTGCAAATATTTTACAGTGCGCTGTTTCAGAAGAAATGTGCGAAATACCCTTTTTTGATATGAAAGTGCAGGCTGGTACGCCTTCTCCTGCTGATGGATATATGTGTAATAGGATGGATCTAAATAGGCATTTGATTAAGAATCCTAACTCTACGTTCTTTGTCCAAGTTACTGGTGAGTCCATGATTGATGCAGGAATTAAAGAAAATGATTTGCTCGTTGTAGATAAGTCAATTGTGGCGACTAACAATAAAATTGTTATAGCGGTGGTAAATAATGAGTTTACTGTAAAACGATTGAAAATTATCAATGGCGAAGGTTACCTTATGCCAGAAAATAAGGATTTTGCCCCTATTAAAATGGATAAGGATTCATATATATGGGGCGTGGTAACAAGCGTAATCCAAAAATTCTAGCTATTTCATACTGATGCTATTTTCGTAACAAAATATACTTTTTTATGGACGTCGTTAATTTTTTACAAGTTTCTACTGATAGTAGTTGTTTTATTCCATTTTTTCACATGAAAATTCAGGCTGGCTTGCCTAGCTTAATCGATAATACAAGCTTTATCAAAGTCGACTTAAATAAACATTTAATTAAAAATCCAGAGACCGCTTTCTTCGTGCAGGTCATCGGCGATGCTATGGTAAACGCTGGTATTGGCGAGGAAGATTGGCTGGTAGTTGATAAGTTCATAACTCCAAAACATACTGATATAGTAGTCGCTGTTATTAATGGCAATTTTGCCTTGCGTCGCTTGAAGATAGAAAATGGTGAAAGCTTTTTAGTGACTGAAAATAGCGCTCCATCTATAACTACGTTAGATGACACTTGCTATATTTGCGGAGTTGTTACTAGCGTTATACATCAATTCTAGGAGTAAGAGTAATGATATATACCAAGTATAAAACCGCTGCTTATGCAAATTATCAGGACTTACTAAAGGTACTCGCTATTATTGCTATGGTCATTGACCATGTAGGCTTCTATTTCTTTCCTGAACATGTATCATTGCGAATGATAGGTCGCACGGCGATGCCTATGTTTTGTTTTTTTGCTGGATATAATTTTAAGGGCAAAGTTAACCCTATTATCTTACTATATGGTTTGCTGCTATATGTAGACACTTTGCTGGTACACAACCTCCATATCTCAGCTAATATACTTATTTCTATTTTTCTAGGGCAAGTATATCTATTTTTGACACAAAATACGGTAAAGAATTTCTATTATTCATTTGTCCATGTTATCTTTCTAGCTTTATTGTTTCCAGTTACCAAAAACTTGATTGACTATGGCACTATATCTATAGCTATTATGATTCTTGGTTATAGAGTGCAGCAAGATCCGCTAGATTTAAAATTACTAGTTTTTGCTGCTATGGTATTGTCTGTATATCATACTCTTGATATCTTTATGCCTGCATATAATTTTACTTACTTAGAAGTGTTAGCTATTTGCATTATAGCAGGACTAGAATATTTTTTGATGGTTGCGAAAGATTTTAGCGAACGAATAGCCTTCAATATAAGCTTCCTTAGCCGCAACATACTGTTCATTTATTTTGCCCATTACTTACTGCTGGAAAGCATATTTATATATATTAACTCAATTTGAAGTCTGTCCGCCAAAAGTTTATTTGCGCAGTAAATAATACTTTTTGCGTGCTAAGCAATGGGTAATATTTGTAGTAAGGAGGGGCGCATGAGAGTGTTATAACTTACCCTGCCTATATTTATTAGCAAATAGCAGCTTTTAGAATCAAGGCTTGAAGCGCACTAGAAGCCTTGATTTCAAAATATACCTTCTGCAAAACTACTACTAGACGAGTAATTTGTGCGCTCTACCGGTGCCCTGAATCCTCACGTACTATTTAAGTCCGCTGCGGGGCTGCGCGCCTCTAGTTGTTCTAGTTTTGATATAACTACATTAATTGCTTTTTCTCTTCGATGATTTCGAACACTTCCACAGTATCGCCAACCTTAATGTCTTCATAATGTTCAAAGGCGATACCGCACTCATAGTTCTCTCTAACTTCCTTGACGTCATCCTTAAAGCGTTTTAGGGTTTTGAGCTTGCCTTCATGTATCACTACATTATCACGCAGCAACCTAACACCCGCGCCACGTTTAATAACTCCTTTTGTAACATAGCTACCTGCAATCTTACCAATTTTCGTGATATTAAAGACCTGCCTAATCTCTACTGACCCTATATATTGTTCACGAATTATTGGTGATAACATACCACTCATTACAGCTTTAATATCGTCTAGTAAATTATAAATTATAGAATAGTAGCGCAAGTCTACCTTCTCTTTTTCAGCCAGAACCGCTGCTGGAGCGCCAGATCTTACGTTAAATCCTAAAATTATTGCACCAGAGGCTGCCGCTAGTGCAACATCAGATTCTGTAATACCGCCTACTCCGCTATGTAAAATTTTAAGTTTAATCTCATCACTTGGCAATTTCATTAAGCTACTAATAATTGCTTCCACTGAACCTTGCACATCACCTTTAAGAATTAACGGCAATTCTTTGGTAATACCACCGCCAGAGGCTTTTAAGAACAAATCTTCTAAACTTGCACGCTGGGTAATAGAAACTTTTTTCTCTTTCGCTGTTCTAGTACGATACTCAGTTATATCTCTAGCTTGTTTCTCAGTCTGTACAATATCAAACTTATCGCCAGCATGAGGAGCGATATTTAGACCATATATTTCTACAGGTTCACTTGGCATAGCGCTTTTTACTTCAACGCCTTTGTCATTGTTCATCCATTTAATCTTACCGTAAGCACCGCCAGCCACTACCAAGTCGCCAACTCTTAAAGTCCCGCGTCTTACTAAAATAGTAGCCACTATCCCCTTAGCCTTATCCACTCTTGCTTCAACAACAACGCCAGAAGGGGCACTATTTGGGTTCGCTTTCAAGTCTTGCATTTCAGCAAGTAGCAATATCGACTCCTCTAATTTATCTAAATTAGTTTTCTTCAAAGCCGATACAGGAATCATCATGACATCACCGCCAAATTCTTCTGACACTAAGCCATGATTTAGTAATTCATGTTTAACCTGATCAATATTTACGTAAGATTTATCTATTTTATTGATAGCGACAATTATAGGAACACCAGCAGCCTTAGCGTGATTAATAGCCTCTATGGTTTGTGCTTTTATACCATCATCTGCAGCTACCACTAATACCACTATGTCCGTTACTTGCGCGCCACGAGTTCTCATTTCAGTAAAAGCCTCATGACCTGGGGTATCTATAAAGGTTATGGACCTATCATCTTTTAACGTTATCCTGTAAGCTCCTATATGTTGAGTGATCCCACCCGCTTCTCCGCTTACAATATCAGTTGACTTAAGCGCATCAAGCAAGGATGTTTTACCGTGATCCACGTGCCCCATTACTGTGACTATAGGCGCTCTAGGTTTTAGGCTTTCTGGAGTATCCTCTTCTGCAATCAGGATATTTTCAATGTCTGATTCTTGAACTCTTTTAGCTGTGTGACCAAATGTTGTTACTATAATTTCTGCTGTATCAGCATCAATGGTTTGGCTAGCACTTGCAATAATTCCAAGACGCATCAACTCTCTAATCACGTCTGCAGCTCTTTCAGTCATACGGTTAGCAAGTTCACCAACTGTGATAACCTCAGGAATAACAACTTCACGGTAAACTTTTTCCTGTTTTTGCTGCTCTAATTTACGCTTTTCTTTTTCTCTAGCTCTTTTAATAGAGGCAAAACTTCTAGTCTTACCGCCACTGCCAGTCTCATCAGCTTCAAGCATGCCTAAGATATCAGTTTTCTTAAGTTTTTTTGGCTCTTCAACTTTAGGCTTTTGTGGTAATGCTTTACTATCAGCTAGTTTTTTCTTAGCGAGTAACTCTTCCTCATCTTCAAAGCTTACTGGAGTCTGAGACTGATTAGGTTTACGAGGCTCTGCTTTATGGTCATCATTTTGAGTAACTTCAACGCCTAACTCTGTCGTTTTTACGTCTTCCGTTCCCTTATCTTGAATTTGCTCTTCAGCACTTCCTTGGATCTCTGGCTCTGGCAACTTAGCTTGATTAATAGCCACTAATTTGCTAAGCGTACTGATCTTACTAACTTCATCTTCTCTAGACTTAGCATCTTCTGCTGCTCTTTTTAAGAGATTTAAGCGCTTGTTAAAATCGTCACTCCCTTGCTGCAAATTTTTATTCTCTTCAGCAGCTTTAGTAACGTTGTTTAACGACAATCCACCACCTAATAATTTGCTTTTTCTAACTTCCACCACAGTGTTAGACTTAGAGCTAACAAAAGTTTTTGTAACGTTAGCTTTGTCAAGCGGTCTATTAAGCGATAGCTTCCCACCCCCCAAAGTTAACTTTGGAGCTGTAAGCTTTGGTTTGTCGTCTTTAATATCTGTCATATATAAATTATTTATCTTTTTTCAAAACTTTGATTATTCCTGATCTTGTCCACGAGCTGTTTGAATTAAGAGCTCTATATCTTGATCAGATAAATTTGAATTTGGCACTAATGCTTTAAATTCAACAACTGTCATTTCACCTAAATCTTCTATAGTTTTTATACCATATTCAGCAAGCTTCAATATATTATCTGGCTGCAGATCTAAAACATCTATTAGCTCTTGTTCTACACCAAGTTGTTCTAATTTCACAACTATTTCTTCGTTTTTAGCATTGACGTAGTTGATTGCACGGCTTTGTAATTCTGTTGCTAGCGCTTCATCAAACCCTTCTATTGAACTGAGCGTGTCTATATCTGCCGTCGCTATTTGCTCCATTGTTGAGAATCCTTCTACTGATAGAAGCTGGGCTATCACTTCCTCTACATCCAAAGCTTTGACGAATAAATCTGTAGTGAAATTAAATTCATCAGTACGACGTTTGGATTCTTGCTCTTCAGTCATTACATCAATACTCCAGCCAGTCAATCTTGAGGCTAAGCGAACATTTTGACCACGACGACCTATTGCAATACTTAGTTGCTCGTTAGGCACAACAACTTCAACTCTATTTTTATCTTCGTCAATTACTATTTTAGCAATCTCAGCTGGAGCCATAGCATTGATAACAAATTGCGCTACGTTATTAGTCCATAAAATAATATCTACTTTCTCGCCAGCTAATTCGTTAGTAATGGCTTTTACTCTATTTCCCCTTATACCAACGCATGAACCTACAGGATCAACACTAGAATCTGTAGCATAAACTGCTATTTTTGCTTTTGAACCAGGGTCACGTACTATACCCTTTATTTCAATGACATTGTCATAAATTTCTGGCACTTCTAGCTCAAATAATTTAGCTAGCATATTATCATCAGTTCTAGATAGGAAAATCTGAGGTCCTTTGGATTCAAGTCTTACATCTTGTACATAAGCTTTAACCCTATCATTTATCTTAAAGTTTTCTCCTTTAATTAACTGATCCTTCTTTATTATAGCTTCAGCGCGACCAAGATCGACTACTACATTACCAAATTCTACTCTTTTCACTACGCCGTTTAAGATCTCACCTATACGATCCTTGAAATCCTGATATTGTTTTTCTCTTTCTGCTTCACTCACGCGCTGGACAATAACTTGCTTAGCACTTTGCGCAGCTACTCTACCTAAGTCAATTGGCGGCAGTAATTCATAAATCTCATCACCTATTACAGCATCTACTTTTTTCTCTTTGGCGTCTTCTAACGAAATTTCAGTAAAGTAATCCTCAGGATTTTCTGCAACTTTTAACACCCGGTATAACTTAATATCACCGCTTTTTCTGCTAATTTCGGCTTTAATATTATGCTCATGACCATATTTACGGCGTCCTGCAACTTGTACAGCTTGCTCCATAGTAGCAATTAAATGCTCCTTTGGTATCCCTTTTTCTCTAGAGACCGCTTCAATAATTTGTAAAATTTCCGAGTTACCGACGTTAATCATATAATCCTTAAATATTATTTGTTAGTTTCTTTGTTCAATAATTGTTTAAATATTTCGTCTGTTAATACCAAGTTAGCACTTTTTATTAGGTCAAAATCAATTATTATTTCATTACCCGCAACATGCAGGTAGATTTGCTGTCCATCAACCTTTTCAATTTTGCCTTGATAATGCCCTGCGCCATGTATCTTCTCTTTTAGCCTTACCTTAATAACGTACCCTAAAAATTTTGTGTAGTCGCTAACCTTCATTAAAGGGCGTTCTACTCCTGGCGAGGCAACCTCAAGATAATACTTATCTTTTATTACATCTTCTACATCAAGCAATGCCGAAATATTACGGCTAGCACTTCTGCAATCAGCAACGCTAATTTTTTGTCCATCAAGACGATCTACAAGTACTTCCAGCACCTTAAAAGTTGCGCCAGACATACGTACCCTAACTAGGTCAAACCCTAGCGTGTTTAGCGTGGACTCAATGATGGCGGCAACTTTTTGTTCAATGAATTGACTCACTACAACCTAACTAATATTGTTAATAGCACAAGCTTTGTGCAATGGCTAATAAAAAAGGCGGGTCAAGCCCACCTTCCAACACTCAGATATCATTACCTATAGAATAGCAAAGTTTTAAACTATTATCAAGTAATAAAAACTAGTATTAAACGATTTTTTGATATTCGAAGTATATTTTCCTTACTGCATAAATCCATAGTAAGCAAACTACTGTGAAGATAACCATCAAAATAGGCGATATTGAGGTAAAAGTAGCCGTTGGAATTAGCGTAAAGATAATTGACTGCACTAGCCCGCTAGAGGATTTACCTACCTTGGAACTAATAACATCAACCGCAGCCTTGCCTTTCGTTTTTAACTCATCATCTAAAGGTATGTACAACATTTCTCTAGAAGTATCCCACACAGAGTACTTAGTCCCTTTAGCGAGAATATTTTGTATAGCACCAATCGAGACAGCAAGAGCAAGTGGTGTCATTAAAATCGCACCCTCAAATAACGATAAAACCTGATGATCAAAAACTACCAAAACAAAAAATGCTATACCAGTAACCATAATTATTATAGGAGAAATAACAGCAGCAACGAACCAGCTATGGCTCCGCATAATATTATTTCCAATGATAGTCATGACCATAATAGCAACGCCCGTCCACAATATGTATAGGCTGTTAAATTCAGCATAAGTGTTGACTGTGGGGTATAGTTCCTTGATTTTGGATTTCCACACCGCTTCTACCAAATTCATCGATAAGCCAAAAGACGCAGAACAAATCAGCATCAACCATAAATACTTGGATCTTGCTATATATTTAAAGCTTTCTAAAATACTTAGTTTTTCTTTGCCGCTTCTTTCTTTCTTAGCTTTCTTATAGAATCTTGGGTCTGTAAGCACACGTTTTGCCATAAAACGCACCAAGAAACATGACGCGATACCAGACACCACCACTAAGGCAGTAGAGACCTGCACAAGCACCATTTTATTGTCAGTAATTTCAAAGAAACGTCCAATTATCGTCCTTTCTGATGATAAATTCATCATTAAGAAGCCAACAAATATTAGCGACGAGTTGCCAAATAACGAGAATAAAGTGTAAAACCTCTTAGCTTCCTGCGTCGTCGTCATCTCATTAGCAAATTGCCAAAATAACAACACGTAAAAAATATTAGGCCATAATTCCGCCAAAGTATAAAAAACTATATAGCTCCAATTACCTATTAAGGCTATATACCATTTTAAATGTGGGTGCGATATCATCATTTGCTCTAATGCATCAGAACTAAAATGAAAATTATGCACGTTAGGATAAATGATGAAAGCAAAAGCAATGAAAAAGATTAAGAAAAAACCAATTAGATAATTATATATTTGTTCAAAGCTTAGGTGATTAACCATCTTAGCATAAGATATTACAAATATAGCTGCAGCTGGGGTAACTGCATAAACTTTAGCAAAACTTGCTACCTCAGCGCTAATCTCAGAAATAAGGATACTATCCTTTAAGATACGCAAAATATTTTGGTTAAATAATGTACAGAACATAAGGCATGACATAGGCACAAACTTCATAAGTTCGTTGCCATGAATAGGCCAAAAAATTGTTCTTAGTTTGCTAGTAAATAGATTTGATTGTGAGTTTGCCATTATAAATTCCTGAAGACAAAAAAAAAACTTAAATAACCATATTGTTTATTTAAAAGTTATAATTTACGTCGCAGGGCTGCCAAACCACCTCGAGGTGAAGTGAATTAATGAATTCCCGTTTATATGCTAGCTTGTCAATGTTTATGAGTAGCTAGTAAATTTAACGTGTTATACAACATTAATTATTTAACGTCAAGGAATTTGTCAAAGGAGCTTATCAAATGTTAGTTTTTATCAAAGCTCATTTTTCTATAATATTTATAAAATTTTATGCATTATAATAATTATACTATTCCTAAAAATTGTGTTTTAGAAAGCGCTAATATTCTAAAGTGCTACTTTGCAGAATATCAAAACTTTATCACTAAAGCAGGGGCTGGAAAACTTCACTTATCAAGTGCGGCGGAAGTTATATCATGTTCTGATTACCATCAATTATTGCGTTACAATTGCTCTAGCAATAGTGATTCAACTAAGGTATTTCTAGTAGTACCATCGCTTTTTAATTCTCCAGAAATTTTATTCCTCAACCAAGCACAAAGCCTTATAGCGCAGCTGCAGGAAATAGGAGGAGTATATCTTGTTAACTGGTTAGAAATTACTAACCCTGATTTCTCTTTGGATGACTACGCAAAAGAGATAACGCACGCTTTAAAGTTACTAAATAAGCGCTACCAAAAGCCAGTGGAAGTTATTGGTCACTGCATAGGGGGCAACCTAGCATTAGCTGCAACAATTTCTAATCAGCATTTACTCAATACCCTAACTTTGCTTACCACGCCTTGGGACTTTAGCCATTTTTCTACAGCAGCGCAAATATATCAAGCTATAAATTTACATAGCAGCGTCAAAGAATTACAATTCATTCCTCCTATATACGTACAAATCTTATTTTTCTTACTAGAGTTATTTAATCAATATAGCCTAGGGGCAAATAAGATAGATTATGCCAACCTAACTCCAAGTTTTATAGTTAAAGCGGCTAAATATTTCAGCCTAAAAACTGCTCAGGAAAAAGAATTATTCCTGCTAGTAGAAAACTGGCTTATGTCTGGTTTGCCTCTGCCCTCAAAGGCTTATTTTCAAATTATCAATGATATACTACTGAAGAACACACAAACAAAAATACAATGGAAAATAGGAAATATGACCATCTGCCCCACCCTATTTTACAAACCAGTATGTCAGATTTTAGCAAAAAATGATAAAATTGCTACAAGATCGTCAATTTTGGCTTTACACAAGCAATTAAAAAGCTCTAAGCTAATTGAACTAGATGGAGGACATATTAGTTACCTCATCAACAAGGAATTAAGCACTTTAATAACTGAATATAAAGCGTGGCTTACAGTAAGCCAGCTAGGAGAATGATAAAATGAATAATAGAGCTGTATACATAACACATGCAAAAAGAACAGCAGTAGGCTCTTTGCTAGGAACTTTAAGCACTATCTCTGCTCCTACCCTTGGCGCAAGCCTTATCAAAAACATACTAGCCGAAAGCAAGCTAGATCCTGCCTCAATTGATGAAGTAATTCTAGGGCAAGTTTTAACAGGCGGCGCAGGGCAAAATCCTGCTAGACAAACCTCAATAAACGCTGGCGTGCCACAAGAAGTTCCAGCCTTTACTATTGGCAAAGTTTGTGGTTCAGGCTTAAAGTCTGTGTGTCTTGCTGCAATGTCAATTATGACAGGTGATAATGAAATAGTACTAGCAGGGGGGCAGGAAAATATGTCTCTAGGCTTGCATGGTCTATACTTAAGAGCTGGACGCAAACTTGGTGATATGAAAATGCTAGATTTAATGCAGCATGATGGCTTAATAGACGCATTCTCAGGCGCAGCTATGGGCGTAACAGCAGAAAATATAGCTAAAAAATTCAACATTACTAGAGACATGCAGGATGAGCTAGCCTTTAATTCGCAACGAAAAGCAGCCGAGGCTTCTGATAAAGGTTATTTTAATGATGAAATAGTTCCTGTAGAGGTAATTAGCAAAAAAGAATCTGTGCTCTTTAAAACAGACGAATCCATCAGGTCAACCACAAGCCTTGAGACACTTGCTAAACTAAAGCCAGCATTCGAGACTCATGGCAGCGTCACAGCTGGTAACTCTTCTCCTATTAATGACGGAGCAGCCTGCTTGATGGTCGCCTCAGAAGCAGCGCTTAAAAAATATAACCTAAAGCCACTTGCGAGGATTGTTTCTTACGCTTCTGCTGGCGTTGATCCTAGCCTAATGGGCACAGGACCAGTTCCAGCTTCGCGCCAAGCTTTGTTTAAAGCTGGATGGAGCATAGAGGATCTTGACTTAATAGAATGTAACGAGGCTTTCGCTGCTCAGGCTACGTATGTTAATCAAGAAATGCAGTGGGATACTAGTAAGGTTAATGTTAATGGTGGCGCAATAGCAATAGGTCATCCTATTGGCGCTAGTGGAGCAAGAGTTTTGGTTACTTTAATTCACCAAATGAAAAGGCAACACGCTATGCGCGGGCTTGTTACCATGTGTATTGGTGGAGGAATGGGTATTGCAATGTGCATAGAGAACGTGCATAGCGTTTCTTTGTTAACTAAATAATGAGGGTTATATGAAAAAAACATCAAGATCAAGTATCGAGCATACTTCTGGCAAGTCTCAAAATGGAAAAGATGCTTCGAAGCATAGCTCTGCCTCAAAATTAATAAAAAGTTGTACAACCCCTAGCAAGGTTGTTAAGAAACTATCCGTTGAGACATTATTAAAAGCGCTAAAAAACGAACAGGCAACTGGTGTATTTTTCCTTGAAATACCAAGAGCTCTTAAATTTCCTGTACTGGACGCTTTGGAAGTCAAGAAACATAGCAAGCAAAAAGCGCAGCTTGAACAACAACTAGTAAAAACCCCTGCGCAAAATCCACTTAGTGAAGCAATAAAAGAAGTTGCAAAGCAGCTTATTGATAAATTACCTAAAGATACAAAGCTTACAGTGCATCTACCAAGCAAAGAGAGCAGCCCTTTAATACTTACAATGCAAGATAAACATGTAGAATTTTCTCAATCTGATCACCCAGAACTAGCTAATGCTATTAAAATTACTATATATAGAACGACTGAG
The DNA here is from genome assembly GCA_027485375.1 of Rickettsiaceae bacterium. Classification (GTDB taxonomy): domain Bacteria; phylum Pseudomonadota; class Alphaproteobacteria; order Rickettsiales; family Rickettsiaceae; genus JAIXRE01. The sequence continues at coordinate 11,378 of JAIXRE010000117.1, read as the reverse complement.
GTTGTGCAAAAACGAGGTGAACCGGTTAAAACTGAGGCTATTTTAGAAGAACAACAGCCTCAAGCTGCAGAAGCTACGGTTAGCGACCAAGCTCCAGCTGCTATAATGAGTGACGTCCTTTCTGACCAAGCTGCTGAGGAGGCTGCTGAGGAGCCTGCAAATCAGGAACAAGAACCTCAAACTGCAGAAGCTAAGCAAGAGTTGATCATTCAGGCATTAGAGCCTGCTTTAAGTTTGGTAATTGCAGAAGCTGAGTTTACCAAAACTACAAAAATAGTTAAGGCTCATCAGTTTGAAAAACCCTCCAAATTATCAATCATAGCAGAAGACCCTGAGCACACAGAACTAGGTGAGGTTAAACAGGCGGCTCCAGAGCAAATTGAAGCTACTAGCTATGCATTAGCTGACCTTTCGTTATCTTGGGTAGCTTTGCCAGTAAAACAACAAGCAATTATACAGGTTACGAACCCAGATCATTATAAAAGTTCTGAGCCCGAGCAGCGTCCAGAAGCCTTATTTCCTGAATTACCAGCAGGAGAGCGAGCTCCACAAGGTGTAGAAGTTGCCGGCAGCACGCCAGAAGTTTCTGCTAATGACGCTTGGTGTTCAATTTCGTAAACACTAGCTCTTTGGCAAAGCAGCGTCTGGCGGTCTTATATATAGCGGTTCAATTGTGCCTAAAGCACCTTTTGCCGCTATAGCTGTATCTACATAGCGACAAATTTGTATTGCTTTAACACGTGCAAAACGAGGCAAAATGACTAAGTTATTGTTGCTTGCCGCATGTTGTTTGAGTTGTTCATGGATTAGGCTAACTCCATTACCTGCGCATATTATAGGACCGCTACAGCTATATAGTTCTTGCTTAATTAGGGTGGTAGCACCGCTATAATCAACTAGCTGTGGCTGCTGCTCCGCGCGTCCATGGCTAAAAGCTTGTAAATATAATTGCCCTCTATAGGCATTTAGCATGGTATAAATTTTGCTATATTCTTTAACTTGCGAGACTGCCCTGAAATAGGCGATTTCAAAATTACTGACGCCAACACCATGAACGCTGGGCGGCAGGGCAGCGAGTATTCCTTTTGCCGCTGCAAGAGCAATCCTGATTCCTGTAAAACTTCCAGGTCCTTTGGTTACCGCTACGCAGCCCAGTTCTTGATAAGAGAGACTAGCTTGCTTAAGTGCTTGCTCAATCATAGGCAATAAACGCTCTGCTTGCACAGAACTTCTTAAATCTTCTAAATATGAAAGTATTTTCTGCCCTTCAGAAATCGCTACTGAAACGGTATTATTAGCAGTATCAAAAGCCAAAATTTTCATAATATTAGAGTCCTTGTAGCCGAGCACGCAAGTCTTTGATGTATTTTGTTATAGAATTATCATACTCTTCAGAGATAGAACGATCCTGAGCTATAATTTTGTCTAATTTTAGCTTTTTTTGCTCTTCACTTAAATCATACGCCAAGACATGTACTCTAGCTAGCTTGTTATTGTTAAAAAACTCTAGATCCCTTGACCAATAATGATTAATCCTTACAAATTGCAATGACTGGTTAGGTGAAAAAGGTCCAAAAAAATACTCTTTATTTTCAGTAACCTGAGCATAACCAAATTGCAAAAGCGGAAAATGAGGATTAAGAAATTTCTTTACATACCTAGGTTTAACAATAGTTTTTACATGATTATCACCTAAAGCAGCCGCTTTAGTAAGTTTTTCGATCAATAGCTCTTTAGGGGCAATCCTACTCACTCCATTACTACCAAATAGCCGCCAATTTACTGAAAGACTAGCATAATCATCATAATTCTTTAAAACATGCGCTAGGTTTTGCTCTTGCACTGGAAATAAATACTCATCTGTATCAACTACTACTAACCATTCTACTTTATCCTTAACTTGGTTTGCCACTGCTGAATAAATACTGGTTTGTAATGCATTCCACTCAATCAGGTTACTTGGCTTAGACGTAATGTCTCGTAATTCTACTATACCATTTTTTATGTAGGGCGCTAAGACCTCATCGTAATTATCTGTGCTTAAATGGTTATATAGATAAAAATGTTCTACGCCTATTAGTCTATAAAATTCTATCCACTCTTTTAAAAAACGTGCCTCATTTTGGAAGATAGCAACAAGCGCTAGGTAATATTGCGGAGATTTTAAGAGAGTTGCCTTTTTTAAGTGCTTGGAGTTAGTGTATATCTTTTCTAAACTCAGTTTGCTGCGTACATAATGCTGCAAAGGATTTAATTGATATTTTTTATAATGCGGGTAAAGGTTTTGGTATAACCTAGTATCAAATTGCGGGTTAGGATTTTTTCCCTCTAACCAGCCTTGCTTGCTGTAATGATCAAAAGGAGATAAACCTGTTTTTTCTACTTCAGGATAATTTTTTAGGTAATAATCCTGATCAAAATAATAACGGGCAAAAACATCTAATATTTTAGGATTTGTATCCAAATGATAGATTTTGAAAATCGCTACTATCGCTAATACTAAGCACATAACAACTAATAAATAACGGGTTTTCATCACAACCTACATTTGTTATTGCTATAGCTTACTAGGAGCAAGCGGTTAATTAGCATGGCGGAGAGGAGGGGATTCGAACCCCTGACACGTTGCCGTGAACACGCTTTCCAGGCGGGCGCCTTAAACCACTCGGCCACCTCTCCTTATTTATTATAGTAAATTAACTTAAATTTAGGGTAACGTCTCTTTTATCATTCACGCGCGCCTTTTGCGCCATCCCCGCGTCTTTTGTGCCATCCCTGCGCCTTTTGTGCCATCCCTGCGCCTCTTTGTCATTCCCGCGCAGGCGGGAATCCAAAAAACCATTAAAATGGATCCCCTCCTCCGAGGGGATGACACAAAAGAAGTTTGCCATTCCCGCGCCTTTTGTGCCATCCCTGCGCCTCTTTGTCATTCCTGCGCAGGCAGGAATCCAAAAAAACCATTAACTGGATCCCCTCCTCCGAGGGGATGACAAAAAAGAGGCAATGACATTAGGGCAAAATTTACCCCAAATTCAAGTTAATTTACTATATTGCAAACACCATCATTGCGAAATGGCTTATTGCTTGCTCTTTACATAATTACAAAAGCACCTCTACATTTCTGCAGAGGTGCTTTGTAATATAACACAAATATTTAGTGTTACAAGGCTAAAATTAGAAGTTTACTCTAACTTTTAAAGTACCTTGGTGACCCATATATTTGCTTCCTAGGGTAGCATCATATCCTACGCCATATTCCATAGCGCCAGACTTAGCATTCACACCAAAACCTAGGTTAACCAGTGTATTACTGACTTTACCTTTCTTAACTGCTAGAGGATTAGCTAGACCATCCATTCTAACATCTACTTTTGGTGCTTTGTTGCCTAAAGATTGTCTTACAAAAGCATGAGCTTCAGGAGTTACTTCCATACCGTTCATTTGAGTATTTGTTGCAACTCTTGCACCAAGAATCGCTTCAAACTTATCTGTAGCTCTCTTGCTTACAGTTCTGTTTAGAGCGCCAAGACCAGTTTCTTTATAACCAGAATCATTGAATCTAGTATAAGACAAACCAAGCATTGGAGTTAAAACTACATCTTGTGACATTTTATAGTTGTAACCAGTCAGTACTTCAGCACCATAAGAAAGAACATCATACTTGCCAGTTCCTGTCTGATAGTTAGCGCCAACTAGTTGTTTGCTACGTGTAGTAACTTTGCTTGAACCGAAAGATACTATACCTTGAGCAAACCAATCACCAGCGAAGCTTTGCAAGCCATATAGAGAGAACATAGCAGTGTTTGCTTTTGTTTTACCACCAGCAAGAACATCTTTATGCTTCATATCGCTTCTTGAAAGAGTTACAGCAACACCAAGAGTTAATGAATCATTAACCATAGTATCAGCACCAACTACTGCACCAGCGTATTTAGATTTGTAACCTGCAACACCGTTTTTAGCTTTTTGTGCACCTTGACCATAGAATCCCATGACCCAAGCACCACTCCTTGTTACATCATCACCAGCTGCTTGACCAACTGAGACTGTTTTTACTTCAGGAGCTGTCACAGAAGCAATACGACTACCAAGTACGCTAAACACTTCTGCATTTTGATTTGCAAGCTCTGCAGTTACAGCGCTGGTAGTTTGTGAACCATAACGACCTATAAATTCTTTAGCCTTCTCATCACTTAACTCGTATGTAGCTTGTATTTCAGCACGAGCTTCATCATTAGTATTTGTTGTAGGATCAACTAATGGAGTTAAGAAAGCTTTCTGATCGTTATTTAAGGCATTGTTATTATTAACAACATTTTTAGCATTGTTGGTAGCAACTATATATCCTAGCTGTGCTGCATCTAATGCCAAAGTGTTCAAGCTACGAGGATTGACCCCAGCCGCTACAGTCACGGGAACCACACCTGCTCCTAACGCATTAATCTGAACAACTTGATAAGATACTGGAGTATTACCTACCACTAGTCCCTTATCGTCAATGTCGATTTTTATTTGTGTTCCAGCCGCTGCTAGGTTAGTGACAACGACTTTACCAAAGCTATTTGAGACCGCATCATAACTAGTATTAACTGTCGTAGTATTCTGTAAGGTTGTAGCACCACTAAGTGCTAAAGTGTTACCGCCAGCTATTTTCAAAGTGTTGTTATCAGAAACAATTCCATTAGGATTAGCTGTAATTTCAGCAGTAGCTTTAAGGTTATAAGTGTTACCAGCTCCTAAGTTTACACCTTCAGCACTAATATTAGCTCCTAAATCAATTTTTTTAGGATTCACGCCAACAACTCTGAAAACTTGAACAGGACTCGTATTACCAATTGCTTTAAGAATAGAAGTATTACCTACAATTTCTACAACACCTTGACCAGCTGCGACGCCATTCACATTATGATCTAGTATAGCAAGAGTGTTGTCAGCTACAGGAGCTGCGCCAGCTACAGGAGCTGCAGGAACAGTGCCTAATTGAAGTACAGCTGCACCAGCACCAACCCCAGCAAGTGTCGTTTGACCAGCATCACCAGTTGCAGAGGATAATGTACCTTTGAACGCAACAGTTGTACCAGCTTGTATGGCTGCTTGTCTTGTATATAAATCACCTAGTTGAGTACCAGTAGCTGCTGGTGTGAACGTTGCAGTAGTATATGCATTCGCAGCACTACCAGCAGTATTTATACCAGTAGTCGGTCTTAGAAAACTTATTGAATAAGTATTATCCGCAGTAGTTGCTAAATCTGCAAATACTGGTGCGTCGACAGCTACGTTAGCACTATCAACAGTAATACCTACCCTGTTAGCCGCTGTACCATAACTACCTTGTAATGTTACTAAACCAACTGGAGCTGGAGCTGGAGCACCAGCTGCAGGAGCAGTACCTAGCACTAATTTATGTATACCGTTGCCCGCACTAGTGACGGTAGTATTAAGAACGCCACCTAATATATCCTTGATTGTAAAGGTTGCAGGAGTATTAGCATTAGTAAATTCAACTCTTTGTGTAGCATCTTGACCTGCAGCAAACTGAGCTACAGCTGCGTCACCGCCAGAGATTCTAACAGCCTGCAAAGCCTCATTAGCACCAGGGATACCACCAACCCTTCCGTTATAGGTTAAAACTCCTGAACTCTTCTTATTGTTTAAGATGAATATACCTTCGTTGTTAGCTGCGCCAGATCCAGATACTTGGGAAGAAGTTAAATCATCTTGAATTTCTAAAGTGTTATTTATTGCCAACTCAATATCGCGCCTAAAATAGGCTTTTTTCAGCAAGGTAACCTTGGCAAAAACGTTAGGAGCACCAGGAGCTGCACCAGCAGCAGGAGCAACGCCAACAAGATCTGTTAATATCATTCTACCTAAAGGATTTGCCTCAGTAGCGACTGTAAAATTAAGAACGTTATCACCACCTGTAAATTCTAATTTACCAGTATTTAAAGCTGTAGTAGTTATACCGTTAACAGGAGAAAGTTTAAGACCTTGTTTGCCTATGGTTAACCACGCATCAGCCGTAAATTCCAATTTATTAACTTGGTTACTAGAAGTAAAGGCAGTGTTAGCATCACCAAATATTGTATCTCTGTTTATTTGAAGGATACCTTTTCCTGCTTGGTTGGATAAGTTACCGACCACAGGAAGAGGATTAGCTGCTTGGTCATCAAAGACTATAGTTGTATCATGCGCTCCTATATCAAGCTTCTCGATATAACGCCCAGCATTAGCAGGAGCAGCACCAGCAGCAGTAGTGAATACTATTTTGGCACCACCAGTAGCATTAACTTCCTTAATTTTAGCAGCCGCTGTACCAAAAGCGTTGTTTATAGTTAGAGTATGACCAGCAAGAATTGAGCTAAAATCAAATTTACCATTTGCAGGGTTAGTAACACCAGCACTAAAATCAACTGTAGTGTCAGCGTCCCCTGTTAATTTAAATAATCCATTGTTGCCTACGAAATTTAGACCACCTTTAAAATTGCCGCCAGCTAAGAATTTTTGATCAGCAGCATTGAAAAAAAGTGTTCCCATATTTGTAGTACCAGTAAAGTTTACTACTGAGTTAGCTCCGTCCATTCTGAAATTACCCGCAGGAGCTAGAGCAGTACCAACATTACCATCAAAGGTAGCGTTACCTTCGAATATAGCATTACCATTACCTACAACCACACCAGTATTTTTAAATCCAGCAGGGAGAGTCGTTACATTAGCTGCCAATCCTAATTCAGCAATTGTGTGCGCAGCATTTTGTGTTACAAATTTACTATTTCCATTCAGAGACATCTGCATTCTAGCTATATTTTTTGCTGTTCCTGTATACTCTCCACCTAGTATTACTAGGTTAGCATTAGCATTACGAGCAGCACCAGCAGCATCAGCAGCATTACCATTAACATTAGCTATTAAATTTTTTCCGTTATCAACTACTATTGTTGATCTTTGACCATTAAAGTCAATACCTGTAGCAGCATCAGCTACATTGCCAATTGTCGTATTTTCAGCAAAGTTGATATTTCTAGCACCAGTTAATTGTAGTAATCCATCGGCGCCAGAGTCAACTATCTTGAGGAATACCAAATCCCTAGCAGCAGCAGGATTGCCGGGAATACCATTACCCTGAACAATTATCTTTTTAGCGCGAGTTGGAACGTTAACATGAACAGCGTTAGCACCAGAAACAATTAATTCTGTAACCCTACCAGCGCCATTGTTAGCACCTAAGGCTACTAGAGCAGGATTAGGAGCAGCAACATTAGCAGTAACAGCTAAATCGAAGCCATTAGCATTCAGCTCAACTTTACCTTGACCTTGAAAAGCAATGGTCTTAGTTAGGACATGAACAGAGTTGCGAGCACCATCAGTTGCAAGTACTAATTTAGAAGCAGCGTCTCCAAAAACAACTGTTGGAACATCCACACCTACAGGAGCATCACCCTGAGGATTAAGGGGAACGCCAGCGTTAGGCTTAATAGTTGTAGTAGCACCAGCTCTTATCTCTAGCTGGTTTACTAGAACAAAATCACCTTGGACATTAACTTGTTTGGCAGCTGCAACAGTTAAATCGTTAACTTTCTGATTAGGACGATTATCAAACCCTCGTATAAATGTAATGTTTTCATTAGCAACGACGGAACCAAAGCCATCAGGATCATTAGCAACAACATTAGCAAGATCAATATTACCACTAATGAGACCAACGTTCTGCTGAGCAAGATTGAATATCAATGGCTGATTGAAACGTTCAAAAGAGAAGTACCCCAAAGCTGAAACATCACCAGTAACCCTCGTCTCTTGATTACCAGCAAAGCGATAACCCCTTGTATTAGCGTTAGCTTCATTACCAGGGGCAGCAGCACCAAAACCACTAGCAGCTCGAACGGCAGCAAGATAGACTCCAACATTCCCAAGTCCAACATCAGTCGCAACAGCAGGACCTGTGTTTATTACATTACCTAGAGTAGTCAGAGCAGCAGCATTACCGACAATACCACCACCATAGCCAAAGAAGTCAAAGGTGTTAGCGGGGTCAAAAGCACCTGTTATAAGAAGATCTGCATCGTCTAATTTTATCAAGTCATAGGGACCAGGAATAGCAGCAGCGTTAGCACCACCACCAGCATTAGCGTTCTGGATGTTATCCCCAGAGATACTGCCAGCAGTAGCAGGACCACCTTCTAAAAGGAAACCTAAAGCCAGGCTACTATCAGCTGGAGCTCCTGCTTGCGGCTCTATAAAGATAACGGGGTTAGCAGGGGCAGCAGCAGGAAGACCACCAACAGCCATTGCATTAGTTGTGCCAATTGCTACAGCTAGCGCAGAAGCTGTGGTTAGTAAATTTTTGATAAATTTTGGATTTTTTGCCATATATCAATATTTCTCCTTAAAAATTAAAATTTGTTTTATCGAATTTTGCACGAACTGCTAAAAGGAACAACCCGTACATATTACCATGTGTATAATAAAAGAATGTATCGCAACTTGTCTACTTATAAAGAGACAAATTCTATTTTATTTATTAATTGTGATAAAAAAAGCACATATTGCTAGTAGCGGTATTAAAAAACGTTAGTAAAATAACATAGCTTATAATTTTACTGGGTTCTTGCTTGAATTACGAGTCATTGGTGGGGCAGGTGTACTATAACTATTAGTAAATTAATTTGAATTTGGGATAATTTTTGCCTTCATGTCATTTTTTCTTCTTTTTTGCCATCCCCTAGTCCTTTCTTTGTCATCCCCTCGCCCTTTCTTTGTCATCCCCTCGGAGGAGGGGATCCATTTAATGGTTTTTTGGATTCCCGCCTGCGCGGGAATGACAAAGGGCGCGCGGGAATGACAAAAGGCACGCCGGGAATGACAAAGGGCACGCCCGGGGGACGTTTCTCAATTTTTTAAATCTTAGTACTTCCAAACTAAGCCAAGACGCATTGTAGTTTCTTCTTTTACAGTAATTTTAGCCCCTTTAGCTGCTGCCGATACTGAACCATTATCAGTCATGCTTTTAGATGGTGTGTAACCACCGCCAAGCTCTACTGATAAGCCACTTGGTAAGTTATACACTGCAGCAAGACCAAAAGTTTGTTCGCTGATAAATGGTGCTAATGCATTACGTAACACATAGCCTTTTGGAATTGGTGATTTACCATAATTGTAACCAGCACGCATTGTCCATTCTGGATTAAATTTGTATTGAACACCAACCATATAGCTTGTTTGATTATTCCAGCCTAGCCTTTTGAACCATTTGACGTCACGATAACGAATTTCTTTTACGTCTAGTAACAAATTTAAACCTTCAGACATAGTAACATTAACACCAACTTTATATGTTGCTGGTATAACTAAAGGAGATGGTAAATTATCAGAGTATTTTTTAAATTTTTGGAACGTAAGTGGAGTACTAGCTGCAGCTCCAAGCTTTACAGCATCACTAATTCCCCAAAAACCACCAACTTTCACGCCAAATCCATAAGCATGGTCAGTTTTCATAGAGCCCTTGGTTAGCCTTAAGTTTGAGTCAACAAGGTTACTTCTTACAGAAGAATATCCTATTAAGGCACTAATACCGTAAGAATGATCATCAGCAACCTTATAAGACATAGTTGGTGCAATTATGTAAATAGGTTGAGCCATTCTAGTGTGATGTGTTGATAGACGAGGATTGAAAACTGGTTTATCATATTTTTGCTGAGTGCTGGTAGCAAGGAAAGCCATCCCTAAAGTTACTTGGTCATTTAGCATGTAGTTTGCACCAAAAAAAGCGAATGGTACAGAGTGAATCTTATTTTTTGCAACGCCACTTGTGTTGCCTAAAGGTAAGAATACTACTCCTCCTGGTGCTGCTGGGTTTAGCACTGGCACTGCATTTGGCGTTGCACGAGTATCAATTTTATGTTTTTGCAAGCCAGTTCCAACAAATAATGCTGCGTGGTTTCCTGTCTGGGCAGTTAAAGCTGGGTTTACGTCGACATCAGAGACGATATCAAGCGGCAAGGCTGTGCCTGCTCCGCCTAAAGATACACGTGCGCCAAGACCGCAAGGTAGAGCGCCGTTACGTACAGCATGTGCGTTTGTGGTGGCTAAAATTGATATTAATAATGCGCTTGTTGATAAAAGCTTAAAACTTGTGTTATGTTTCATGAATAACTCCGATTAATTAAATAGTTTCTGATTGCTAGCCTAATGCAATTATTAATTGAAACCTAGAATTAATAGTAACTATTAAGACTATTTTATCGTAATTATGGTATTTTTGCTTAGAGCTTTCTTGCTAAATGTTTATAGTCGTTGTATTTAAGCAAGTCTAATTCTAAGGAAAACAACTTGTTAGTATAATATTCTTCTAGTAGATGCCTTAGCCCTTCTTCATGTCTCTTTAGCTCTTCCTCTTCCAGTTTTATTTCAACAGTGTTGATATATGGCTGGGAGCTAGAAATTTTAACATATACTATGCTTTCTACGCTTTGTACTTCAAAACCAAAACCTCCTTGCAAGGCGATTAAGGCTTCTATAATTAGTTGCGGTGATAAACCTGCTGCGACATCTGCCTTAGTAGGTAAGCTACCTGTTTTATAGTCAAGCAAAGTTATTTTTCCTTGCTTATCAATCTCTGCGCGGTCTGCTATTGCTGTGATTTTTATCTGCCCGCCTGCAACATCAAGCAACATTTCGCCCCTTATTTCAGACATTACTTTATGACAATTTTTGCGCCTCTCCTCATCAAATTGTATGAACTCTGGGGCAAGGGCTGCAAATTTGGCTTGCCAAAACTTTTTAACGACACATGGTAATATTGCTTCTGCTAAAAGCCCAGAGCTAAGTTTGCTAATGTATGAAGTTTTTATATCTTCGCCAGCACCTGCAATGCTAGCGTAATTATTAGTATAATCTTCTATCACCTTATGCACGAAACTACCAAATTCTGACAATTTAGGCGGGGTAGCCATGCTATCTTGCTTCCTAAGACCAAGAATTTTTTTAGCATAGAAACTATAAGGGCTACGAATAAGTGCTTCAACGTCAGTGGCAGATAGCTGCAATGGAAAAACCTTACTGTATACCTTTGCTACTTCAAGATTTGGTGCGTCAAACCTCGGGTCTCGCTTGTGCTCACGTACTTTTGTACGCTCCGCAAGCTCGCCGCTTGTTTTCCTACCAAATCTTGAACTATCTGCGGTATACTCTTCTATTACTTCAAGGTTTGGTGCGCCGTACTGCGGGTCTTGCTTGTGCTCAGGTACTTTTGGTACTGCTTGCGCAAGTTTACCTTTATGCTGTTTAATATATCCATTGCCGCAGATAAAAAGCAGCTTTAAAATGTAATTAGAAGTTAGCAACTCCTTACTATCTTGCTTTTTTTTTTTTTTTTTTTT
>JAIXRE010000023.1 GCA_027485375.1 Rickettsiaceae bacterium | reverse complement strand
TACAACCACTAACTTTTCAGACTCAATTGTAGCAAATATGAGTGGATATAGTTTATTCTCTTCAGGAGATTCTATTGCTAATCCATTTTTATTTTTAGATGAAGTGCTAAGTAAGATATTTTTTAGCACAACATTTTACGCACAAATGCTTGCTTTATTATCGATGGGTATTAGCGGTCTTTTATATTTTATAATTATCTTTATCGCCTTAGTGATAGTTACAATAACAGCCCTGCGTGCTATAGCGGTATATTTGATGGCATTTATGGCTGTTGCCGTTCTACTTGGCATCGCCCCTTTATTTTTAACATTTATGTTGTTCGACTTCACAAGATACTTATTCGATAATTGGGTGCGCTTTATTGTAAGATATATTATGGAGCCAGTTATATTGCTGGCTGGCGTCATTATCCTTATGCAATTATTCACTATATATCTAGATTACGTTATTGGTTATAGCGTGTGCTGGAAATGTGCATTGCCATTTAAGCTACCATTGCCTTCTGTGCCAGGATTTAACCCTGCTTTTGCTAATGTACCTTTATTTTGTATCAACTGGTTTGCACCATGGGGCTTTGATTATATGGCTGGTATGATGGGTATGGATATGACTCATATAATAGCATTGCTTATGATTTCGTATTGTATGTACAAATATGTTTCCATGGTAAGCTCAATTACTGGTAGGTTGACGCAATCTTCTGCTCCTTCTGCTACTAATATGGGTATGAATATGTCCTCAACCTTTGGACAAGCTGCCCTATCTCAAGTTGGTATGGATAGGAATTCTAGAGGCAGGATTGAGTCTGAAATGCAGCAACGTCTGCAAAAGAGGGCTGGTGCTGTTAAAAATAGTAAAAAAGAGCCTAAAGATGGCGAATCTAAACAGCGTCCTAATGCAGCTAATAGTGGCGAGAAGAAGGAATCGCAAGCGGAGGAAAAGGGTAACTGATATGCTAAGCTATTGTCGCTTTTTCTCATATTTGATTCTTTGCTTTACGTTCTGTACCTCCAGTGCGCATGCGGTAGTTAATAATAATGATGATGACACTTACGAGTGGATGTCTTCTCCTGTAGGAGGACTTAGCAGCTTGCTTGGCTGTGTTGAAGTGCCAAATATTATAGGGTTTAATACAGGAACAGTTGATCTTGCTTTAGCCAGCCAAGGCGAGTGGGCAACACTTGGTATTAATTCTACGGCAAATCAGATGTTAAAAATGGAGTGGAATACTAGCGGCGTATCTGCTAGACCTCGGAAGTACATTGTCTTATATCGAATTGATCCAAGGTTTTCAAGACCACAAATTTTTATTAAAACCTTTAATCATGACTCAGGTCAATATATCTCAGACTTCCATCAGTTTTTAAATGGTCGCTTACTGGACTATCAAAATAATCCAGATATGAATTTTGATGGTCGCGTTGCAGATTATAATAGCTATTTTAATTTTCTAGGAAGACCTGCTATCAAGGTTTCAGAGGGCGATGTAGTTAATATCACTTTGGCTAATGTAGCTGACTTTTTTACGGGCTCTAATGGCTTTACAAATGAACTTGATAACTCCTCCATCGACCCTAGGATAATTTATACTATTAGCGGAGGAGTAGATAACGCTATACTATACGCTTCTGCAAATAGTTGGTGCAGTATGGTTACAGCATTAGATTCAGGTCAAGCAGACTTTTGTAATAATAATGTATATAGTAAGCCTACTGAACTTACTAGAATATTGCTTGGTATGGGCGCGGCGCCAAATATCTCTTCTCTGCCATCATGTCCTACTTCCTCAAATACTAGAGAGCTTTCGCCTTTGTGTCTTTACGACAAAGGCAGGGGAATACAAATTAGCGTTGCAGGACAAACGATTAAAAATGACGCTACTAGTTTTATCCATTCGGATTTTACAAATAAAGATTTTCTGTATTATGAGTCACCAGCTAGTGGAACATTAGACATCAATACTAGCTGGCAGATGAACAACATGTTTAGTAATTCTAACCTTGGCATTTTTAGTCAATATATGTCAAATTGGTCTGATAGTAACGTCGCTAACTTGCTATTGCCTCCAGGCGGCACGGGTAGCGCACTATTCCTCCATTCTGGGCGTTATGCTTTTTTTGTTGAAATTGGTAATGGCAGAGAAGTTATTAGCGATGAGCAGCAAGACGCTATTAGCGTTGAATATATTATCACTGACGGTGCTCCACCTGCAGCAGGAACATCAGGAACTGCAATTACTCAAGATGCGAGGTTTGATGCTGGCACCTCAGGAACTGTTTGGGTAAGGGTGGTTAATCCAAATCCTGAAGTATATGGAGTAGTTAAAATTAGGGCTGCTAGTTATAATGGCAGCACTTGGTTTTCTAACATCATATATAGGAAAGCCATAGTTCCTATAAGAGAAAAATTCAACAGCCTTACAAGACAATTTTATAACATCTTAGTCTCGAATCCTACCTTGCAAGGAATAGCAAGAACAATGTTAACACTATATGTATTGCTATATGGCTTATTTTTTGTAGCAGGAGCTGTAAAGATAACGGTAAATGATATAGTCATTAGGGTAGTAAAAATCACTTTAATAGTTGTGCTATTTAGCCCGCAAAGCTGGAATTTTTTCAATGATAATTTATTCCAATTATTTATGTACGGAAGCGATTATTTATTTCGCAGCGTTGTAGATATGACCGGCTCTACAGAAAAT
>JAIXRE010000056.1 GCA_027485375.1 Rickettsiaceae bacterium | reverse complement strand
TTCTTCAGGCTCGGCAGTAAAAACTAAATCACGATCATAATCTGAGACGATCCAACAATTCTTTTCAAGCTCAGCTTCGATTTCACCAGCTACCCAAACAGTATAACCTAAGATAAACATTTTATCCTTAGGTCCATTGCCATTAGCTATATCATACATTATATCTTTGTTAGCGCTAAGAGATAATTGCCCTTGCGCGCTGAATAAATTATCTTTTTCATATTCGCTCGAATGCAAGATAAACCCACGCCCTAGCTCTGCCGGTCCACCTATATGTATAGGTAAATCAGTGTTCTCAGGTGAAGTTGTCTTATCGCCAAGATATTGCAGCAGAGTATACATAGGCATAGTATTAACTTTGTGGTTTATCACCATTCCTACAGAACCACTTTTAGAATGAGTAAGGACGTAAATAACTGTTCTATAAAAGATATTACCATGCATAACATAAGGGCTAGCTACAAGAAGTTTGCCCGACATATCAGCAACCTCACCCGTAGAATTTGCAAAATCTTTAATTATTTTTGAATTCATTTTTTTTCTTATTATTACAAGGTTTCAGGTAGATTAAATATAATTTAGCATAATAGTAATTTCAATATGCTAACTATTTACTAATATCATTGATTCGCTGAACCCTTAAAATACCGTTTATACACAGTTTCCAAGTCTGGCTGGTTTACTTCTATATTTTTAATATCAAGCTTTAAATCACTTAGCTTTGCTATAAGCTGATTAAAGCTACACTCTTCTTCATTAAAATGTATACGCAGCTTATTAGCTGCCAAAATCTCATAATTATCTGATGGAAATTTACCCTCTACCATATCTGCGTATAATAACTGCGTAAATTCTACATCTATATGCCTTGTACCGAGCATGCTTAGCAAGTTATTTTTGCTATCTTGCTTAATAATTTCGCCCTGATTAATAAAAGCGATTTCTTCACACAATTCTTGCGCTTCTTGCAGGTAATGAGTCGTTATAATAACCGTAGTACCTTGGCTATTTAGCTTTCTAACGTATGACCATAATTGCTCTCTAAGCTCGATGTCAACACCAGCTGTAGGCTCATCAAGTATAAGGATTTTAGGAGAATGCACCATAGCCCTAGCAATTAAAAACCTACGTTTCATACCGCCAGAAAGCTGCCTTGGTAGAGCATCTTTTTTGCCCCACAAGCCTAGCGCCTTTAGTATTTCTTCAGTTCTGCGAAACTGCGGACGAATACCATAATATCCTGCGGTGAACTCAAGGTTTTTAGTAATAGGAAAAAAATTGTCTATTACAATTTCTTGAGGCACAATACCAATCTGCTGGCTTGCAAGTTTAGGCTGGAAATCGATATCATGACCCATGATATTGACTAGACCAGAAGTTTTGATTACCGTACCAGCAAGGATATTAATTAAACTTGATTTTCCTGCTCCATTTGGTCCAAGCAAAGCAAACATTGAGCCTTGAGGAACAGAAAGATTTAGATTATTTAAAGCTAATTTTTGCCCTACCCCACCAAGTCTTGCATCACTAGTGCCATAGGTTTTAACTAGGTTTTGAATAGTAATTGCTTGTTCCATATCGTAACTGCTTAGTAAGATCCAAATTAGTTTACTGTAGAGATTTGTTTTTCTTGTAGCAAAGCTAATAAATCGCCATTTTCATACATTTCACGCACTATATCACAGCCGCCTATAAACTCACCCTTAACATATAATTGTGGTATTGTTGGCCAATCAGTAAAATGCTTTATTCCTTCCCTGAGTTCTAGGTTAGCTAGGACATTTATATCTTTAAATTCTACCGCCAGCTTCTTCAAAATTGCCACAACATGCGAGGAGAAGCCGCATTGAGGGAAGTCTGTAGTGCCTTTCATAAATAAAACAACATCATTTTTAGTTATCTCTTCTTTAATAAGAGCAAAAATTTCATTTTCTGACATAATTAAACCTGTTAAAATATTGATCCCAAGGATTATAACACATAATGGATAAATTTTACATGCAAATTGCTACAATTGACGCAATATTTAATATTTTTAAGAAAAATAACCCTGCCCCTCTTACTGAACTTATATATACTAATAATTTTACCTTGCTAGTAGCTGTTGTATTATCTGCACAAGCCACTGATATTGCTGTAAACAAAGCAACAAAACAACTATTTCAAGAATGCAATTCACCGCAAAAAATGCTAGCTTTAGGACTAGAAGGATTAAAAAATCATGTCAAAAGCATAGGTTTATATAATACAAAAGCTAAAAATATTATCGCCCTTTGCCACAACCTGATTGAGCATTATAACGGCGAGATACCAAAAACTTTTGAGCAGTTAGTAGCATTACCTGGTGTAGGTCGTAAAACTGCTAATGTTGTTCTAAATTGCGCCTTTGGCGTGCCTACTATAGCTGTTGATACTCACGTTTTTAGAGTTTCCAAAAGACTAGGCTTAGCACAAGGAAGTACGCCGTTAAAAGTGGAAACAGAATTATTGCGTAATATCCCTGCAAAATGGCTAACATTTGCACATCACTGGCTTATCTTACATGGTAGATATACATGCAAGGCGCAAAAACCTTTATGCCAATCTTGTCCTATTAACAATTATTGTGAATATTATCATAATACGCAAAAAGCTTATTAAATATCTCAATATTATTAATCTTATTAAGTTTTTGACAAACTACTTGAATTCTAGTAGTATAAGTGGTATTGTCCTACTTAATGCAAAATGATGGTTTTTCGAAATGGAAACAAAAGAACTACTTAAAATTAATGAAACGGATTCAAAATCTCAATCTACAGACCAAAATATAGCGCCTAGTAGTGATCAAAATGCACAAGGAGGCGATGAACCTTTTTCTGATATAAGATATATTTGTAATTCAACAAATCTAATTACAGAATCTCTTCAGAAAGGTTTTGACGTAGCGCAATTGCCAAATGGTGACATAATAGTTACCGAGATTAAGACTATCAATGTCCAATATAGCTGGAATAAAGATAAGCAAAAAATGGTAAAAGTTAGCCAAAGCTAAGGCAACAGCTACAAGGATAATGTCGTAATATAAATGGCTGAAGATAAAATCGCAGCGCTGAAAGCTCGCATAGAAAAGGCAAGTAAGGCTAATGCGCCGGCTCAAATAAAACTTGCCAGCAATAACTCCAAAGCCTTTAATGTTGCTATAGAATTACTAGCTGGCACTATTGTTGGAGTAATAATAGGTCTATTCTTAGATAAAATATTTGCTTCTAAACCATTATTCCTTATAATTTGTATAGTGCTTGGCAACTTAGCTAGCCTACGCATTATTTGGAAAATGGTAAATAAGAAGGATCGCGATGCATAATCCCCTCGCCCAGTTTGAGATAAAAAAGCTTTTTGGCTTAGAATTACTTGGTTACGATATTAGTATAACCAATTCTGCGCTTTTCATGATTGTTGCCTGTAGTTTTGCGTCTATTTATTTTCTAACAGCCCTGCGCCCTGCAGCAATCATCCCTTCAAAATTGCAACTTAGTGCTGAATTATTTTACAAAGTAATCACTGACATGCTAGGACAAACAATTGGTCCTAAAGGACAAACTTTTGCTCCTTTAATTTTTACTTTGTTTTTGTTTATTTTACTCTGCAATCTGCTGGGTATGATTCCATATGGTTTTACCGTCACCAGTCACATTGTGGTGACTTTTGCTCTTGCTATGATGGTGTTTTTTTTAGTAACGTTTGTTGGTTTTGCAAAACATGGTGTACATTTCTTTTCATTATTCTTACCAAAAGGCACTCCTTGGTGGCTTGCTCCTTTAATGATAATGATTGAGTTATTTACTTACCTTGCAAGACCCGTTAGCCTATCTCTTCGTCTTGGTGCTAATATGATTGCTGGACACGTGCTACTTAAGGTGATAGCTGGTTTTGTTATATCTCTTGCTATCTTCCTGAGAGTCTTGCCAATTCCTTTAATGGTTATACTTACTGGTTTTGAGATTTTTGTTGCTATATTGCAGGCTTATATCTTCACTATTCTGACATGTGTATATTTAAATGACGCAGTCAATCTTCACTAATTAGTGACCTGCTCCATATTAATAAATAGAAAGCCTCTTCTTTTAGAGGCTTTCTTGCTTTTAAAAATAAATAACTTAGCCAAAATACATAATAAATTATGCAACTCTCTGATTTTGATTTTACTTTACCTAAGGAACTAATAGCGCAAGAACCATTAGCAAAGCGTGATGACTCGAGCCTTTTGGTGGTAGATGGAGCGAATCAATTTTGTAAAAAACAATTTTCTGAGATAGTAGATTATTTTAGGGCTGGCGACTTAATTGTATTTAATAATACCAAGGTAATCAAAGCAAAACTCATTTTGCAGAAAGGCGATAGAAAAATTGAACTTTATCTTAACAAGCTATATGACTCTGAGTCAAATAGTTGGCTTTGCTTTGCTAAGCCCGCTAAAAAGCTAAAAGAAGGTGACGATTTTTCTTTTGGTGACCATAAAATTATCATAGCTAAAAAGCTTTTTATGGGCGAAACTATAGTGCAATTTGTGCTAAATAATATTTCAGTTTTTGAATTTTTAGAGCAATATGGTCAAATGCCTCTGCCCCCTTATATAAAACGTAATGAGGCGTTAGAGAGCGATTTAAATCGTTACCAAACAGTTTATAGCGCTGCCTTGGGCTCAGTGGCAGCGCCAACCGCAGGACTGCATTTTACTAAGGAACTAATTAATAAACTCAAGGATAAAGACGTGAATATTACTTATGTTACTCTGCATGTAGGCAGCGGTACATTCTTGCCTGTTAAAACTGAGAATATTAGTGAGCATAAAATGCATAGCGAGTATTGCTATATTGACCAAGAAGCGGCAGATATTATTAATGCTACCAAGGAAGCTGGCAGGCGCATTATCGCTGTAGGCACTACATCATTAAGAACTCTTGAAGGGGTGGTAGCCTTAGAAGGAAAGGTGCGAGCTGGTGCATTTGAAACAAATATTTTCATAACACCAGGCTTTAAGTTCCAAATAGTAGACCTACTTGTGACTAATTTTCACTTGCCAAAATCCACCTTATTTATCCTTGTCTGCGCTTTTGCTGGTTACCACGAAATGCACAACGCTTACCAGTACGCTATAGAGCAAAAAATGCGATTTTTTAGCTATGGAGACGCAATGTTATTGACAAATAATAAATGAATTAACTATTCCACTCTTACCCTCTCGCCTCTCTCGTAATAACAATTCTCAAGAATTAAATTAGAACAAATGGATTTGGCAAGATTCGTCTGGATTTAACAAGCTCCGGCTTTGTACGCCTATTCTATATAAGCCTTAGCAGCCTCGCTTTAAAATCCATTTGTCCTATTTAATGCTTGAAAATTGGTATAATTTGCTCTCTTTTCCTTTTTCAACTCCTGAGAGAAAAAGCCTAATACCATCAGATATAAGCCTTACAAGGATCTTACACCAAGTATTAAGTATTAATTGTATATTTATTTTTACCTGAATTATACAAATAAATACTATATAGGGTTAAAATAAATTTAATTTACAATAAAGGTTTTAAATAAAAATTTACGGTTTTCTGCAATAGCTAGAAGCCTTTTAGAGCCGTCATCTAGTTTCTTTAGAGTAAAAACAGAAGAGTTTTAAAATTTTTTAATTACTAAGCTAAAAGAAAATAGCGAAGTATTTAAAAAAAATTATTTTTTTACTTGACTTCAGGTTTTTCAACGTGTAGTTATACAATCATAACGTGAATGTTTATTAAGCAATATAACTAAAAGGTGAGATTATGAAAATAACTAATACAGCTAAAACTTTTCTGGTAGCAACATCAGCTTTATCAATCTTATTTAGCCTAACTGAGGTTTTTGGCGCAGGCGGAAGTGTTCAACTAACGGGTAACAATGATGGTGCGGTATTAGCTCAATCTGAAACTAGAGGAGATAGATTTAAAAAGAATAAACTATTACTTGCGGATAAACTAGGCGCAGTATTAGCTAAACGTACTGTCATACTAGATTCATCTATAGACCCTTTTAGCAATCAAATAGAAAGCGTTATTTTACACGATGTTAAAACTCAGAGAACAGCACAATCACCTCAAGAACAAGATGCGCACAAGGCTAATATTCAACGGTTACAAAAACAAAAAGAAGCTTTAATAGCAAACTTGCCAGAAGCTAAACAGCGTGAATTTAAAGCACAAGAAGCTGCTGAAGTCGCTGAAGCCGCTAAGGCTGCCCGCTTTAAAATTATGCCACAAGCAGTGATAGATGAATTAAAAACAGTTATAGCTAGCAGAACTACAAAAATTGATACTGAAGAAAAAATAGCAGCTAGATTGTCTCGTGTAGCTAAAAAGAATACCGAAATTGACCAAACAGTAATATCAGAAATTGTAACTGCTCAAATAGAGAAAGACGCTAAGGCGGCGGTAGAAGTTGACGGTGCTTTGTCACGAATAGGAGACAGAGAATATTTAGAAAGCCTAGCACCTAAGCCAGCTAATGCTAGTGCAGAATTACTGGTTGCACCCCATCCTGATCACGAGAAAGCATATGGTAAAACTCTAGCAGCAGTTATAGAAACTCATATAGAGCATATATGCAAAGCAAACTACAGCCCTGCTCGCAACAAAGGTAATATGGTTAGTTTGCCAAGCTATAGCCAAGATCTTGATGCTTCAGATCTAGCAAATCAAGCAATACAGAATAATTTTGTCAAACAACTAATTTCTGTGGTAGAGAGACAAAATCAAGTTGATAGTATTAATTCTATAGAAAGCGCTACCAAATTAAGACTATTTCAGGGCTTAGAAAGTCCTCAAAGTATCAACATTGAAGAGCTTGGAAAAGCGCAGGCATTTTATGCAAATCTACAAGCAGTTGTTGATACAGAATTAGATAGCTTAACAGAAAAACTGAAAGACATAATGCTAGAAGAACGCCATACTAAGGGTGGTGTAGTACAAACAACTGAATTAAGCTTTGCAGAGATGCAAGCAAAATATCCAACTTTTTCATTAACTAGTGAATTGAAAAAAAGCCTTGCAGAAAAACTTCCTCAAATAGAGGTGAGACTAAAAAGCGCAGCAAAAGAACTTGACTGGATTGAAAAAGATAAAGAAGAAAAATTAGCTGCTCAGAAACAAGAACTGCAAACTTTGCGAGCAGATATACAAAAGCTAATAGACTTACAAGAATCAGGAGTTACCACTGCAGTAGCTGCTCCTGTAGTAGAAGTTGCTAATGTGCTAGAGGTTGCTGATGCTGGAACTAATCAAGCTTTACCCATGCTAACTAGAGCAGAAGCTCCTGCTGCAGAAGTTATGATTGTAGTAGCTGCTCATGCTGTAGAAGTTGCTCCTGTAGAAGTTATAGCTGTAGAAGCTGCTCCTGCTGCCTCAGAAATTGCTATAGAAGTTGCTGATGCCGCAGCTAACCTAGCTCTACATACCTTAACACCAAGTCAAACAGAAGCTCCTGCTCCTATAGTAGAAGTTGCTAATGTAGAAGTTGTTCCTGTAGTAGAAGCTCCTGCTGCTATAGTAGAAGCTCCTGCTCCTGTAGTAGAAGCTCCTGCTTTAGTAGAAACTCCTGTAGTCATGACAGTTGAATCAGAAAGACAAAGGCAGCTAAACACTGAACTAGACAATCTTAATCCTCAAAGTTTACTCTCAACCATAGAACAACACGATACAGCAGGTATTAACTTTAGGGATCAAGCTAGTACTCAGGACATATCTGATAACGATGCTATTGTTGGTCAAAGCGCTGAGGAAAATTCTATTACGAGCGACTCTATGAATTTATTAGCTATTCATGGATTTGATGAGATAATTTCAAAAACTATTAATAATAAAATGCTTGCTGAATCATTTTCAAGTTCAGATAGCAACGTGGCAGCTGGTGATGACGACTTAGACAGAAAGGGAATTAAAAGCTTATGGGTAAAAGGCTTATATGGCAAAAGCAAACAAGCCTCTTCAGGAACTAAATCAGGTTATAAAGGCGAAGCTTTTGGGGTAACAATTGGTTTAGATTTTAACCTAGGCGAAGATTCAATGGTAGGCATTGCCTATAGTAATCTGAATTCTAAGTTTAAATTTAACAAAAACCAAATAGGCGACAAAGTTTTAGCAAATACTCATACATTATCCATGTATGGACAAACTACCATCAACGACAAGATAATATTGCAGGGCATGATTTCTGGCTTAACAAGCAAAGTTACCACTAAGGCAGCAAAGCTTATTGGTGTGAATACTTACAGAACTGCAACTGGTAAACATAACGCTATCGGCTTTAATGCTGAAACTTTAGTAAGTTATAAAATGTCAACTAATTCAGGTTTTACTTTCTTACCTAGCATAGGGTTAAAATACGGTTTTAACAGTGAAGGAGCTTATAGCGAAACTGGCAGCGGTATATATGATATGTCAATTACAGCAAGAAAATATGAGACTCTTACTGGTAGTTTAGGTTTTAAGGCTTTAATTCCTTATAAATTATCAAATTACACTGAAATCACGCCATCTTTACATGGTTCAGTTGAGGATACACTGATGCAGAGAGAGCAATCTGTAATAGCTAACTTGAATTACTTAGGCAGACAATTTAGCCATGAAATCAAGTTAAATAGAAAAAGTAAAATTGGTTACAATATTGGCGGTGGTCTGGACATAAAGCATAAAAATATAGAAATTTTAACTACTTATAATTACCATACTAAAAAGAACTATCAAAGTCACCAAGGTTCTATAAAACTTAACATCTTATTTTAAGTCTTAAGTAGTCGGCATAAAAGCTCAAGTCTCTAGTTATTATTTTGCCTTTGTGAACGTCCCCTCGCAGGAGGGGATGAAACACTCTCTACGCGCTTCCTACGTGCCTTTGCAAGAGCTCTAAAGAGCTCTTGCAAAGGTGCATAAATTGACATTTATCACTTTGCTTACCTCTTTTCTCTTTTGTCATTTCGACCAACGTATTTTATATCTAAGCGTGGTTAATCAAAGCCTATAACCTTCGGTTTATAAAAGGTTAAACCGTTAACTAAAAGCTTTAACTAAAAATATTAAAAACCATTAGCTTTTTCTATTGACATAGTTAAAAATCATTAGTATCTTTTCTCTATACAAAACCAAACTTATGGTTTGATGCCTAGCTAAGGTGTTAATTTTTACTTTGCGTACATTTTAAGAAACGTAAGCAAGACCAAAACAACACCAATAAGCTTTAATGAATAGTTGCACATAGTGGTAAATATAAGTTAAGCCTTAAGCTACGCTACAACCTTAAATTTGAAATTGTATATATTAATCAATTAAAAGAGGGAAATATGAGTAAAACAAGAATTATAAAAGAAGACCGCAAAAACAAAATCAAAAAGGTGAAAGAGGTTTCGGCTAAATTACAGGCTACAAGACAGGAGGAACACGCACCAAAACAAACTCAACCATCAACTAAGCCAGAAGTCAAAGAACAAGAAGCAGCAACTAATTCATACTTGGCAAGTCGTGATGAACAACTTCAAGCATTAGAAGAGCAACTTACAACAATATACACAGGTGAAGAGTTAGAAAAGTTTATCAAGATTGTAAAAGATGTGAAAGCTGGTAAAACACCGTCTATAAAATCTATACCATATAATTTTGGCGCAAAACCTAAAGAACCAGAAATTGATGAACTGCAAGAGCCTTATCAAGGACAAGAAGCGTTACAGGCGCTAGAGCAACCAAAGCAAGTGGTAAGCAGCACAGGCAAAGAAGAGCAACAAGACACCTCTAGCAGCCTTAAACAAGAAGATAGCCCAAAGGAAACCCCCAGGCTCGTTATAAAAACTGGAAAAGTAGCTGAGAGATACCTAAAGGCTTTAGAAGAATCTGCTGTTAAAGTGGTAAAGGATACCACGCCACCTAAAGCGCCTAGTCCTAAACTAATGCCGCTAATTGATACGGTATCTAAGCTAGCACAATTTGGTGGAGAAGGCACTCAAAGGCAGATAGATGAAAAGGAAGCAGCGAAGAGCGACCCCATAGCAGCTAACCTACCAAAAGCATTTGCTGCAGTTAGAGCAGACAGATTGAAAGAGGCTGCAGCAACAAAAACAGATTTGGAAGATAAGAAAAAATGGCTAGCAAATATAGCGCAACAGCATCAACAAGCAGATGAAAAAATAAAATTTCAAAAAAGCTCTAGTGAAAAGCTGCTAATTAAACCTCCTAGCTTAAAGGATACGCCAAAAAGCCATAGCGAAGGCGACTTAAAGGTAAGCCTCTCTGCAGAAAGCAGTAACACAAAAAGCGTATTCCAATTTTGGAAAGCTTTAGAGCACAACCAAACTCTGCCTGCGTCATCACCACAACTTGAGCATAAAAGCGCAAGTAAAGAGTCAATAGGCTCTATTGGCAGCGATGATACTATAATCTCTTCACCTAAGGATGAACCTTCTAGCTTTAGGAGCTCTCTAGACTCTCCTTGTAGCCTAAGTGATAAGGAATCATTCTTGGAGCTAGCCGGAGATATCTCCGCAGGAGAACAATTATAGTAAACTACAATGCGTGCAGGATTAGCTTAGGTTAGTGTATAATACCAAATTTCAAGTTGGATCATTTAAAATGGGATTTGGTATTATAGATATGCTTAGTTTTTTACGATGTAGCAGTATGGTAGCGCTTAAAAATTTACGCTACAACAGGAAGCTCTGGAACTATATTATATCTGGTGGGCGGTAGAAGACTCGAACTTCCGACCTTTACGATGTCAACGTAATGCTCTAACCAACTGAGCTAACCGCCCCTAAATGTTTGCTAAAAAAGCGCCTTTCCTTTTACCTTATAAATAAGTAAATTGCAAGTTTAATTTTACAAGTGTATAAGTTAGTATAAAGAAAGGCGGCGGGAAAAGAAAAAGCTCAAGTACCTCAGAGAAGTTAAGTAATCCATATCTTCCAGCTTCCTCAGCCTCCTACCCTCTATACTTAAGAAGGTTAACTTTTATGTCGTGTACTAAGAATTATGCCACACAATAACAAAAAAAATTTTGACGAACCACAAGATTCCTTCCTTTTAGAAGAAACAATAATAAATTTTACTAGAGCTGTTTGGCGTGAGTATTTTCCAAGATATAAAACTGCCCCAAAAACGCTTAGCTATGATTCTAAGTCCTTAATACCAAGAATTGATGATGGCTTCTGTCATATAGCCCATGATTATATGAATAGCATATATGACGATTATGACGCCGACGCTCAAATTTATGCAATGGCTTCTTCTGCTCAAGAAAACTCCTATATTAGGCAAGACAATGTAACAGTCATTAATGATATAAACAACCTACCGTTACTAGAATGTGTGGTATTTATTTCTTGCTATAATACTATAAATGCAGAGAAAATTTTGGATAAACTAATTCCTGAAGGTATAGCTATTGTACTAAATGAATGTATTATCCTACCAGAAGAATGGATTGATATCACATCATGCAAAGAGAAGCTGCGCTCTATAAAAGCTTTTGCTAGGTCATAAAGTACCAGCTCTAGCCCTTTCCAAGAAACTATGTAATACCATTTCCTATTTTTAAATGATCCAAACAGATTTGGCAAGCTGTAAGCCTTGCGTACGTATTTAATACAAGCCTCATGACAGCCTCAAGGTTTAAAATTTATTTGCCCTATTTAATTCTTGAGAATTACTATAATACTTATCAACACGGATGTTTAAGCATTTTCCAGTTACTATTCAAATTCTATATCGCATGCTACAGCATATTCTTGTACTAAACCAACTAACCCATTTGGCTTATTTACACCAAAATAGCCTAATTCCTCGAAAATGTTTTGAATAAATAACTTAGTTTCTTTCTCCTTTGTTTCAAACATTTTCTTAATAAAGCATATCTGTTCAGGCGATAAATCGTTATGAAATAAACCCAAGAAACTTATAGAAGTAGACTCCAAAAAGACTTTTGCAACCTCGATAGTCAAATCGCCTAATCTGTTTGTACCTAAGTCAACAAAATTTATAGATGAGCAAGCAACTAAGACCTTAGCAACATCTACAGCACATGTGCCCAAATTGTTTTCTCTGAGTTGAACTCCCTGAATCAAAGGGGACTTAGTAAGGACTCTACATACCTCTATGGCATGCTCACCTAAATCATTACCACTAAAGTCAACTGAAATTATGGATTCAGACTCTGTAAGAATTCTAGCAACTTCTATAGCTTTCTTACCTAATTCATTGTACCTAAAGCCAATTGCAACTATAGATTTAGATTTTGCAAGAATGCTAGCAACCTCTATAGCATGCTCACCTAAATCATTACCACTAAAGTCAAATGAGTTTATGGATTCAGGCTCTGCAAGGATTTTAGCAACTTCTATAGCATCCTTACCTAAATCATTGTGACCAAAATGAACTGCAGTTATTGATTTAGACTGTACAAGGATTCTAGCAACCTCTATAGTATTTTTACCTAAATGATTGTAACTAAAGTCAACGAAAATTATAGATTTAGATTTTACAAGGATTTTAGCAACCTCTATAGCTGTAATTTTACAAGACTCAATAGTAGTAGAGAGGTCAACCTCTTGAATATTAGAAAATTTAACGCAAAGTAATACTGCTAGCTTTAGCCCTTCTGGAGAAAGGTGAGGAACGCTTTCTATAGGACTGATGTCTCCTCCTAAAGATACGCTCTCAACCGTATCTTCTTTTATAGCTTTATAAAAACTAAGATCTGAGATAACACGCAAAAAATCCTCTTCTCCTATATTTCCCTCTACGAACCTATTAAGCTCTTCTCCTATATCCTCCTCTACGACCTTATTAAGCTCTTCCATCATTTCAAATGTTATTTGCATTATTTATCCTAAAAATATTAAAGACTTTAACTTCAAACCTAGCGAACAACGCTTTACCTAATCTTCTTGCTTATTCTTTGCAACGCTCATAGTCTTTTAGATTAACTACTAATTATTGTAAACTAACACAAGTATAGTTGTATAGATAGCTTCAAGGAATAGGGGTTATACTAATTCCCATTTTTAAATGATCCAAACGGATTTTGCAAGCTTTAAACTTGCGTACGTATTTAATATACACTTACGCAACCTTACCTTGAAATCAAGGATTATAGCATTTTCTTATGGATTTTGTAGCTGGCTTTTAATCTTAGGACTCCTTATTAATTAGCCCCTACAGAATTTTGGTTGGCGACTACATAAAATATTAACAAAGGTAAAACTTGCGTTGTCTTCAAGCATTACCTTTATATGTCACCCCTATAGTAGGAGCGTCTAGCATTTTTTATGTTATTATACCTTATGGTCAATAACTTCTTTTATGCTTTAAAGATAGAGATGCAACCTTAACTCTATTGTTCGGACTCACCAGCACCAGCTAATTTCGTACCTTCATAATAATCTGGTTCATGGCTTGAATGCACGGCACTACCCTCGGCTCCGTAAGTATGCAAAGCTGCTTCAGCTGCTACTGCTTGAGCCGCTTTCTCTTCTGCAACTTTTTGCGCCTTTTGAAGACCTTCTTTAGCTTCTAACATTGTTTTTTGTAACAGTTCCATTAGTCTTTGCTGTTCTTGGAACTTTGCTTGCGCTGCTTGTTTTTCTTGCTGCGCCATCTCTGCGGCTTTTAATCGTTCAACTTGCAAGAGTGCCTTTTTTAGCTCTTCAGCTTCTTTACGCTCTACAGCTTCTTTACGCTGATGTGCTAGCTTGAATGCTGTTAACCTTTCTTCTTCCTCAGCTAACCATGGATTTATCTGTTCTTGTTCTGACTGACTTTGTTCTATCGCTTGTTGAATTTGCCGCTCTTCTCCTTGAACCTTTGCTTGCGCTGCCCGCTTAGATGCTTCTTCGCTCTGCTGCCTTTCCGATTTGACTATTGCCGCCTGCACCTGCTCAAGGCTTTGTTGGTCTTCCTCGTCATCCAGTAGCTGACGAGCACCTGTACGGAAACCTCGTACCGTGTCTTTCTCAGCTTTATTCAATGTTTCACCAGTTATAGTTTTGCCAGCTGCCTTTACAAGATGTTCGACCCCTTTACCGCCTTTACCCCACGCTTTCTTAAACTTTTTCATACTCTATACCTATGTAATGTTATATTTATTTATCTAAAGTGAAAAAAAATAACTAGCTGTTAACTACTATAAATTCAACTTGTCAATAATTTTGAATCTATAGTATATTGCAGAAGTAAAATATAAGTCAATCTAGAAGTTGCAGAATTTTAAAAGTAAGAGTTACAATTCTACTTATGATAAGGATGGTTGTCTAAGATAGTTTGTGCTCTGTAAATCTGTTCAAGCAACATAACTTTTGCTAGCTGATGAGGAAAGGTCATTTTTGACATGCTAAGCCTTAGGTCTGAATTATCTAATATTGCCTGATCAAGCCCAAAAGCTCCACCTATGATGAAGTCAATATTCCTGCCGCTGGCTAGTATATTAGAAAATTCGTGGCTGGTGAGATGTTTGCCAGCAACGTCTAAAACAATTTTATAAGATTTGGGAGTTAAATATTTACTAATCTCCTTAGCCTCAAATTGCTTTATTTGCTCTGCTGGCAACTTTTTATTATATGTAATCTCGGTTGAGCTAATCTGCCATTTAGTCATCTTGACATATTCTCTAGCAATTTCTTGCAGATTTTTGTTAAGCTTACCAACCGAGATTATAGAAATTTGTTGCATTTTATGGCTATAAATTAAGCAATAATCTCTCTGGGTTCTCTATCGCTTCCTTAACTTTTACTAAGAATGTCACCGCTTCTTTGCCGTCAATAATGCGGTGGTCATAAGAAAGGGCTACATACGTCAGTGGGCGAATTTCTACCTTGCCATTGATAGCAACAGGTCTCTCTTCAGTTTTATGTAAACCTAAAATACCAGATTGCGGTGGGTTAATTATAGGGGTCGATAACAACGAGCCATAAACTCCGCCATTAGAAATAGAAAATGTACCGCCAGCTAAGTCACTCATCGCAAGCTTGCCTTCTCTTGCTCTTTTGCCTAAATTCGCTATTGCTTGTTCCACTTCAGCAAAGCTTAATTGATCACTATTCCGCACTACTGGTACCACAAGTCCTTGCTCTGTACCAACTGCAACGCCTATATCATAATAATTTTTATAGACTATATCATCACCATTTATTTCAGCATTAACAGAAGGAATAGCCTTAAGTGCTGCAACAGTAGCCTTTAGAAAGAAAGACATAAAACCAAGCTTGACGCCATGCTTTTTCTCAAATTCTTCACGATATCTCTGCCTTAGATTAATAACATTAGACATGTCAATTTCATTGAAGGTAGTAAGAATAGCGGCAGTGTTTTGTGAATCTTTCAAGCGCTGGGCTATAGTCTTACGTAGACGAGACATTTTCACCCGCTCTACTGGCTTATCACTTGCAATTGGTGTTACAGATATTGCTTGAGCAGGAGGACTGGCAAGCACAGCAAGCACGTCTCCTTTAGTTATTCTAGAGTCTTTACCAGAACCAGCAATATTAGCTGGATTAAGGTTGTTTTCTGCAACTAATTTAGCTACAGACGGCGCTAAATCCTGAGAAACTACTGGCGCTGCTTTTGCTTCAGGTGCAGCTGCGGTAGCTACAGGCGCAGGAGATTTTTTAGCTAAAGCTCCTTCAGCAATTTGTCCAACAACTTCTCCAACAACAACTGTAGCACCATCGGTTTTTAAGATTTGTTCTAAAACTCCTTCAGCCATAGCGTTGACTTCAAGAGTTACTTTTTCAGTCTCTAGCTCTAGTAATAATTCGTCGATTTTAACAACATCACCAGCTTTTTTATGCCATTTTGCTATTGTTGCTTCTGATACAGATTCCCCTAAAGCAGGAACTACGATTTGAACTGTCATGATTTTCTCCTAATCAATATTATGCCTATCCTATCAAGGCAGATTTAACTAATTTATCTTGTTGTTTATTATGTGCGTAAAGCGAGCCAACGGCTGGTGAGGCTGCACTCACTCGACTAATACACTTAAAGCTATTTTTAATACCAGCTTTTTGCATGGAATCGCTTAAGTAATCCTTGATAAAACTCCATGCACCCATATTCTTTGGTTCTTCTTGACACCAAATAAATTCCTTAGCGCAATTATATTTAGTAAGCAAGTTAATTACTACATCTTCTGCAAAAGGATATAATTGTTCAAGCCTAATGATTGCTATATTAGTTAGCTTTTCACTAGCACGCTTTTCTACTAAGTCATAGTAAACTTTACCACTACATAAGATTACCCGCGCTACTGATTCTGCTTTGACTTGCTCCACCTCATCAAGCACAGGCTTAAACATTGTACCTTCATCTAGCTCGTTTAAATGAGAAACTGCAAGCTTATGTCGCAGTAACGATTTTGGTGACATAATTATTAGCGGCTTGCGAATGTTGCGGTAAATCTGACGCCGTAACAAATGGAATAATGAAGCTGGCGTTGTTGGATAAGCAACTTGGATATTATCCTCTGCAGCTAGTTGCAAAAATCTCTCAAGTCTTGCAGAACTATGTTCTGGACCTTGTCCTTCAAATCCATGCGGCAATAACATAACCAAACCACTCATCCTGAGCCATTTTGTTTCACTACTAGAAATAAATTGGTCAAAGACAATTTGCGCTCCATTAGCAAAATCACCAAATTGAGCTTCCCACATTACTAGATGTTTTGGACTCACTAACGAATAGCCATATTCAAACCCTAACACGCCATATTCAGATAAGTTACTATCTGCAACAAAATAGCTAGCTTGCTGGTTAGATAAGTTATTAAGCGGTAGATAAACGCTACTATCAACTTGGCTATGGAGTACTGAATGACGATGAGAGAAAGTACCACGCCCGCAATCTTGCCCTGTCAAGCGAATTGGCACTCCTTCAACCAGTAAGCTAGCAAAAGCTAATTGTTCGCCAGTCGCCCAGTCAATAGGCTGATCTTTTGCCAAATCTACAGCTCGTTGATCAAATAGCTTAGCTAATTTTGGATTTAACGAGAAGTCGCTAGGAATTTGACATAATTTTTGCCCCAGCTCTTTTAACTTGCTAGATTTAACGCCTGTAGGTAGCTGGCTATCTGTAAACCTAGTATAACCAGCCCACATTCCTTCAAGCCATTGTACCCTTGGTTTATAAGTTTTTGCTTGTTCATATTCTGCGTCAAGTTCAGCTTTAAACTTTTCTTTTAGCTTAGTAAAATATGCATCATCAATCACTCCTTGCTTAACTAAACTTTCAGCATACATAGAGCCTGGAGTTTGTTTAGTCTTGATGACATTATACATCTGCCCTTGAGTATACATTGGCTCATCGCCCTCGTTATGACCATATTTACGGTAACAAACTATATCAATGATAATGTCTTTACCAAAAACATTACGGTAATTAATCGCAATTTGTGCCACCTTAAGCACAGCCTCAATATCGTCTCCGTTAACATGCAGAATAGGCGCGCCAACCATTTTAGCTACCTCAGTAGCATAACGTCCTGGACGAGCATCTGATGGATTTGCAGTAAAACCGACTTGGTTATTAACAACAAAATGTAATATTCCACCTACATCATAAGGTTCAAGTCCTGACATTACTAGACTTTCAGCTACAACGCCCTGACCACAAAATGCAGCATCTCCGTGCACTAATATCCCCATTACTTCTTTACGGTTATTGTCTTGGATTAAATCCTGCTTAGCACGAACTTTACCAGCCACTACTGGATTTACTGCTTCCAAATGTGAAGGATTAGGTGTTAAGGATAAATGCACTACTTCACCTTCAGCAGTAGTTTTATCTGATGAGTAGCCCATATGATATTTGACATCGCCAGCAACTTCTAAATCATCAGGAAATGCACTAGTGCCCATAAATTCAGATAACACTGCTCTATAAGGCTTACCCATAACTTTTGTTAATGTACATAACCGTCCGCGATGCGCCATACCAATAACAATGTCTTTTACGCCTTGTGCAGCAGACAAATCAATTGCCCTAATCATTGCAACTATTGAAGAGTCTCCGCCTTCAATAGAAAATCTTTTAGCTCCTGGAAATTTAGTATGTAGATATTGTTCAAAACCCTCCACCTCTACTAAATCTTGCAGAGCAGTTTTTTTATCTATATCCTGCAAATTATTCTGTAGACTAGATAATTCTAGCTTCTCAAAAAGCCATTGTTGTTCAGTAAGGTTTTCAACATGGTTAAATTCAGCGGCAACACTACCGCTATATACTCTGCGTAATATATTAACAAGCTCACTTACTGTATATTTATTACTTAAGTGCAGGAACTCATCACCAAGTCGTAATGGCTTTTGCAGGTCATCTTGAGTCAAGCCAAAATCTTCTAAGGTAAGTTTTAGCTCCTCTTTTGTCTTAAGCTTTTCCATATTAAGGGGATCAAGCGCTGCAAGGTAATGCCCCCTAGAGCGATAAGCTGCTATCATAAATTTAGCTTTTAGAGCCAGCTCTATCTCACTGCTACTAACTACTGCTTGCGATTTATTGACCGCCTGCGCTTTACTTGTATCTTTGACTAGAGCCTCTGGCAAGATGACTTTTGCGGTGCTTTTTAACGCTCCAGCTTCGCGCGCGCCTATACTTGCAAAATATTTCTGCCAGCTTGGGTCTACAGAATTAGGGTTTGCTAAATAAAGTTGATACAATTCTTCAACAAATACAGAGTTACCAGCAAACAAAAAATCTGTTTGTTCAAAATCTTTACTCACTTCCTTCTATCCTCACTATTCATAACAATCAAATTACCTAAATTTATACAATAGCGCTAGGTAAAATCAAGCATTTTGGCTGAAAAACTGCATTTGCTGCGCAGATACTTCAAAAGTTGGTAGGAAAACAAGAAGTAAATTTAAAATTAAGGCAATTTTAGCCTGCCTAATTACAAGTTCTTATCAATATAGTTAATGAACTTAGCTAAGGCGTGAGTATTTGATACTTTGGAACTAAAAATTGCAAAGATGAGGTAAGTTAGCCTTAATTATCCTTGATTACTAAAGATAATTAAGGCTTTTTAGAAATTTATGCTGATTCCTTTTCTTTGACTAGAGATCTAACCAAAGTGTTAACAGCATGCTGGTGTTCTGAACTGCGAATTTTCATAAAGTTCCTTGAAACTTCAATGCACATACGCTGATGTTGTGTCACCATTGGCTCCTGAGCTTCAGAATCTATACCATCATAAAAATAATGTACATTTTTACCTAAAGCTTTAGCTATTAGCACTAAGCGACCAACGGAAATTCTATTAGTTCCTTTTTCATATTTTTGTAATTGCTGGTGGGTTACGCCAATCACCTCAGCTAACTGCTGCCTTGACAAACCTTTTCCAAGCCTTAAGTTATAAATTTTGTCTCCGATAAATTCATCAACTTCTTTTATATAGTCATTTTTTCTAGCCATAATCAACCCTCAGTTGTTACTTTTTTACTACGTGTTAATAGAAACTTAGTCTTTTGTAAAATACAATTATAGGTAGAAACTAACATATTTGAAGTTTTTTTGCAATAAAAATTTAAAAAATTTTAATACAAACAAAAAAATCTTTGTTCTTGAAAAAATACGATGTACCATGTAATTAGGTTATGTAACATATAACTACAGGAGTAGAGTGAAGAAATTTTTCATTTGTATATATGCAGCGATAGTAAAAACTATAGAACATGACGGGGTTGAGCATTCTGGTTATATGTCCTTTATGGTCCTATTGTCTGTTTTTCCATTTTTAGTATTTTTCTTAGCATTAACCAGCTTTCTTGGCGCATCTGAGCTTGGAGAGCATCTAATTGCGCTGCTTCTTGAAAATTTACCGGAGCAAACTACTCATGCTATTAAAAGCAGGATTATAGAACTTAGTCAAACACCACCTCAAAGCCTGATGACCTTAGCGATTTTTGGCAGTATATGGACGTCTTCATCATTTGTTGAATGTTTGCGGACGATTCTAAACCGGGTCTACGAAATAAAATCGCCTCCCGCTTACATAAGGAGACGCTTACTTAGTATTGTGCAGTTTTTGCTAATTAGTCTCTTTATCAGTTTTGTAATGTTCCTACTAGTAGGTATTCCTTTAGCCATTAGTAAGATACCAGAAATAGTTGCTCTTATAGATAGCTATGGCTATATACTTTACTCTTTCAAATACTCTTTCCTTTTAGTATCTTTGTTTTTAAGCGTCTCATCCTTATATTACATAATACCTAATGCATCGCTAAGGTTCTTAGAAGTAGTACCTGGGGCTTTGTTAACAGTAGCTTTATGGGCAGCAAGCGGATACTTACTTTCTACTTACATTGTTTACTATCGCCAGCTAAACATAGTATATGGCTCTTTAGGTAGCATAATTGTTACTTTGATTTTCTTTTATATAATAAATATGCTATTTATTTATGGCGCTGAATTTAATTACCTTTGGCATAACTACGACAAAGCTAAAACAGAATGATTACTATTATATCTCCTGCTAAATCTCTGGATTTTAGCCCTGTGCAATTTATGGATTACTATAGTGATCCTGAGTTTTTAGCAACAACCTCTGAACTACTTGCTATATGCAAAAAACTCTCTAAGACTGAGATACAAAACCTTATGAAAATAAGCGATAAATTAGCAGAGTTAAATTATAACAGGTTCGAGCACTTCAATAATCAGCCAGAAAAACCTGCTATCTATGCTTATGATGGTGACGTATATGAAAATATTGACAAAGAGTTGGTAGCTAAAAACCATGATTTTGCCCAAAAGCATTTACGCATTATTTCTGGATTATACGGCGTTTTAAAACCATTCGACCTAATCAGGGCTTACAGGCTAGAAATGTCAACTATGCTAATGACTAAAAATGGCAAGAGTTGTAAATTATCTGAATATTGGCAACAAGCAATTACTACTTATTTTAATCAGTTACTAGACAAACAGCAGGATTTATCTACTTCATGTTTAAATTTAGCTTCTGCAGAGTACTCCTCCGCTATTAATAGTAAGAATCTGCATTATCCTATAATAAATGTGCATTTTAAGGAATATAAAAATGGCAAATTTGAGGTAATAGGCATTAAAGCTAAAAAAGCTAGAGGAATGATGGCAAACTTCGTTATTAAGCATAATATCGACAAGCCAAAAGACTTGCTAGCATTTAACCAAGGTGGCTACAATTTTAATCCAGAGCTCTCCAGTGATTATGATTTATGTTTTACAAGTAGCTAATAACTAGTTACTATGCAGCTTTGCTGCCGCTGCGCTAATTTTTTACATACCGCTTTAGCTTGCCCAGCAGTAGTATAATTGCCTGCAAGTACTAGGTAAAAAACATGATTCTTATCATGTTTGATCTTTTTCAAAGTTAGGCTAGAATTGCTAAGGATTTTAATATGCTTCTTTTTAATCCTTTCATAGGCTCTAGCTCCTTCTGCCTCAGATTTCACAGATGCTAGTTGAATTTTATAGCTACCACTTGAAAGCTTATTGATATTAGCAAGTTTGTTACTCTTTTCAGTAACCTTAATAATTTTTAGGCTTTTTTGTTGCGTTACAGCCTGTTCTGACTCTTCAACAGCTTTAGGAGTTACCTCAATTTCTGGAGTAGGTGTACTAATTGACGCTTCACTAAGCAAAGTATCTAGGTCGTCTGAGGTTTCTTTGCCTAAGGGGGCTTGCTCTAAAATATTTTGCTTTGCTGGAATAGAAATTTTATCAGCCTCTTGCTGCTTATTCTGATTCTGGCTTTCTTGGTCATGTTCTAATATACTAGCGATAACGTTATCTATCGGGTCTTTTGTCGTTGCGACAGCATGAGCAGCTCCGCCGTTGATATTCACGGGTTGCTCTGGCTCTGGTAGTAAATTAACTTTTCTACTAACATTAGTTTTGGTATTAGCTTGCAGGCTCTCATATATGCTATTTTCAGCGTTAGCAATTACTATACCACCAGCTTCTAAAGGCTTAATCTTAGTTTTTTCGTCATCAGGGTAAATAGTAACGATTTCATTTGGTCTGTTATCAATGTATTTTTTATAAATAACATAAGATAATGATAATAAGCAAGATGCAATAAAAGAGATTTTTAGTAGCTTCCTAATAGTCATAGAAATAATGGCAAAGTCAGGGATCTATTTACTTGATAAGTCATATTCTATACAATTATCACTACGATTGATAGTTAAACTATAATGTTCCTGCTTTATCAAGTAATAAATATAGTATTCATGGCTATTATAAATATCCAAATCTTCATCAGAATTAGCGGCTTTACCAAGCAATATTTGTAGTTTTTTATCATCAAGCCTTAGATTCACGCCTTCGACAAGAATTTTAATGCTATAGCGCTGCTTAACTTTGTCAAGGTTAACACTAATTTTACCGTCCTTCACTATATTATTGTAAGCTGAGATAACTAGACACATAAGAAGCTTACTACTAGGTACATCCATGTGCAATGGAGCTGATGAAATTAGGTTAAACTTAATATGGCTACCATGAAAAATCATTGATTGGTCAGTAAGTCTTTTGATATCTGTAACAGAAAAAGTCTCTAATTTAGGCGAATAACCATAAGCATAGCGGTAATATATAAGCTGATTTGCTAACTTTTCTGAATTAGTTTTAATAAGCTCTGAAGCTTTATTTCTAATATCAATATCAGGAGAAACTATAAGTTCAGCTAAATTATTAACAGCACCAATAGTACCTGCCATTTCATGGCAGATCCTAGAGTTTAATGTTTGAGATAATTTTATGCAATGTATCATTATTTATATTAACTTTCTAGTTAAAAGCATATGCTATAGTTTTGACTTCTGGTAGTCAAGACAAAATACATATTAAAAGCAATATATATGCAATAATTCTTTACCGATGTAAATTAAATTGACTTTAAATATGGTATAACGCCTCTTTTGCATTCTAGCCAGAGGCGCATATCACAAATTAGTTAACTAGTGCAAGGCTTAAAACCTGGTCAATGTTTGAAACTGAGACAATTTCTAAGCTATTTTTAATATTTGGCGGTATGTCCTGTAAATCCTTAACATTATCTGCTGGAATTAAAACAGTTTTGATACCACCTCTACTTGCAGCCAGCAGCTTTTCTTTCAAGCCGCCTATAGCTAATACCTTACCACTTAGCGTGATTTCGCCAGTCATCGCCACCGTCTTTTTGACTGGACGTTTGGTCATTAATGAAACTATGGTAGTAAACATAGCCGTACCAGCTGAGGGACCATCTTTAGGAATAGCTCCTTCAGGTACGTGCAGGTGAATATCAAGGTCTTTATAATCCTCATACTTCAAACCAAGTGCCACCGCTCTAGTACGAAAACAACTATAAGCAGCGCTTGCCGATTCTTTCATGACTTCACCAAGTTTACCGGTAGTTTTCACCTCGCCTTTACCAGGAAAAGATACCGCTTCTATACTTAGGAGCTCCCCGCCAACTTCTGTATAAGCAAGACCAGTAGCAGCGCCTATCATATTCTGTTCTTCAGCAAGACCAAATTTATATTTCCTTACCCCTAAATATCCTTCAAGCTCAGCTGGAGTGATAACAAGCTGCTTAATTTCAGGATCAGCAAGTATACGCTTTAGCGCCTTTCTTACTAAAGCACCAATTTCACGCTCTAGCGCACGCACCCCTGACTCCTTAGTGTAGTAACGAATAAGTTCTAAAAGCACCTCGTTAGTAATTTGCACTTCATCTGTTTCTACTCCATGCATTTTTAGCTGTTTTGTGACCAGATAGTTCTTAGCAATTTGCATTTTCTCTTCTTCAACATAACCAGCTATATTGATTATCTCCATACGGTCAAGTAGAGCCCTAGGTAAATTGTAAGAATTCGCTGTTGCAATGAAAATGACGTCTGAGAGGTCATATTCAACTTCTAAGTAATGGTCGATGAAATGCGAATTTTGCTCAGGATCTAACACCTCGAGTAATGCAGAAGCTGGATCGCCCCTAAAGTCTGCACTCATTTTATCTATTTCATCAAGCAGCATTACAGGGTTAGTAACTTTAGCCTTTTTAACAAGGTTGATTATTTTACCAGGCATCGATCCTAGGTAAGTTCTTCTATGACCCCTTATTTCTGCCTCATCTCTAAGACCACCAAGTGCAAATTTGGTGTATTTGCGACCTATAGACTCAGCAATTGATTTTACCAAAGAAGTTTTACCAACACCTGGCGGACCAATTAAACACAATATAGGTCCTTTAATTTTTTGAGTACGCTCAAGCACAGCAACATATTCAATGATACGTTCTTTCACTTTCTCGAGTCCAAAATGGTCACGGTTTAATATCTCTTCTGTCTTGGCTATATCAACAGGACTTTCATCATAAACACCCCACGGCAAGCCTAAAAGCACCTCTAAGTAATTACGAACAACCCCAGACTCAGCAGACATAGGATTCATTGTCTTCAACTTTTTAAGTTCGCTTTCTGCTTTTTCTTTTGCCTCTGGCGTTAATTTCAGAGTATTAATTTTGTTTTCAATGTCAAAAAAGTCAGATTTTTCATTACCATCTAGCTCTTTTTGGATAGCCTTCATCTGTTCGTGAAGGTAATAATCTTTCTGCGATTTTTCAATTTGTTTTTTCACTTGCTGCTGCAGGTCTTGTTCAGCCCGGGTTCTAGTAGATTCAATTGCAATAAGCTCAGTAAGTTTTTGGGCTCTAGCAAGTAGGCTTACTTCTTCTAGCAATTCTTGTTTTACTGATATTTTACTAGTTAAATGCGATGCTAAGATATGGATAATAGTACTTAAATCGTCCTGCTCATCGATTGCAGTCGCTATATCTTGATTTACCTTTTTATTATTGCGAGAATACTCTTTAAATACATCGATTGCTTCATATACAGCATCATAAACTGTATTATACTCCTCATGCTCAATTTTTGCGTCTGGTAAATTAGTGTATTCTACATAAAACACACCATCTTCTTCATTAATATTTGATAATTTTACCCTCTCTACAGCTTCCACTAAAAGCTTTGCATTATTATTAGGTAAAGTTACTGTTTGTATTATTTTCGCAAGGACGCCAACTGTGTATAAGTCGCTAAATTTTGGATCATCTATATTTTGTTGTTTTTGCGTAACTAATAAAATATATTCTCCATTACCAACAGTTTTAACAGCGTTTAATGCTTTAATTGATTTTTCCCTGCCAATAAATATTGGCGCAATAACGCTAGGAAACACCACTATATCTCGCAATACAAGCAACGGCAAAGTCTTTGGTATTATCTGTGTATCAGTCATTCTGAAGCGAACCTATTAAATTTATTATTAATTATATACATCAATCAATTATTAAGTATATAATAAGCTGGTTATAACATTTCAAGAACCAAGTTATTATATAAAAATTAAACTTACTTAAAATTCAAATATTAACTATAAATGATCGCTACCAGCTCGCAATTACAAATTATCCAGCCTCAAACTGTATCA
>JAIXRE010000059.1 GCA_027485375.1 Rickettsiaceae bacterium | reverse complement strand
TTAGCTTTAATACTACTATTAGCAAAAATGGTAAGAATTTTGTCGATACTTTTAATTATCAGACTAAACTCTCCAGCGATCCTAGTTATCAAATTTCTGCTGGCTACTCTACTAGTAAATTAGGCAACTTTTCTATAAATTATTTTTCATACACTACTCTTTTGGCTAATAATGCCATTCAAAAAGTAGAAACGCTTTCTGCTAATTATTACAGGAACATCACGAAAAATAGCCATCTGATGTTTACTCTTGGAACGGATTTACAGAAAAAAAAGAAGGGCTTTTTTACGATGCTGTCATTCTCAGCTTCTTTTGGCAATAAAAATCTTTCTGCTACTAGATCAAGGCAAAATGGAAAACAAACTGATCAATATTCATTTTCTTACTCGCCTAATCAAGAATTAGGTTGGAGATATAATGCTTCTGTGCGTGATGAAGGCAAGGAAAAAAATTATGATGCGCAAATTGAGAGACGCAGCCAATTTCTTGATAGCTCGCTGTATCTATTTAAGTACGGCAATTCCAAAACTACGCAAGTCAATTTATCTGGATCAATTGTAGGTATGGGCGGTGACGTCTTTTTGGCGCGTCCTATATATGGCGGTCTAGCACTAGTCAAAGTAGACAAAATCAAAGACGTTGGAATTTATAGAAGTAACCAAATAGTAGGCGCTACTAATTCGAAAGGGCAAATTTTAGTTCCTAATATCATTCCTTACGTACCTACTGAAATAAGCGTGGATGATCAAAGCGTCCCTTTAGATACTGACCTTGATGATTTATCAACCAAAACAACTACCAAGCCTAAATCTGGCGTTGTTGTAGATTTTGCTATTAAGAGAGTTAAATCTGTCCAAATGACCCTTGTTGACGAGCAGCTTAAAGTTATACCATTTGATCGCACTGTATTAATAGAAGGTTTAGAAGGTGATCTATTTGTAGGATATGAAGGGCTATTATACCTTGAAGATATCAAAGCCTTGACCTCTCTGAAAGGCAAGGCATGTGATGGCGTAAATTGCTGTAATTTTGAAGTGCAGCTAGACGAAAACCGCAAAGAAGTTTTAAAAAATTTAGGGTTAGTTATATGCAAGTAAATTCTAAAACCATTATTGCTATCTTAACTGCTATAGCTATTTTGTTATTTTCTAATAAGGCTCTTGCTGCCTTTAGCTGCAATTTGTCAATTTTACCATTAAATTTTGGTAATTTTAATCCATATAACTATACGAATCTAGATGTTACTACGCCAATGTCTGTGATATGCACTAGAATTACTCCTGGAGGAGGGAATACTGTTAGATATACAGTAACTTTTAGTACAGGACAGTCTCTTAACGTAAATAACAGGACGATGAGAAGAAATGGAAATAATCTTCTCTATAACATATACGCTACTAATGCATATAATCAAGTTCTGGGGTTGAATTCTACTACGTCTACTAGAGTGCTTACTGGTAGATTGAGAATGAATGCTAATCAAAGTCGCACTGCAAATTACGTTATATATGGCAGGATTCCTGTTCAGCCATTAGTACAAAATGGCAGCCCTTATACTGATTCAATCACTGTCACATTAAGTTGGCAATAGTCTTCTTGCCAAAGAGCTCTTAGCCAAACCATTGGCAAGTCTTTTCTAGCAGTACAAAAGTATAGTAAATAAACTTAAGCGATGCTTTGACCTAGTTCTTTAATACGTATACTCTAGGTCCTGCCAAATCCATTTGTTCTAGTTTAATTCTTGAGATTTGGTATTATTCCTCTTGTTGCGAGTTTTGTTGTTGCGCTGGAAGGGAATATACCTTCATCTTATTATGCGCCTTTAGGTAGCCAAGTAATTCTTCAACTACTGTTTCTTGTATAATATTAGATATTTTATCACTAGAGGATTTTTTAACTTCTTGGACTTTTTTGGCATCTTTTTTTACCTCTTTAATATAGGCAAAATAAGCATGATCTGTAGAAGTAATGACCTGAGTAACTTTATTTTTCTTGGTTTGTAGAATAGTCAATATCAATTCAGGAGGCAAAGAATATTCTTCTTTAGCGATATCTGAACGTGATATAGAGAATTTAGGGTCTAAGCTTATACCAAGTGCTTTAAACTCTCCAGCATTCACTGTTTCTGGTTTATAGTTTTGAGCAATAGTAGTAATGTTTTTTACGTTAATATGTTTAACTTGCTCTGCTTGCCATAACTTTGTAAGTTTAGGCATCACGTCTTTTAATTCTTCTACCTTAGAAGGGCGTATTATTGACACTTCTGTAAGCATCAAGCTATTCCTATTTTGCTCATCTTGAACCTCAATAGGGTACGATACCTCTCCTTCTGTCATTTCAAAGACACTATCAGCAAGCCCAGATAGTCCTGTTTTATCATTTTTCAAAGTTTCATAAGTAACGTTTGTTACGGTTTCGGTTGGCAACTCGTATTTCGTGGCAATTTCTTTCAAGCTTGAACCAGCTGCGATAGCATCTTCCAAATTTTTTGAAAATTCTACAATTAGCTCCTCAGTCTTTTGTTGCTTTAAAATGTCGTTAATTTGCTTTTTAGCTTTCTCAAAAGTAGGTTCTGCTCCTTCTGCTGTTTTTAATTCATTTTTATTTTCGTCATAAAAATGCAATAATTCATCGTTAGTAATATGCACCTTATTTTGTATATACTGGTTAGATATCTTTAGGAACGCAAAACTACGAATTTCTGGAATAGTAAATAAAGCAGCATTATTTTTGTAAAATTCTTGCAACTGCTCTTGGGTTGGAGCTGGAATAACGGTAT
Source organism: Rickettsiaceae bacterium (assembly GCA_027485375.1). Lineage (GTDB taxonomy): Bacteria > Pseudomonadota > Alphaproteobacteria > Rickettsiales > Rickettsiaceae > JAIXRE01. The sequence goes on along the minus strand of JAIXRE010000059.1, from coordinate 3,497 downwards.
TTTTTGGTTGACTATTTAAATCAACTCTTACTAGATCAACAACTCTAGTTTCTGCCATATAACCAGCTATATTATTTAGCATAGAATCTGGCGTTTTAAATGTGTCTAAAAAAGCTCTAAGTACAATGCTTTTAAGCATATTATTTTTGATATCCTGAAGGTACTCTTCCTCGCTTTGATAAGAGTTTTTAAAAGCTGATTTAAATAGTTCTGTATCAAATTCGCCTTTGTCATTTTTGAATACTGGTGATTCTTTAACAGCTTGCACTACGGTTTCATCGCTAAGATCAAGATCATAATATTGCACTAAATAATCCATGATTCGGCTGTTAACTAGCCTATCTAAAACAATCTTATCTAGACCAAGCTGGTTAATTTCTTCTTCGCTTAAAGCTGCTCCGCTGCGTCTTCTCGCGCGGTTAATTTCCTCAGCTTTTGCTTTTAAGAAGTCAGTTTCTGTAATATTTGTTGCTTCTGTAAAAGTTACTATGTCAAAATTATTACGAAACTGCAAAGCACCTTTAACCCCCCACCCTACAAAGGCGAATGCTATTAGTGAAAGGACAAGGCGCATTATAAAACTATGAGCAATATTTCTGATTTTTTTTAGCATAAAGGAAAAATTATTTATTTACTTATTGTTATCAATTAGGTTATGGAATAAAATCACTTTTTAATTGGTCTTTGAAGGCGCAAAGATTTAAGATCAAGCTTTCTTTGCTTTTTACAATAGTTAACTAACTTAATGTCTGCAAGTATTTTCTTATGACACCTTTAATTATAGCCAACTGGAAAATGAACGTAACTTTACAGGAATCTGAGGATTTATGCAACATATTAGCAGCTAAATCACCAGTGCCAAATCTACTTATATCCCCTCCTGTCCCTTATTTAGCATATCTTGCTAGCAAGTTTCAAATGCTTAGTTTTGTTGCGCCGAATGTTAGTTTGCTTCCTGGCAAAGGTTCTTACAGCGGCGAATACTCAGCTACCATAATTAAAAGCTGCGCGGTAAGTTATGCCTTAATTGGTCATAGTGAAAGAAGAGCCTTAGGAGAAAGCAATGCCGTAATAGCGCAAAAGGTAGCAAATTGCTGCGATGCTGGCGTTACCCCTATTTTATGTATAGGTGAGTCATTAGAGGTAAGGGAGCAAGGAATGCAATTTGAATTTCTAAAGCAACAATTAAAAGAATCTTTGCCTGCATCATTTAGAGCACAAAGTGAACTTATTGTTGCCTATGAGCCAGTATGGTCTATAGGAACTGGTATTGTTGCTACTCCTGAGGTCTTAGCCCAAACACTAAACATGATAAGTAGCTACTTAGAAGAAAGGGTAGTTGCAAAGACTTTAAGGTTAGTGTATGGTGGTTCGGTAAATTTAAGTAATATTTCAGAAATATTGCGCATGCAATTTGGAAAGCATAAGACTAAAATTGATGGTTGTTTGATTGGTACAGCATCACTTGATAGTCAAGCTTTATCTCAAATGTTACAGATATCTAATACACTTTTAGTCTAATACCAATTTTCAAGAATTAAATTGGTATAAATAAGTTTAAACTCAAGTTTTGTTGGTTACAAAAATGATGAACATACTCCTTTTTATTCACATCGTGATTGCGATATTACTTATTGTAGTTATTTTATTACAAAAAACTGGTGCTGATGGACTCAGTGGCATAGGTGGAGGTGGCAATAATATGGGAATAGTAACAGGTCGCGCAGCAGCGAACTTTTTTACTAGAACTACCATATTTTTAGGTACTTTGTTTTTTATTAACGCCCTTGTGCTTGCTAATTTATCTTCTAGGAAGAGTCCTGATCTCAGTAAAAAAATTGAATCTGCTGTTGAGAAGACTTCTGAAGATGCTGTGCCAATTGCTAAATAATAAATAAAGCGTGTCTATGCAAAATACTATAGAGCTACTTGATATCAAAATTGCTAATAATTTGCCATTTACCCTAATAGTAGGTCCTTGCCAAATTGAAAGTATGGAGCACGCGCTCTTCATGGCAGATAAGCTAGCCAAGATTACTAGCAAACTAGGAATACCTTTTATCTATAAGTCATCTTTTGACAAAGCTAATAGGACTTCGATTAATGGACAAAGAGGTATAGGGCTTGAAAAAGGACTTGAGGTTTTAGCTAAAATCAAAGCTGAATTTGGTTGTCCCGTCTTAACTGATATACATAATGAAAATCAATGCAAAATAGTTGCTGAAGTAGCTGATATATTGCAAATACCAGCTTTTTTATGCAGACAAACAGACTTGCTTAAGGCAGCCGCTGAAACTGGCAGAGTTGTTAACGTGAAAAAAGGGCAATTTTTAGCTCCTTGGGATATGCGTAACGTTTACGAAAAACTAAAAGCTTTTGACGCTAAAGGCGTTATGCTTACAGAGCGTGGAGCCTCTTTTGGTTACAATACTTTAGTATCTGATATGCGTTCATTAGCAATAATGGCTGAAACTGGTGCCCCTGTAATTTTTGATGCTACTCATTCAGTCCAGCAGCCAGGTGGGCAAGGCGGCGCTAGTGGCGGCGAAAGAAAATATGTAGAGCTTTTAGCCCGTGCTGCAGTTGCGGTAGGGGTCGCAGGCGTCTTCATCGAAACACATCAAGACCCAGATAATGCTCCTAGCGACGGTCCTTGCATGTTAAAATTAGATAATTTGGAACTAGTCCTAACCCACCTCAAGCAATACGACCAAATAACTAAAAGTGTATATAATACCAATTCCCATTTTTAAGTAGCCCCTCTGCGAAACTCTACTACTAGACGAGTAATTTGTGCGTCGTCCTGCGCGCCCTGAATCCTCACGTACTATTTTAAGTACGCTGCGGTTTTGCGCTGTGTCTCATGCAAATTTCCTCTTCTAGAAGTTTCGCAAGAGGTCTATTTAGAAAAATGCCTAAATCTTAGCGATGATAAATTCTATTTGCGGCTCTAAAAACTTACCAATTATATCTACCAAAGCTTCAGGCATATTTTGCTTTTCATCTAACGCAATAACGCCAGGTTCATGTATTAAATGCATTAGTTTATCATGGTGTTGTTGTCTATCGCATATAAATTTAGCAGCTGGGTCTAGACCACGCTTTCCTAATTCATTATGACTAATATCAACAGTATGTATGGTATGTGATTCTGCTAGAGCTGCGGCTGTGGCTGGACCATGCTCTCTTAAATTATTACTACTAATATCAAGCGTCTTTAAGGTACGTGATGCTGCTAGAGCTGCAGCTGTGGCTGGACCATGCTCTCCTAAACCATTAATACTAATATCAAGACTCTCTAAGACAAGCGATGCTGCTAGAGCTACGGCTGTGTCTAGACCATGCTCTCCTAAATAGTTATAACTAATATCAAGCGTCTTTAAGGTAGGCAACGCTACTAGAGCTGCAGCTGTGGCTGGACCATGCTCTCCTAAACCATTAATACTAATATCAACAGTATGTATGGTACGTGATTCTGCTAGAGCTGCAGCTGTGGC
>JAIXRE010000095.1 GCA_027485375.1 Rickettsiaceae bacterium | reverse complement strand
GGCGAGGTCGCTGATGGCGCACCTTACCAAGTAGATATGGGAGCTGGATTTAAACCATTTAGGCGTAATATCAATTATTTTGAAGCAAAGCACATTGATATCAGACCGCTTGTGCAGTTACTGCCCTTTATCAAAAATAAAAATTCGTGGGGGTATGTTTTTCGCTATGGTTTTTTAGAAATCGACCAAGAGTCATTTGAGATTATTGCGCATCGCATGCTTGGTTTTAATCCGTTATTAGAGGGTATGTTCGACCATGCTAACAAAACATGATATTAAAAAATAAGACTTGGTGTTACTTATTCCTTAGGCTCAAGCAGCTTAGCTATTCTAAAATATACAAAGTATGGAAGTTTGCTAATTATTTTCAAAAAATTGGCAAAAATAAAAGGAAATCTTGATTCAAACTTATTACTTTTAATGTATTTAATGATATTCTGCGCAGCTTGCTCAGGTGATAAAATTGATGGCATATAAAACTTATTCAAGGCTGTGAGTCTAGTTTTTACAAATCCTGGGTTAATTACTTGAACTTTAATTCCAAATTTAGATAAGTCGCAATTTAAGTTCTCAGCTAAATGTATTATTCCTGCTTTGCTTGAACCGTAACCTACGCCATGAGGCAATCCTCTATAAGCAGCAATACTGCCTATCAAAACTATATGACCACTTCTTTGGTTAATAAATTCTGGCACTACCATACTTACTATTCTAATAGCGCCAGTCAAATTAACATCAATCATTTCTTCGATTTTATCCATTTGCATAGAAGATGAGGACATCGGCGTATAATAACCTGCGCAATAAATAACAGTATCAATTGCTTTATGCTCATTTTTTATCGCTTCCCAAGCTGCAGAAACTGAATCCTTATCGCTAACATTTAAAGGAAATATAGATGTTATGCTGCCAATTTCTTTAGCCAAGTCATTAAGACGGTCAGTATTCCTAGCAGATAGAATAAGATAATTATTCTTGTCCTTAGCAAGCTCTATTGCTAAGGATCTTCCTATCCCTTCGCTTGCTCCTACTAACCATATTTTATTCATCTTTTGTTTTTCATAAATATGACAATTTCTCCTAATTTAATGCCAAATTTTTTCATTGAAGTACGATTTAAGATAATGTCTTTTTCAACATGATACATCCAGTCGTCCATGCTTAAATTAATAGTGCTACCATTGTAAGGAATTTGAAGTACATAACGTATGTTTACCGCATTACCATTTTGTTCACCGTGGGCTGAGCCTATTACATCCTTAGCTGTAGCTGTAAATATTTTATCATTCGAGAAGGATATTTGCCATGTACGCTCTGTTTTTTCTCCATCGTCAAATTCAAACCACTCATCTAATGTGCCTTGATTTTGATTCCATGTACCTTTAATTTTAACGTAAAAGCTGCGGGTTTGTCTTCCTTGGTAGTCAAATATTGCTCCCCAGCCGTCAATATCGCCATCAAAAAATGATCTCAAATCTACTTTATTCTTTTTATTTGCATAATAATCTATTGAATTATTAGTACATCCTGGAATTAAAAAGCAGATAATACTTAGCAAAAATATTTGCAGTTTCTTCATTATAGTCCTCTTAAAATTTAGTTTGTATAAAACTATTATGGATCATAAAGGTTAAGTTTAAGCTAATTATTAGCGAAATAATGGTATAAAAAGATAATATTGTTTATAGATGTAATATCAACTGCCAGCAGCAGCTCGCTTCAGGCGGTCGTTAATAGCAAGAGCAATACCGTGGTTTGGTATAGACCCAACAGCTATTGCCTGAATATTATGCTCTGTAGCATACTCATCAAGTAGCCTTAGCATCGCATATAAATTACTTGCCGCCTCAGACAGGTCAGCCGATTCACTGAGGTTTAGGGCGTAATTGCCAAATAGTGTAGGGTTACCAAAATTTAAGCCAATTTCACCTTCTTCTAAACTTTCTGCATTTAACCTTAAGCGAGTTTTAGGAGCATAATGCTTTTCCATCATTCCAGGAGCTTTGATTTGCATTAGGGCAGGGGATATGGCGACTTTTTTACCTAAAACAGTTTCTAAAGTTCCTTGCGTGATAAAGCCATGACGTAATATCCTTGGCTCATTGCTGCTTAGGTCAATTATGGTTGATTCTAAGCCGTAATGACACTGGTCATTGCCTTCTAAAATGAATACGCCCAGTTCACCAAAATGCTTGCGCACATGCTCCGCTGTAGTAGCGCTAATGTAACCTGATGGATTAGCACTAGGAGCTGCTAATGGACAACCAGACTCACGCAGCAGAGCTAGTGCGATAGGGTGCGCTGGCATCCTAATAGCAATAGTGTCAAGTCCAGCTAAAACTGTTTTAGCAATTTTAGCCTCTTGCCGTACAGGTAATACAATAGTAAGAGGTCCTGACCAAAGTTCCTCTGCTAGTTTGATTGCATCAGAATTAAATTCTGCAATCGCTTCAGCTTGAGTCAAACTTGCTACATGTACTATTAAAGGGTTAAAACTTGGTCTACCTTTAAGCTGGAAGATTTTAGCACAAGCATCATCGCTTCTTGCATCAGCTCCAAGCCCGTAAACCGTTTCTGTAGGAAAAGCAACAACGCCGCCGTGTTTAATTATTATTGCGGCTTGCTTTATGTCCTCATGCATCATAAACAACCAAAATCTGCTACCAAATGAAAGAGCTGCTGGAGGTTTTGTAGTAACAATAAGCGGTTACTAGCAATAGCAGGATCTTCATCCTTAACCATAACATTATCAAAGAATTTATTGATTACAGGTAATGCGCTAAGCAATAATTCTAAGGCTCGCTCAAAATTCTCTGCTAGAACAGCTTGCTCTATCTGCTCTTTTAGCTGATTAGATATATCGTATAGCCCTTGCTCGCTTTCATGGCAGAAAAGTTTAGTATCAATTTCTCCACTCGCTTTTTGTCCTAAGATGTTACTTACCCTTTTATAAGCGCTTAGCAAATTCTCGCCTTGCTCAGTTGCAAGTGATAGCTGCAGCACCTTAAGCTTCTTTTCTATTGCTATTAGATTGCTAGCTTTATTGAAATCCAGCACCGCATTAATTATAGCAATATCATAGCTATTCTTGAAATGGAATTTCGCCCGCTCTTCTAAGAAGGAGAGGATTTCATTCGAAATGAAGCTGTTGAAGTTTTTTTCTATCTCTGAGTTTATCATCCCAGCAACGCATGTTTTCCATTCTAGAAATTTATCATTATTGCAGCCGTATTTCTCAGTAATCTCTTCTTCTGTTAATAAGATTTCGGCTATAGGAAATTGAGCTAAAAATTCGGTATTAAAAGCACCACGTATATATTGCTTAAAATAATCTTGAAAAAAATTAGAGTGTTTACCGCTGTGCAAATATTCTAATACCAACCTATTACTGTGAATAGCTAATCTATTTTTGCGTTCTTCTTCGGCTTTAGGATTAACTAATATACCATTTTCTGTTAGCCCCCTGATACGGTCTTTATCAGGTATTATAAATAACGCTGCATTCACTTTATATATAGTGCTTTCTACAGCTTTTTCTACCAGCTCTTTCAAATCTACTTTGATTTTTCTTTCCAGTATTATCCTAATAATACCAAGGGCTTGGCGGCGCAGAGCGTAAGGGTCTTTTGAACCGGTTGGTTGCTCGCCCGCTATCATCAGGCTTACCAAATTATCCATTTTATCTGCTAAGGCAAGTAGCGCAGCGCTGCCGCTTGGCGTATTATCTGAAGGACCAAGAGGTTTGTAATGGTCACGGATGGCGCTGGCGACTTCCTCGCCTAGCCCCTCATGTTTAGCGTAGTAGTAACCCATGATACCTTGCAATTCTGGGAACTCGCCAACCATTTCAGAAACTAAGTCACTTTTGCAAAGTTTAGCCGCTGCAAGCAGAGCTTGATTATCTTCATCAAGTTGCTCGCAAATCGCCGCAATACGAGTAGTTTTGTTTTTAACGCTATCAAGGCTAGTATGTAAAGTTATTTTTTCTAATTTAGCGAGCCTTGCTTCCAAGCTTACTAGCTTATCTTGCTCGTAAAAATATAACGCATCTGAAAGCCTTGCTGAAAGGACTTTTTCATTACCTTGCACTATGCTAGGAGAAGTCATATTGCTGATGAAGACAAAATAAGGGGCAAAATTACCTTGCTTATCAAAGGCGCTAAAATATTTTTGGTGCGTCTTCATCGAGGTAACAAGCACCTCGCTAGGTAAGGATAAGAATTTTTCAGGAATTTTTCCTATCATAGCGGTTGGATATTCAACTAAGCCAGTCACTTCTTCAAGCAGTCGCTCGTCTTGGTTAATTACTAAGCCATGCTTGCTAGTAATTTCTTCTAATTGCTTTTTTATAAGCTCTTCACGCTCTAATCTGCTTAGCACTACATGATTATTTTGTAGCTGCGCCGTATAATCTTGCCAGCCTTTTATAATAAGCTCGCCGGAGGACATAAATCTATGACCATAGCTTATGTTATTTCCCTCAAGGTGACCAAATTTTATTGGTAAAATCTTCCCGTCAAACAAGCATAAAATGTTTTTAAGCGGTCTAACCCAGCTAATATTATGCTCACCCCAGTACATTGATTTTGCCCAAACATATTCGCCTATTGCTTGTGGCAAAATTTGTTCAAGTAGCTGCTCTATAGGGGCGGCAGCGCTTTTTTGGATATAAACATAAAATAATTGTCCTTTAATCTCTTTTTGGCTAAGATCACCAGCGGCTATATTATTTGACCGGCAAAAACCCTCAATCGCCTGCAGAGGAGCATCAATTTTTGGTCCTTTTAATTCAACTTCTTTAGCTGGTAATAATGCAGGTAGTCCTGTAACATGCAAAGTAATACGCCTTGGTCCTACAAACACCTCTAATATATCAAAGCCTATACTGTTCTCTTGCAGATGCTTACTAAAGATAGCTTTGTAGCCTTCTTCAGCCTTTTTCTGCATCATAGCTGGTATTTCTTCGCTAAATAATTCTAAAATTAACTCTCTCATTTTATAACCTCACCTTGTGATTCCAGCCACTGCGTGCAGCACATTCTTGCTAAATCTCTAATTCTAGCAATACGAGAGGTTCGTTCAGTAACGCTAATAACGCCCCTAGCATTTAATAAGTTGAAAATATGACTAGCTTTTATGCAATAATCATAAGCAGGTAGCGGCAAATTATTATTAATTAGCTCTTTGCACTGATCTTCGTTATCTTTAAAGTGCCTAAATAATATCTCAGTATTAGCGAGCTCAAGGTTAAACTTAGAAAACTGTTTTTCTGCCTCAAAATCTACTTCGCCGTAAGTTAAAGCTTTTGCTCCTGTTTGACCATTCCAATCAAGATTTTTAACTTCATCAATACCCTGAATATATAAAGCGATACGTTCAAGTCCATAAGTTATCTCGCCAGCAACTGGTCTACACTGAATACCGCCAATCTGTTGCATATAGGTAAATTGCGAAACTTCCATACCGTTACACCAAACCTCCCAGCCAAGCCCTGAAGCGCCTATACTTGGCGATTCCCAGTCATCCTCGACAAATCTAATATCATGTTTTGATAAATCGATACCTAAACGCTCTAGGCTCTTTAGGTAAAGCTCCTGAATATCATCAGGTGAAGGCTTTAGAATGACTTGAAATTGATAATAATGCTGCATGCGGTTAGGATGCTGAGCATAACGACTATCAGTAGGTCGCCTAGACGGTTGCACGTAGGCAACGTTCCAAGGCTTAGAGCCAAGGGTCCTAAGAACTGTAGCTGGATGAAATGTTCCAGCTCCCATTTCTACGTCATATGGTTGCAAAAGAGCGCAGCCATAATCTTGCCAATAATTTTGCAGTTCTAATATTATTTTTTGAAATGATAATTTTTTCATATAGTTATCCCTTATTACGCCCAGCATTCGCAGAAAGGCTGGCTGAAACAAATTTTTCTAGGTCACCATCTAAAACGCCTTGAGTATCTGAAGTTTCATAGGCTGTGCGTAAGTCTTTAACCATTTGATAAGGCTGCAAAACATACGACCTGATTTGATGTCCCCATCCTATTTCAGTTTTAGCAGCATTTTCTTGATTAGCTACCGCCTCTCTTTTTTTAAGCTCTAGCTCATATAGTTTCGCTTTTAGCATTTTCATCGCTTGCGCTTTGTTTTTATGTTGCGACCTATCGCTTTGACATGTTACCGCTATATTTGTTGGCAAGTGAGTAATACGTACAGCAGAATCAGTAGTGTTGACGTGTTGTCCACCAGCACCAGATGATCTATAGGTATCAATTCTTAAGTCTTTATCGTCAACGACTATATCAATTGTATCGTCAATTTCTGGATAAACCCAAGCACTGGCAAAGCTGGTCATCCTTTTACCAGCGGCGTTAAATGGCGATATACGCACTAACCTGTGTACACCAGATTCTGTTTTAAACCAGCCGTAAGCTTGATATCCTTGTATCCTGATTGTGGCAGATTTAATTCCTGCTTCTTCACCATTTATCATATTAATAATTTCAGCTTTAAAACCTAGCCTTTCTGCAAAACGTAAATACATACGCAGCATTATTGACGCCCAGTCGTGGCTTTCTGTGCCGCCTGCGCCTGCATTGATATCTAAGAAGCAATTATTGCCATCTGCTTCGCCAGCAAAAAGGCATTCTATTTCGAATTTTTCGGCGGTGATAGCTACCTGTTTGAGATCTTTTTCTATTTGAATTAGTATGTTTTCGTCATTTTCTAATTCTGCTATCTCGGCTAGCTCTATATTGTCTTGCAATTGCGTTGCTAATTGATTTATCGAACCTAGTTGGTTTTCAAGTAAGCGTTTTTCTTTTAATATTATTTGGGCTTCAGCTTGATTATTCCAAAGAGCTGGATCTTCTGCTAATTGCTGTAATTCTGTTAATCTTTTTTGTGCATTATCAAAGTCAAAGTGACCTCCTGAGTAACGCAAGCGATTTCTCTATTTTTACTCTGTAATTTTCTAATTCAGCACGCATTTTAAAGCCTTTATCATATAAAATTTATAGTCATATAAAATATAACTACCTAGCCCGTTTCATGCAAGCCTTTATTTGAAAAATTAGTAATTTCTTATATGTAAGGTAAGTAAAAAATAAGCCTTATTGAAGAGATTTTCCAATAAGGCTTATTCTGTGCAACTTTAGCTATTTAGCTAGTTTATACCAATTGCCAGATTAAATAAGGCAAATGGATTTAAAAGTGAGTCTGCTCAGGGCGTATATTAAATACGTGCGCAAAGACGAATCTTGCAAAATCCATTTGAATTATTTAAAAATGGGAATTGGTATTAATCATTTTCACCATCTGTAGTAATACCATACGCAGACAAGTTGCTTACGAAGATACAGTTAGTTAGGTATTTATTTTCAGTTCTTGAACTAATATAAGATCTTGAATTTTCTGGTGCACCAGCATCACCAATAAATTCTGCAACATCTTTATCAGCATTTGTTAAACATTCCCAAGAAGTGATCACTTCATCACCTTCTGCCATAACTGGTATCAACACAACGCTTTTACCAAGCAAAGCTTGAGTTACAGGTGAAGCTACTACAACACCACCATTTTTTGGGTTGTTACCAGATAATTGCATAACAACCTTATAGTCCTTCTGAATGCTTAATTTTTGCAAATAAGGATTAGCATTACCTTTAAGCATATTATAATCTGAACCTAGTTGTTTGCCGTGATTTTGCTCATAGAACTTTTCTGCTTGTTGCGCAGAAACATCCACAGATTTATTAATATTTTTTAATGTACCAGTGACGCCAACAAGACTAGAAGCGAAAGCACCGCTAGCAATAAAACTTGTTGATAAAGTTGTGACTGCAGCTAATTTTAGCATTTTATTCATAAATTAATCCTCCAATTATACTAATTTATTAGTTTATCAACTGTTATATAAATTCGTTTTTACTGAACTTATATATACAAGCTTATCGACTAATAATTAATAAAGACTTAATTTTTTTACCTCTTCATCGTCATTCTGTAAAATACATTCATGATCGCTGATGTCAGTGATAATATAATCACTAATTAATTCACCTAGACCATATACATTATCATTTATAATACAGTAATATTCTTGATTAATAACCGCTACACCTTGTACAGTCATTGTTAATACAGCACTCGGATCATAATCTGTAGGATCTATGATATCCTTTGTAGCATTTGGAGAGGCAAAAATTGTGCAACTATAGATATTTATAATAATAAATAACAATACTAGTATATTAGTTATCTTCATAAGCTACTGCCTCAAAATTTAGTGATATCTTTAATAAATTGACATCGATTTTCTTAAACTTTAGTGTCAATATTCTATTAATCATCTTTTTCTCGTGGTCATCAAACTTTCCTATCAAATAGAACAAATTTTTGTATTTAGCATTCATTTCAATATTATATGAAACGTTAAAAACTTTCTTTTTCCCATTTTTAGCTACAAGCTTGTAGCTTTCATTGCTGCTCAGAGTACCAGCATTACTTGAAAGCAAACTATCCATCCAGTTATTTAGATCTTTAACATTAATTTGGTAAAGAGCCGGGTTATATTTTATTTTGTCTAAGTTATATCGCTGTTTTTGGCGATGTTCCATAACCGCAAGCACTAAAAAATATGAACTGATGCAAAGTATAAAGCAATTAAGCAATAACATTTTACTGTTCATTAAAAACAGCTTTAACCGTAGCAGCATATCTATACTTATCATTAAATTTCTTGCTTTTGGAGGAATCATTGGCTGTGTTTTCACTAGCCATTTTATGTTTTAAGTAATTTAGTATGAAAGGAGTTGGAGCTTTAACCTCTTCACTTTTATTAGGAGCATCTGACTTAAAATCTTTACGCGTTACGTTAGTGTCGGTGATATTCCATTTATATGTTTTGAGTAATGGCTCTAACTTATTTATATAAACATATAGCTTATCTGCAGTCATTGCTTTCAAAGTAAACTCTAGTGTATGTTTTTTCTCATCAAAAGTTAATTGATCTAACCAAACATCAATTACGCTAATCATAGTGAAGGCGCGCAGGAAATTTTGGATAATTTCTATATTAGGCTTTTTTACCAAAGTTAGCATACTCATAACTTTTTCGCTCATAGCCTGTCTTGCAAGCGCAGTATCTTTCTTGAAATGCTTATAGTTTGAGTACGCGGCAAAAAAGATAAGGATATTAATAAGAAAAAATTTCTTGGTGCTAAGGAACATAAACTATAGCTATTATCTAAACCACAAGGTTAACACTTAAGTACAAAGCTAGGAGATATAACAGAAAGTTGCAAGCTTTAATCAAATTTCAACCAATAAATAAAAACCAGCGTGTCCTTGTAGCAATTAATACCAATTTTTAAGAATTAAATAAGGCAAATGGGATTTGGTATAAATTATCTGCACAAGCTAAGGGTAGGGTCGATAATTTCTGATTTGATACCAAGGCAGTCTAGAGCTGAGTGAAAGATATTATCATGACTAATTTCTAGGGTTTTATGCGCTGCTACCGCTGTAATTAGCTCGGGATGTTTGTTCTTAAATTTTTCAGAATACCAGACTATAAAAGGTATAGTAGTTTGTTCAGGCGCAAGATCGCCACCATG
>JAIXRE010000012.1 GCA_027485375.1 Rickettsiaceae bacterium | reverse complement strand
TTTTTGCATTACTGTAATGTGTCAATGAAAAAGCTATAGAACTACATAGTTCATATACTCCAACTGCCTTTTCTAATACTAAATCAACTATGTTTTGTTGTTCTAATTCCTTACTAAATAAGGTATCTAATGGTATAAGCGTTATATAATCATAAAAACCCTTAAAGAAGCCTAAATAATCACCATATTTGAGCTGGATATGGAGAACGGATTCTCCTTTTTGGTTTTTTAGGCTAAAATCCATCTTTCCATTTGCACCATGTTCCACAAAGTAATGCACACCATTAGGAATGATACGAGCTAATATATGCCATGCTGTATCTCCATTAAAATCCTGTGACCATATAGTTTTAGTAGTAGCATCCTTTTGAGCTTTTTCTGATAAAACGCTTAGCACAGGCATAAGCGTAAACATAAGTTCTTCATATACGCAACCTTCATAACGACCATAATGGGCTAAGAAATAACTAGCATGAGAAGCAAATAAATGCATTATATTTCTTCCAAAAACATCAACCTCGCTAAAATTTATAGTTTCGACAATATCTTCGTATCTAAAAAAAGCATTATATAATTCAGGTGATTTTGTGGGTTCAATATCATCAAAAAGATAGTGGAAAAAACCTTGATCTAAATTATTTTGTATTTTAGGATCAGCTCCCTTTCTAATAAATTCCTGCACCGTTTTAATATACAAGTTATATTTAGCATTAGGTCCAACTCTATCTAGTGACATTGCATTATACTCAGCTTTTTCAGGGGCACATTCTTTTAATACATCTGCAAGTAAGTGAAGAGCTGTATTACTGTATTTATCTTGTAGATTCAAGAAATCTGCGCCTTGTTTTGTGAAAAAGGCAATTACCTCTTCATCCAACGCTTCTGCTTCAATAAATTGATGTAATAAGCTTCTACCATTTTCTTTATTGATTAACTGACTCAAAGTTATTTCGTTTTTAGTACAGATAAATTCAATTAGTGTTAGCATTTCTTTAACGCCAATTTTACCAACAATGTCAAATAATACTGGTATCGTAGTTTGGTCAATTTCTTTGCTATTTGGCAGAAATATTTCTCCTTTAGCAAGCTTTGCAAGCTTTACTATATAACGCTCCTGATGATCATAATATTCTCTTTCTGAAGTCTTAAGTTCATCTATCAATTTTTCAATGCGGACACTAACATCAGCTGAGGTTTTTTTATCTACTCCACCTGTTGTCTCTATAAATGTACTAGGCTTAAAATATTCAATTAAAGATTGAAGATTGGAATATACGTAATCAATATCATCTCCACTTATCCTATATTTATGCAAATCCTCAAAAGCTTTATAGACTTTTGCACCAATAATTTTATCAATTTTTGGCATTACCCCCGTTATATCAAACTCTTGCTCTAGGTTTATAAATATATCTGATTTACCTTTTATGACTTTTAATTTTGCCGCTTCTGCGCCTAGCTCTAGCACGTCATTTTGCATTTTTAGGTCATATATTTCTTGTTTAATTAACTTACTTTTCTCTATAAAAGCTTGTTTTTCTAGTGTTAAATCCGCTAACTTTTCAATGTGCGTTTTATCTTTCCCTCTCTCTAATAGGCTAATTTCATCTGTTCTAGGTTTAATTTCTTCTTTTTGAACTCGGTCATATTCTTTTTGTAATTCTATAATTCTATCAGCTATATCAATTATACGAGAATCTGGCTTCTCTTCTAGAGCTGAATCCGTATTAAGCTCTGCAAATTTAGCTTGCAAATCTTTCAAATAATCAATGTTCTTAGCTACATTATCTAGTTGGTTCTGTAGGTCAAGAGACTTTTTGAACAATGCTTCTTTATGTGTTTGTAAAGTTTCTCTATCTAGTTTTAGCTGTTGAATAAATGGTCTTTTCTCATCTGGCGATAAATAGTCACTAATAATTGTAGTAATTTCTTTGTCTAAGTTTGTGACCTTAGTAAATTCGCTTGGTAAATTATTAAAGTCTTCTATATAGTCGCCTTCAACCAACTTTCCTTGCTCATTATATGTCCAGTATTTATATATTTTAGCACAAAATTCTCTAAATTCTTTTTTGGAATCTTCAAGTTCTTTACTTAACGACGCTTGTTTAGCCCCTAGCTTTTCTAAAATCTTACTTATAGAATAGTCAGTTTTGCTATCAAAAAAAGCATCTATTATTTCTAAAAATTTTATACCGCCCTTAGCTTTATTGATATCGGATGTGATACCTAGTTTGGTAGATGTAACGGATCTATATTTAGCTTCGAGAGCATTTTCGAGAGCATTATTTATTACAACTAACGAGTCGTTCGTTATTTTTATACCATTCTCAACCCCTCTTATAACGCCGAATATATAAGCTAGACCATCTAACTGTGTTAAAAGTGATTTAGATTGGTTGTGCTGCACATTAGCTATATCAGCAAAAGGACCCCTCTCGTTTAGAAAATCTTGATAGTTTTTAATAACTTCAAGTGCGTCTTTAGTTTGTTGATTTCCCCATTTGGTTATACTTGCTTGCGCAAGTCCAATAGGCTCTTTTAGTTTCTCTAATTTTTCTTCTAATCTTTTTTCTTTAGAAGAGAGGTGCTGTGGCACAGCTTTAGGTTTTTCGAGATAGAGATAGTCCTGTTGAATTTTATTTTTCACTATTTTTAACTCGTGTTCCAGCTTTGCTTGTTCCTCAAGCATTGGAGGCAATTTCTTTTGGTTCTCCATCAGCTCAATATCACTTACATAATCCTTATCAGTTACATAACTCTTTAACCCTGGGTAATCTACGTCTATTTTTCCAATTTCTTTACTAATCTGATCAATTAACGACTTCATGCCTCCAGTTTGTTTATCTAACGCTACTTTCCCTGTTATGCTTTGGGCTTTTTTAGGGCTTTGAATTGTTTGTTGAAAATCGCTAAAAATTTTTTCATTATTTATGCTTTTGCTAAGCTGTTCAATGTTTTTCGATATTTCTGCCAGTTCTTTAGTTTTATCCTTAGAGCTTGTAAAACATTTTTCTGCTTCTGCAATCAAGGTTGATATTTTAGCTAAAGCTGCTTTTGTTTGTGCTATCTTTATTAGTGACCATGCATCAAGAGCAGCGTCTAAATCTCCCTTTTCTTTTTTTATTTCTTCTGGGTAATGCGTTAAAATTTTTGCGAACTGATGTTGCGCTTTATCGCTATCCTGTGTTGTTAAAAAATCCTGGAACTCTGATAGCAACTTATCTTTGGTTAATTTTTCTGCAGTGGAGGAAGAGGGGCCTTGTTTTATTTTTCCTGTATCCTTATCTTTTGATTTAGGTGCTGGCTTAAGACCTGAGTTACCATCCTTGCTAGTTAATTCCTCTGTAGAACCAGTAATTTTTAATTTACGAATCCATGTTTGTTTTTTTAAAGTTCGTGCAGTAGGTGCTTTTTGTTTTGGTGGCATAAATCTATCCTTTTAAATATTGAATTTATTATCTTAATTGCTAATGGCTTGAGGAATTTATAAAATTCCACTAGCGCAAATTAGTACCATAAGGTTATATACTATAAGTTATATAACCTATAGTGACATTAAACAATTTTTACTACTAAATCAACTGAAAATTAAAAAAATGTGTAGATAAAGTAAGTTTTGCCAAATTTATAAACTGCACAACCTTAACAAAGCCCTATAACTAAGGTGGTTAGCTCTCTGAATTGCGCATTAGTCAATAAAAAATTTAGATAAAAGACTTCTTCCAAAAAGTCTAGTGCCAACAGCTTACTAAATTCTTCAACTCAACATTGAAAAGCCTATTGCATAAAACCACTGAGTAGTATATAAGTTCCAGCCAAAAGTCAGATAATATTGGCAAGCAGCAGTATAATAAAATACATTAGTACCCCGCAGTTTATGTAGAGTAGAAGAAATAAGAGGTTAAAAGAGCGACTGCAAGTTCATAGAATCCTTAACAACAAAGCCAAGGGTATTATACACATTTTTGAATTTGCCTGCTTAATTTTAGCGGTAATAAAGGCTAAGACTGTAAGGGTTAAAGAACTAGCTATGCATGTTGAATCTCAAGGTAATCTGCATGCTCAAATTGCGAAAGTAGAGAGGTGGTTTTTACATCAAACAATTGACTTTGTAAATGTTGGCAAGCTAATTCTGAAGCTACTTGGCAAGGAAGGTAAACTGAGGATTGCCATCGATTTGCCGTTAGGCTAAAAAAGAGCAAGCAAATTAGTCATTTTAACGGCGGTAAAATGAAGCTTATCTAATATGGCTGCCGGTGAAAGCCTCAGCGCGCGCGAGCAAGCTTTACGGGGCTTAACACTAATATAACTTGCCTGCAGTTAGAAAAAGAGCAATTATTTGTTGCGAGCAATGTTTTAATTGGTCAAGAGGCACTACTAGCGTATAAGCAGCTGGAGCATAGAGAGGTCTTTTAAGGCTTAAAACCTCAGGATTTAACCTTGAGGATACTCATATTACAAGCTTGGCAAAGTTAGAAAAATTATTTGCTATAGTAGCAATAGCTTTAACAATTTGCGTAATTGCTGGCGAAATTAAGAATCAGTTCGTAGCTATCGTAATTAAAAAACACGGTCGTCGGTTATATTCCCTATTTACATACGGTTTTGATTGGTTGAGAGCTTATTCTTGCAATACCCATAATCTAGCCTTGCCAGCCTCTTCGAACTCTTGCGATCTAGATTAATTTCGGCTTGCCAACAATAACTGTGGGATACTATGGTATTTTATATATGTTTGCGCAGCCTCACTTTGAAATCTATTTGCCCTATTTTATTCTTGAGAATTGGTATTAGTAATTAATAGTAGCAAAAACTACGCTCGAAAAGTGAAATACAGTATCTGTTCAAGGGGTTGGTTTTACTGCAACTTGTTGATTTTTACAGTTTTTAGAAATCATGATAATGCCTAAAAATTAAACGTAACCTCTCAAAGCCGCATCATTACGTGTACA
>JAIXRE010000070.1 GCA_027485375.1 Rickettsiaceae bacterium | reverse complement strand
GCAGGACTTGCGAACACAGAATGGGCTGCAGGCACAGAATATACAATACCACAAGTTATTGATATGGTAACTCTTCTTTCAAGAGATACTGATACGCGTTTGCCTCGAGGCTTTAATTTTAAGCAAGTACTTGGTCGTATTTTTCACTTAGTTAAGGATGACGAAGCTTTGTCATGGCAGCTAACAACAGTTTTTCCTGAGCTTAAAATGTGTACTTTTGGTAAATTAATTAATATACTTAAGGTTGTTCAAGACAAAATATTAGAGAGTAAGAATATTAAATATGAAGAGAAAAAATTAGAAGAGTTTGACATTATTATAAAGGAGTTTATAGCAACTATGGAGCGCAATCCAAAAGCGGTTGCAGAATTACTTGATGTTATTGGTCAAACTGGTGAACAAATAGAGGCGGATATGTCTCCATTTGCACTTAAAGCTTTAGGAGTATTTAATCAAATATTTACTAAGCATACTAGTAGTGGAGCCTTATTAGAGAGTTATCACTTTATAGATGGTGTATTAAAAGCAATGCTTAAACCTTTGTTGCAAGCAACCATTTCAGAAAAGAAATATGAAAGGCTTAAGGAGCTATTTGAAAAAGGCGCTATTATGATTGCTGAAGAACTTTTTAATAAGGTAATTGAGGATGGCGGATTTAATATTAGAACAACTAGTAAAGGGGCTACAATAGTAGAGCATGAACTGTTTGAAAAATTTGAAAATCTTCAAACCGGCACAGCATTTAGTGCATTACCCGAGCAGTTTATTACAAGCTTTTATAATAAAGCTTTGGAAAAAAGAGGTGCTGAGTTTGCTAAAAACTTCTTAAAGGCTTTAGATAAATATTTTTCAGTTGAAAGTCTCAAAACATTGCTTGAAAAAGTTGAAGCTTCTGATAAACCTGCGCCTGCTTTATCTGCTGCGCCTACATCAGCATTTGATGCAGAGGAAGAAAAAGAGGAAGAAGAAGGTTTGCACGCTAACGGCGACGGCTTCACTATTCCTGAGCCAGCGCTATTAGGAGCTTCCGAAGGTGCTGAGCTACCGCCATCAGGAGAGTAATCTCCAATGGATGACTAATAACTTAAAGTCAATAAGTCTTTATCGATCTTAAAGCTTTTGAATCTAGAGATAACAGACATACCAAGGAGAGAAGTATCTAGCTCTCCTTGCCCTATATGCCCTTCAATATTACGAAAAGCTGCTGGTCCAATGTTAAAACTTTGCAGCGTAATAGGAGCGGCAGCACTTGAACCATTAGCTGTGTTATAAATACGAGTAAATTTTAGCTTAGAAAAATCAATCTTTAGAGCTATAGCGTCTTTTTTAGTAAGAGCAACGTCACTAGCTCCTGTATCAATCATAAACCTTAGTTTTTTACCGTTAACAATAGCGTCAGTATAAAAATGACCATCGCTACTGCGGGCAATAACAAATTGTCCGTTAGCATTGACCCAGCTATAGGAAGGCAAGAGTACGGCAAGGACTCTGTGATAAGTATAGAGCATCTCGAAACGGAAAGCGTAGCCAGTAATAATACAGAAGAAAATGCAAAGCCAAATTAGCAATTGATTTACAAAAGATTTAGCGCCATGATTTGTTAAATATTTGTATGCAATACTAATTATGATGAATATAGATGCTATAAGATAAGCCCCTTTTTCTTTGACTAGCGCAAGGCTTGGCAAATACTCTAAGGAGTATAAAAATAAAAAAACTAGCAAAAATCCGCTAGCAATAATAGTACCTAGTTTGACAAAGCTGCTATACATAAGGGTGCTTGCGTTAATGATAGCCACAAAAAGCTATCGTATTATTATTTACAATAATGCAATTATTTGCTATAATTAACTATTTATAACTTAGCGCAGGGTTTATGACAAGGCTTAATATTGTAACAGCTCCAGATCCATTCCTAAAAATGAAATCTGTGCCTGTTTTAGCCATAGATGATAATCTTAGGAAATTCATGGACAACATGCTTGAGACTATGTATAGCGAGGATGGTGCTGGTCTTGCTGCTGTGCAAGTTGGAGTCTTGCAAAGAATTCTTGTCGTTGAATCCAACGAGGATGAGGAAGGAGAGAGTAAACCGCTATTCATGGTTAATCCTGAAATTATATATACCTCAGAAGAGCTATCTTCATGCATTGAAGGTTGCTTGTCTTTGCCTGAACAACGCATAACAATGCTGCGTCCAGATGTCATCAAGGTGAAATATCTAGATTATAATAACGTGCCGCAAGAAATAACCTCTGAAGGCTGGGTCGCAAGAGCTATCCAGCATGAAATGGATCATTTGGATGGTAAGTTATTGATAGATTATTTAGGTCCTGTAAAAAAGGGACTTGCTGTAAATAAATTAAAAAAACTAAAAAAACAATACGTCTAGATATCGTGAAAATAATTTTTATGGGTACGCCGCATTTTGCAGTACCTACTCTTAAAAACCTCATAGCTTCAGATAACCATGAGGTGGTCGCTGTATTTACCGCTCCGCCGAAAGCTCAAGGGCGCGGGCTTGTTGAAACGCTTTCACCAGTGCATCAATTAGCTGCAGAACATGGTATTGATGTTTATACGCCAGCAAGTTTGAAATCAGATGAAATTACAGCCTTAGTGGACTCTATAGAATCTGATATAATAGTGGTGGTGGCATATGGTTTTATCATTACCAAGGCTATACTTGGCTTGAAGAAATATGGTTGTTTAAATATCCATCCTTCAAGCTTACCAAAATATAGAGGAGCAGCTCCTTTGCAGCGTACTATTATAAATGATGAAAAAGAGACATCAGTATGTATTATGCAAATGGATGAGGGGCTTGATACTGGTGATATAATCTTGCAAGAAAGTTTTTCTTTGCATAACAGAATAACTATGCAGGAATTGCATGATAAGTGCGCTGAGATTGGGGCTAGGTTGCTCCTGCAAACACTGGAGCATATTGACACTTTACCAAGGATGCCTCAAAGCGTGGAAGGTTTAACTTATGCACATAAATTAAAGAAAGAGGAATCGCTAATTGATTGGACGCAATCTGCCCGCAAGATAGATTGTCAAATTCGTGGTATGAACCCATGGCCAGGCGCGTATTTTACTTATGATGGAAAAGTAATTAAAATTTTAGAAGCAGAAAGTGAACAGTTCGTTCATCAATTTACGCCAGGAACGGTGATTAATGACAAATTATCTGTAGCTTGCGGGGAGGGGGTGCTGCACGTGAAAAAGCTCCAGCAAGCAGGCAAATCTGCCTTAAGCGCAGCAGAGTTTCTGCGTGGTACACCTATAGCTCTTGGAAGTTCTTTTATACCAAATTCTATTTTTAAATGATCCAAACGGATTTTGCAAGATTCGTCTTGGCGCACGTATTTATATGCGCCTCGGTAGACTCATTTTAAAATCCATTATTATCTTACAACCTAAACCTTTACGGGCATTATTACAAAGCTATCTTTAGGGTGTTCTGGAATTTTAATTAGAGCAGGGGAGGCTGGGTTGTTAAAGCCAAATTCTATATGTTCAAATTTAATAGTACCAAGTACGTCTGTTAGGTATTTAGGATTAAAGCCAATCTCTATTTCTCCTTCTCCTGAAAAGTCGCATAAATTAGTGCCTTCCTTAGAGTAAGCTATTATCTCCTTAGCATTACCACGAGCCTCACCAGAGGCGGTGATTTCTAGCTGGTCATCTTTAAATAGCATTTTGATAGCTCTAAGTTTCTCTACAGTAACAATTGCTACTCTTTCGATTGCTGAAGCTAGTAATTTAGTGTTAATTTGCAGAGTATAAAGGCTTGTTGCTGGAATAAAATTGTCATATTCAGGGAAAGTGCCGTCAATGAGTTTTGAAACCATTACAATCTTACCACAGGCGAATTTGATTTTATTAACGCTAAGGGCAATTTCGATGTCTAGTTGAATATTTTTAG
Source organism: Rickettsiaceae bacterium (assembly GCA_027485375.1). GTDB lineage: Bacteria > Pseudomonadota > Alphaproteobacteria > Rickettsiales > Rickettsiaceae > JAIXRE01. Next base: position 4,205 of record JAIXRE010000070.1, on the reverse strand, counting down.
GGTCTTTGATGACTTTCTGGATTTCTGCTACTGTTTTACGTGGTAAAATTACGCCAAACTTTTCAGTTTGAGCTGCCTCTGCGCTATCGCTTATTATATCAACAGCAGCAACAGATAAGCGATGTCCGTCTGTTGCGGCAGCGCAAAATTCGTTATCCTTTTTGTGCAGGTAAATACCATTTAGGTTGTAACGTGTCTCTTCAGTAGACATAGAAAATTGTGTGTATTCTATAAGCTTAGCTAAATCACGACATGATATTTTTAATATAGATTCACCGCTTACTTCTTCTAAGGCTGGGAATTTCTCTGCTGGCAAGGTAAGCAAGTTGAAGCTACAATTTTTGCCAATTACTTCAAGTTGGTCGCTGCCAGCGACTTGCTTTAATTTTATTTCTTTATCAGGTATTTTTCTAGCAATGTCAGTTAAGATAGTAGCGGAGGCTGTAGTTTGTCCAGCACTTATGATCTGAGCACCAATAGTTTGGCTTAAGGTCAAGTCCATATCAGTTGCCACTATTTCTAATAAGCCATCCTTAACTGATAATTTTATATTACCAAGTTCTGCGATGACATTGCGCTTTTCAACCACCGAAGAGGCAAAAGTAAGAGCATGTACTAGATCTTTGGTCTCAACGATTATTTCTAACTGGTTATTTTCAGACATAATACTTAATATTTATAAATAATTAAAGAGCGTTAATTTTGTAATATTCTAGTTAGTAAATCTACTTCTTCTTTGAATTCTTTATCGTGCAGGCAAAGTTCTTCTACTTTTTTAATAGCGTGTATTACAGTAGTGTGATCTTTTTTGCCAAATTTTTTACCTATATCTGCAAGGCTCTTTGGCGTCAGGGTTTTCGCTAGATACATAGCTATTTGCCTTGGACGCGCTACTGAGCGAAGGCGTCTTGCTGAAGACATATCAGAGACTTTAATATTATAGCGTTCTGCGACTTTGCGCTGTATATCATCTATAGTGATTATTCTTTCATTAGAACGAAGCAAATCTCGCAGAATATCTTGAGTATTTTCTAAGCTAATTTCTCTACCCACTAAAGTTGAGTGAGCTATAACTTTGTTAAGAGCTCCTTCTAGCTCTCTAACATTTGAGGTAATTTTAGCCGCTAGAAATTCAATCACATTTTGTGGAATATGAATATTCATTTGCTCTAATTTAGATTCTAGAATACCAAGCCTAAGTTCGTACGTGGTGCTATGCACGTCTGCTACCAAGCCCCAGCCAAGCCTAGATTTAATACGGTCCTCGATATTGTCAAGGTCTGAAGGTGAGCGGTCGCAGGAAATGACCATTTGGCGGTTATTATCAATTAAGGCATTGAACGTGTGGAAAAACTCTTCCTGCGTACTATCCTTGCCGCAAATAAATTGAATATCATCAATCATCAGGACATCAACAGAGCGGAATTCTTCTTTAAAAGACATAACGTCTTTATTACGCAAAGCTTTGACGAACTGGTACATGAATTTTTCTGCAGACATGTAAATAACCTTACGACTAGGGTTATTCTGTTTTATGTACCAAGCAATAGCATGCATTAAGTGAGTTTTACCAAGTCCTACTCCACCATATAAAAATAAAGGATTAGATTCAGAGACGGCATTTTTAGATTCTGCTACTGCCTGCGCTGCTGCATAAGCAAGTTCATTAGGGCGCCCAACCACAAAATTATCAAAGGTAAAGCGGGGGTCAAGCATAGAAAAAATATTATTGCTATTTACCTCGCCCTCTGCGCTGCCCGTGGTTGTAGTAGCCCCGGTATCTTGAATGGCAAGTGTAATTTGCTCATCTTCAGCAAATTCCTTAGTAATAATTTCAATAGTTCTGATGTCGCTTTCATAATGCTGCCACAGCTGCAGAATAATGCCAGAGTAGTTAGAATAAACCCAGTCTCTAATGAAATTTGTTGGCGCAGTAATTATTATGTTCGTTGTAGAGGACTTTAGAAAACAAAGTTTACTAAACCAACTTTTGTATAAAGCCTCGCCGTAATGGTTATGCAAATCTTTACCAACTTGCTGCCAGATACTTTCATAATGCGGTGCGTCTCTGACCGCTAGATCTTCTTCATCTATTAGGGCTTTCATAATACCTGCCAAGGTAAATTACTATGCTTCCAGCCCGTCATTTTACCATCACCCTCAAAACCATCAATGATATTATAACAATTTTTGTAGCCAAGACTAATACACAAACTAGCCGCTTTTGCAGATCTTCCGCCAGAGCGACATATAAAAAATAACGTTTGATTAGGGTCAGGTGCTTTTGCCATTATTTCTTGGGTGAATATGTTATTAATTTCCATATTAGGTGATAGTAACCAGCTTAGCAGAATTAACTCTCCATTTTTAATTAATGGCACGCCAATCTCTTCCCATTCTGCATCTGTTCTAACGTCTATTAGTATATGGTTATTATCCTGCTCAATTAAGTCATATGCTTGTTTGGCAGTAATAGTTTTGACTGTCATAAATATAAAATTATAAACTTATTTAAGTAAGCATCATGGTTGCTGGAAAAATCAAGGACTTGCTAAACTGACAATTTATAAAGATAAAACTTAATAATGCTACTTAAAAATTGTCGTTTGCTAACTTGGCTAAATCATATTATTATAACAGAAATTTTGCAAGGTTTTTAATGCATGAGTGACTTAGAAAAAACTATTTTAACGAAAAAGTTGCTTTATCGCAGCCGTAACCGCGGGTGTAAAGAAACGGATTTGCTGCTTGGTAGATTTGCTGAAAATACCTTACCTAATATGACTACAGAGGAGCTTGGATTATTTGCAACAATACTTGAGCAAAATGATGCAGATATTTATGACTGGGCTACAGGTAAAACCAAACCTCCTAAGGCTCTGCATTCTGTAGTTATGAACAAGTTACTTAATTTTAAACCTGCGTGAATAATGATTTCTTCAACTACTGCTGCCCCTGTAGCAAAAAGCTTTTTTGCCAGTCAATATTTTAATAAAGCCCAAAAGCATACAATCCTTGCTCTAGCTGACGAGGAAGAGGCGATTAACGCTTACCAGCAATTGCTATTTTTAATGCCTAGTAATGAGGTGCTATATCTTCCAAGTTTTGACACTTTGCCGTATGATAGGGTATCGCCAAAGCAAAGTGTTTTATCAGAACGTGCTAAGGTGCTGAGCAATTTGGCTACAGATAAAAGTAAGAAGCTGGTAGTCACTAGTGCTACTAACCTAATAGCCAAACTGCCGCTACCCGAAATATTTGCAAAAGCTTCTTTAAAATTGACAAAAGGTTCGGCGCTAAGCGTTGCGGCACTAGCCAATTTTCTCGTGAGTAATGGTTTTACTCGCAGCGCTAGTGCTATAGATAGCGGCGAATTTGCTCTGCGCGGGGAAATTGTTGATATTGTCCTCGCTGGTCTGAGCTCTTCAGACTCCTTAGCATATAGAATTAATTTTAACTGGGATAAGATCGAATCCATACGAAAATTAGACGTTACTAGTCAGATATCTAGTGGCCACCAGCGAGAGCTAATTCTAACTCCTGCTAGTGAGATTAGCCTAAATCATGAGACTATGGCTAATTTTAAAAGTAATTACCTAACTACTTTTGGCGTTAATCATGCTAAAGCGCCTATATATGAGGCGATAATTGCGGGGCAAAAATTTCCAGGTTATGAGTATTTACTGCCGCTATTTTATGACAATCTCGGTACTTTATTTGATTATTTTGACGATTTCACCATTATTTACGATAATCTTTGCATGCAAGCGATTCTTGAGCATGAATATAGTTATCAAGATTTTTATCAAGCTCGCGCGCAATCAAATAAAATAAAAGATGCATCATTTTATCCAGCTTTGCCTGTTAGTGAGCTCTGCTTAAGTAGCGATAATTTAAAAGAGATACTAGCAAATAGAGGAGTCATAGCGCCGCCATCACCAGTACTTGCTTTGAATAGTTTAGTAAGTAGTGATGATCCTCAGGAACAGGCAAGTGTTGCATCCACAGTAATAGACTTACCTAGTGTGCTGCAAAATAGTGCTAATAAAATAGTAGTGATTTTTTGTTCGTCTAAAAGTGCGTTAGAGAGAATTAAGAATATCGTGCAGTATCACGATTATAAATATTTACGGTACCTGTTGCAACACTCGGATTGATTTGATTAAAAGTGATAATTTGATTCGTTTCAGTAAAACATCGGACGT
>JAIXRE010000082.1 GCA_027485375.1 Rickettsiaceae bacterium | reverse complement strand
TACCGCTTGAGCTATTGCCGTTACCATTTGAGGAACTGTTACCATTATCACCTGAGCCGCTGCTTGAGCTATTGCCGTTACCGCTTGAACTACTGCCATTGTTATTTGAGGAACTGTTACCATTATCACTTGAGCCGCTATTTGAACTATTGCCATTGCTACTTGAGCTATTGTCATTGCTGCTTGAACCGCTGCTGTTGTTACCGCTTGAGCTATTACCAGTTTCAGCTTCATTAGTGTTATCGTTAATTAAAGACGATAAATCAGATACGTAAATGCAATTAGTCAGATATTTATTATTAGTTTGACCGCTAATATAAGAGCGGCTATTTTCTGGTGCACCAGCATCTCCGATAAACTCTTGCACTTGATAATCAGCATCAGTTAAACACTCCCAAGAACTAACAACTTCGTCATTTTCATTAAATATAGGAATAAACAACAGCTTTTTACCAAGCAAAGCCCTAGTAACCGGTACTGCTACTTCCATACCGTTAGGTTGTATATCTGAGTTTGACATTTCCATCACTACTCTATAATCTGGTAAAATATACAGACTATTTAGATATGGATTAGTTGCTATATTGGATAACATATCGTACTTGCTAAGAATTTTAGCACCTCTTTTCTCTTCATAGTACTTCTCTGCTTGCTGGATAGTCACATTCACTGATTTTTCGACATTTTTCAATGTTCCTGTTACCCCTACTAAGCTAGTCGCAAGAGCGGTGGAGGCTAATAAAGAAGTTGCCACTAGCGTACTTTTGATGTATTTGCGCATAGATTGTCCCTATAATATTACGTTATAATTCTTGCCTAAAAATCTAATTTTACAATTAAAGTTATGAATTAATAGTTAAAATCTTTATTATTTAAGTCGTATCTAAATATTATTTGATAAAAGTAAGGTTTTTTTTACATTTAGAGCTTTTTATGCTATAGTCCTCGCACATTAAGATAGATGATGACTAACAACATGAGCATATATATAGGCAATATCAAACTTCCTCATTCGGTTATACTAGCACCTATGTCTGGAGTTACTGACTTACCATTCCGCAAATTAGTTAAAAAATTTGGCGCAGGTTTAGTAGTATCAGAAATGGTAGCTAGCCGTGCCATGATTATTGAAACTAGGCAATCTTTGCAAAAATGCGCTATCATGCACGATGATGCAACAGGTGCATGTGTTCAACTTGCTGGGTGCGAGCCAGAGGTGATAGCAGAGTCTGCTAGAATGAACGAGGATATAGGGGCAAAAATCATTGACCTAAATTTCGGCTGCCCAGCTAAAAAAGTGGTTGGTGGCTATGCGGGTTCGGCACTAATGCGTGATGAAAAATTAGCCACTGAGATTTTGAAAGCAACAGTAAAAGCTGTTAAAATACCAGTAACTTTAAAAATGCGTATGGGCTGGGACGATGATAGTAAAAATGCTGCTACTTTGGCAAAAATAGCAGAGGATGTTGGTATCCAAATGATTACTGTCCATGGTAGAACAAGATGTCAATTTTATAGCGGCAGTGCAGACTGGGCTTTCATCAAGACAGTTAAGGATGCTGTAAAGGTTCCAGTTATTGCTAACGGAGATATAACTTCCTTAGCAAAAGCAAAAGAATGCTTAGAAACCTCTGGCGCAGACGGTATTATGATAGGAAGAGGCTGCTATGGTAAACCTTGGTTTATTAGGCAAGTAGCGCACTATATAGACACTAATGAAGAACTGCCAGCGCCATCACTAAAAGAACAGCGTGATATAATTTTAGAGCATTACAACGCTATGCTCGAATATTATGGCGCAGAAACGGGGATAAAGCTTGCTAGAAAACATCTAGGATGGTACACTGCCGGCTTACCTAACTCTAGCGAGTTTAGAGCGACTATAAATTTACTTAATGATGATACTCTAGTAAAAGCAAGGGTAACAGAATATTACGGCACTTTGATTTGAGATAATTTGATTCCTTATGTCCAATAATGATACTGCATGCACAATGCTAGATAATGATACAACAGAAACTATACTTGCAGAGGAAGCTACTTACCAAATTGGTGCGCCGCAACAAAGTAACACTACTATAAAGCATTTTTTTGACTCTCAACTTGATAGATTTTTTACAATGCATAAGGATGCTTTTCCTGATTGCGGTTTATACGAAACAATTATCAAAGAAGTAGAGACTGTGCTTATTGAAAAAACTATATATTATGCTGGTGGCGTGCACACAAAAGCTGCAAAAATATTAGGCATTAATAGAAATACCTTGCGAAAAAAAATCAAAGAACTTGGTATAAATTCCCTGTAATTGTTCTTTATACCAATTCCCATTTTAAATGACCCAAACGGATTTTGCAAGATTCGTCTTTGCGCATCTCGAGAGTATCATTGCTCATGATAATTTTAGCTTTTCTATTTGCTCAACAGTTAATTCGGTAAATTCAGCAATTTCAGCTATACTCCTGCCTTTAGCTAGCATTTTTCTAGCTATGTCAGCTTTACCTTTAGCCTCGCCTTGAGCCTCACCATCAGATTTTGCTTCTATGACTTGCTGCTCCATTTGCGTTACCTGTTGCTTCATTTGCATGGCTTGCTGCTCCATTTGCGTGACCTGTTGCTGCATTTGGGCTATTTGGTTTAGCCTATAATCTTCAATAGCCTGATTATCCATAATATATTTAGTTTCTCGTTCATAGATGAATAATTCGTCTTCCGTCCAATTAAAC
>JAIXRE010000003.1 GCA_027485375.1 Rickettsiaceae bacterium | reverse complement strand
TGGATTGCCTCGTCGCTATGCTCCTCGCAAAGACGGCTTAATGATTCCTGAATGAGACTCTCAGTGATTGAGTCCAGTTGGCTTGTCGCTTCATCAACAATAAGGATAGGAGCATTTTTTTTTTTTTTTTTAATTTGCCAGCCTAAAGGACGCCATTTTATGCGCTTTGATTATGAGAAAAAACAGTGGTATATCCTTTGAGGAATTTTATAAGTTTAAACTGAGCGAGGTAAGAAGTGAATATGCTCTGAGCACACCACGAGCACACTAGCAAAGATCATATTCACTCTTGGTTTCCCTTTAAATAAAAAAGCCTCTAGGATTAATACGGCTTAATACCTAATTTTCACAGGATTGCGGAAGATATATCGCCATCTACCCCTATAACCTCAACCTCAAGCGCAGGTTCAGAGTGCCCCTCAAGCCTACTGATGTCTTCATCAACCTTAGAGTCGCTATCTAGCAACAACCTAACCATTTCGTTGGACCCTTTGCTTATAGACATATGCAGCGCTGTTTCGCCAGTCTTACTTATAGCATTAACTTTAGCACCGCCATCTACCAACAACTTAGTTATTTTGCTAAACCCGTTGTCTTTAGAAAGATGCATGGCTGTTTTGCCATTCTCAGCTGCAATATTAACATCAGCTTTGCTATCTATTAGCAATTTGGTCATCTCTTCCAACCCTAGACCTGCGGCATAATGCAGGGCTGTTGCGCCACATTTATCTATAGCATTAATATTAGCGCCGTATTTCAGTAAAAGCTGAATAAAGTCAATCTGTCCTTTAGCTCCAGCAACATGCAGGGCTGTTGCGTCAACCTCTTCAATTAGATTGTTAATAACTTTAGAGCCTCCTCTCTCTAATACATACTCAAGGAAGCCAATCTCAGCTACAGGTAGGTGTAAGCATATCGTAATCAATTCTATAGCATTTGTATCGTCAACCTTAGCCGTATGTTCTACTAACGACTTAATCATCTCTCTAAGTGGTTTTTGTTCATCCATAGTAAATTCAGCATTAACGAGGTTTTCTAGTAGTATCTTCGTCAGCCTCTCAACCTCATCAGTTGTCGATCTTGTATCTCTCCTAGGTTCTTTGCTCATAGTTTTATACCTTATAATGTTATATTTATTTATACAAATTCATCTTGTACAACATATGTATAACAGTTATTCATAAACAAATCAAGAGTAGAGAATCTCACCTCTGCGTCAATCTTTAATTGATATTATAGCCTTGATAAAGGAGATTGCTGCAGTAGTTTTTTCTTAGTCTAGTTTTTCTATATTATTAAGATACCAGTTAGGAGATGGTGTGATAAGACTTCTTGAGAATGTCCATTCTTCGTTCAAAGATTTTGTAGCTTCTACTGCAGCGTTGAAAATGACTTTAATGAAAGCATTGTTACCAAACATATATACTTCAGAGATTCTTGCAGTTGGCTCTACTGAACTACTAAAATTTACGTAAGATTGCACTATTGCGCTAAATCTCTCTAAATATCGCTTATCTACAAGGTCAGTTAGGGCTTGCTGATCTTGATTTATGCCAGCTTCTATGATCATCCGGAAAGCTTTTTTAGCATTACGAATAAAACTTAATGGATTAAAAGAACTTATATTAGATTGTATTTTTGAAATACCTGCAGAGATGTCTTTAGCATTTTCTGCAACCATAAATTCTGGAGAAAATTCTTTATCTGCTTTAGCTTCATAATTATGAATATAGACTATATTATCTTTTTGTACGCTGCTAGTAACGTCTTTAATTCCTTTAGACTCGCCAAAGAATGATTGTTCTTTATCCCCATCTTTCTCGTTCGTTGTTCCTAAAGTAGAAATAAGTTTGCTAATTACTAAAAAAGCAATACCACCTAATATTAATAACTCAAAAAGCTGCGCTGACATTAAACACCATAAATTCTTTAACTATCATACTTATTCTATTGTAAAACCCTTCATCTTGCAAAGTATTTTTAGAGCCTTATATTAAGTATAAGTAAATTAAGTACCTTAGGTTGACATTAAGCTGGTTTGTGTTACAATGCAGTTTATATAAGAAGGAATAAATTAATGCGTATTAGATTTACACCTAACTACCCCAAAATGTTGGAATGCGTTTTATGGGTTTTAAATGAGCATAAAGGTATACATTTATACAATTTAATGAAAGTTCTATTCCATGCCGACTACTTATCAGTTAATGCTTATGGAACTCCAGTAACAAGTGACAATTATATGGCTATGCAGTACGGCACTGTACCTGAAGTAATTTATAAAGGATTAATCAATAAGGAGCCTCTATATTTAGAAGCCTTTCAAATAGATGAATACCCTTTAACAATAGAAAATCAGTATGCTATTTTTCCTACTAGAGTCGCTAACGAGCATTACTTATCAGAAACTGACAAAGAATTTTTGCAAAAAGGAATAAAGGAATACGCATTTTTACCTTTTAATGAAGTAAAGCATAAAAACCATTCTAATCCAGGATGGCAGAAAACTTTTGATAAAGCAGAAAATTCCATCATAGACTGGTACGAATTAATCACAGACCAAACCATTAAAGATGAATTAGCAGGAATTTCTAAATATTTAGTGATTTAATCATGCTCGAAATAGGAACGGTTGTTCATAATTTTGTATCAAACATACAACCACCAAACAATAAATACCTCGTTTGTATCTCTCCTAAGTTAAACCTTTTTTTGCTAATCAATACAGAAAATAGGTTGATGTACGATTGCGTAGAAATCCTGTACAGCAAATACCAGTTTTTAAATGATAAAAATCGTTTTGTTAGCTGCAGCAGGTTTTTTGAGTTGCCTATGGATAATAATATAGTAAAGGGCAAACTGGATGAGGAAGATATATTAAAACTATATCACAAAGTACAGCAATCTAAGCGACTTTCTCCATCTGAAAAGCAACGATTTATATTAAATGTAAAAGAATATGATTTAATGCCATTGTAAAGCCAATTTAGGGTGAATAAAGCCTTATTCTAAACTTAAGTACTTCACGTTTACAAATTACTTAAAATTCTTCCCTCCTGCCCTCTTAGTGCTGGCGCTAATAAATGCTATAAAGCTAATTAGTGAACTTAAATTAAGCGGTAGCCCATGATTCCAAGTTACTTAAAAAATATTTTTAAAGCCTCCAGCACACCTAAAGCAGAACGTAAATCACAAAGTTTTATAGACTTAGCTAACATAAATTATAGCCATCTAGGAGACGTTAAAATGGGCGTTGAAGCGTACCGCCGTAACGTGATAGTTTATCGCTGCGTTAATATTATAGCGCAATCAGCAAGCCACGTGCCATGGATGGTGATAAAACATAACGGCAACGGCAAAACTATTTTGCATAATCACCCTGCTAGCAAGATACTTAGCAAGCCTAATCCAGAAATGGCTGGAGCTGATTTTTTTACAGAAGTAATTGCTAGCACTTTGCTTTTTGGTAATGCTTATATTTTATCTACGGCTCCAAATAATAGCCCGCCGCAAGAATTATATACGCTACATGCTAAAGCAACTGAGTTAGTCTTCCAGCAGAACCAGCCTATAGCTTATCGCTATAACTGCGCTAATGGCGAAAAACTGTACTATATCGACAAAATCACGAGGATGAGCAAGGTGCTGCACCTTAAAAATTATAATCCTACAGATAAGTATCTAGGTTTATCATGCTTAGAAGCTGCTAGCGTACCTATTGATTTGCATAATCAAGCAAGCCACTGGAATAATTCACTGCTAAAAAATGGCGCGCGACCTAGTGGTGCTCTTATTGTCAAGGACGGGCAAGGGTATTTAAGCGAAGAGCAGTTTGAACGCTTGCAAGAGCAGTTATATGAAAATTTTACTGGTAGTCGTAATTCTGGTAAACCACTTTTGCTTGAGGGAGGGCTAGACTGGCAAGAAATGAGCATGAATCCTAAAGATATGGATTTTATCGAGTCAAAAAATTCAGCTGCTAGAGAGATTGCACTAGCTTTTGGCGTACCGCCTCAATTGCTTGGTATTAACGGCGATAACACCTATAGCAATATGCAAGAGGCTCGCCTTGCGCTCTGGGAAGAGACGCTAATACCATTGCTTGATAAAGTTGCTGATTCGCTTAGTCACTGGCTATCTTACTGGTATCAAGACGAGCTAATAATTGATTTTGACCGTGATAGCATCTCTGCCCTAACAGAAAAGCGAGAAAATTTATGGACGAAAATAGCCTCTGCTAATTTCATGACTATCAACGAAAAACGCTCCTTAGTAGGTCTTAAGCCTATAGATGGAGAAGACAAATTACAATAGTCTGAACATATAATTTTACTAGGTAATATTCATGCAAAAACCAAACAAATCTTCCACCATACCAAAACTACATAGTTTTATTATCAAATTAATAGAAATGCTTGAATTTGAGATAGATAAAGCAAGTGAGCATAGAGAGCAATCTGAGAAAAAGAACAATACTATGCAGAGCCTAACTATACAAAAAAGCGTCACTACCTTACTAGCTAAGTTGGTAGTACTAACGGTGCAACTTAACAAACTAAGTAAAGATGAGGAAGAAGGACCTAAAGAGGTGATGCCTGAAACAGATAAAGCTATAATAACACGGTTTCTTGAAAAATTTAAAGATAACCATTAAAAGGTCAATATCACTATGGAAGAATATAACCCTGATTTGCTTAATGCTGTACTAAGGCAGGATTTTAATAGCTTTATAAATAAGGTTTTTAATACTATTAATCCAGGTATAGAGTATCAAGCAAATTGGCATATTGAAATAATTAGCGAATATTTGCAAGCTGTACAAAACGGTCAAATTAAACGCTTAATTATCAATATGCCGCCAAGAGGGCTAAAATCTGTATGTGTTAGCGTTGCGTGGCCTGCTTGGATTCTAGGCAACAATCCAACTAAGCGAATCATGGTAGCTAGCTATTCGCATATGCTTGGTATAAAACACTCGCTTGATTGCCGCTTAATCATACAGTCTGATTGGTACAAAGAGCTATTTCCGCAAACTATTTTAAGTAAAAAACATAACCAAAAAAGTAAGTTTTTAACCAGTCAAAATGGTTTTCGCTTTGCTACTTCAGTGGGCGGCTCTGCTACCGGTGAAGGAGGCGATTTCCTTATTGTCGATGACCCTCACAACCCTATGCACCTGAATTCACCTACTATGAGAGGGAAAGCTATTGAATGGTTTGAACAAACTTTCGTAACAAGGTTAAATGACAAAAACAAAGGCGCAATAGTGCTTGTAATGCAAAGGCTGCATGCTGAAGATTTATCTGGCTATTTATTAGCAGGCAGCGGCTGGGAATTGTTAAAAATTCCAGTCAGGGCAGAAAGCGACCTATTTTTTTCTATAGGTAATAAAAAATATGATCTCAAAGCTGGAGAAGTACTCCATAGCCTGCGTGACCAGCCAAGCTATTTGGCAAAATTAGAGCAAGAAATAGGTAGGAGCAATTTTGCCGCTCAATATATGCAAGAACCTATAGCAAATGGTTGCACTTTGCTTAAAGAAGAAGACATCACCTTTTACGAAACCTTACCAGAAAACTTTGATTACTTTATAGCCAGCTGGGACACTGCCATCAAAGTTTCTGAAAATGCTGATTACAGCGTTTGCACTGTCTACGGCGCACACGGTAAATATTATTACCTAACGCAGTTGCTAAGGGCAAAATTTACCTACCCTCAACTTAAAAGCGCCGTGCAAAATATAAATGATAAATACCAGCCTAAATTTATCATCATAGAAGACAAAGCTAGCGGTCAACAGTTAATCCAAGATTTGCGTTTAGAGGGCGCAACAAATATCATCGCTCCTAAACCACGTCTTGATAAAGTAACTAGGTTTGCCTCTGTTGTGCCATTATTCCAAACTGGACAAATTTTATTGCCTAAAAAATCAGCTTTTAGCACCATATTACTCAAAGAAATAACAAGTTTTCCTAACACTAAAAATGATGATATTGTAGACTCAATCAGCCAGTTTTTAAATTTTACCAAAGAACTTAGCGCCAAGCCAAAAGCAAGAATTAGAGAGTTTTAAAATCTAATTCTTGTCTTTTATTTATACCACTTTAATTCTTTTTCCCGTTACTGCTTGAGCTATTGCCATTAGAGCTAGAACTGTTGCCGTTGCCGTTGCTGCTCGAACTGTTGCCGTTGCTGCTCGAACTGTTGCCGTTGCTGCTTGAGCTATTGCCGTTGCTGCTTGAGCTATTGCCGTTAGAGCTAGAACTGTTGCCGTTGCCGTTACTGCTTGAGCTGTTACCATTGCTACTTGAGCTATTGCCATTACCGCTTGAGTCGGTTGTAGCTGGAGTAGCTGGAGTAGCTGGGGTAGCTGGAGTAGCTGGGGTAGCTGGAGTAGCTGGGGTAGCTGGGGTAGCTGGAGTAGCCGGAGTAGCTGGAGTAGCTGGGGTAGCTGGGGTAGCTGGGGTAGAGCTGTTTGAGCCACTTGAACTATTACCATTGGAGCTTGAGTTGCCACTATTCAGCCCTAAAGTGTTAGCAATATTATTCAAAATATCACTGATAGTATTTAAAATACTGTTACCAGTATCACTTGAGCTACCGCTTGAGCTATTGCCGTTAGAGCTTGAACTGCTGCCGTTAGAGCTTGAACTGCTGCCGTTGCTGCTTGAGCTATTGCCGTTACTGCTTGAACTGCTGCCGTTAGAGCTTGAACTGCTGCCGCTACCGCTTGAGCTATTGCCGTTAGAGCTTGAGCTATTGCCTGA
>JAIXRE010000121.1 GCA_027485375.1 Rickettsiaceae bacterium | reverse complement strand
CCCCTCGCAGGAGGGGATCCATTTCTACCCTTGCCGCCTACCTGCCTTTGCAAGGGCTTTAAGAGCTGGATTCCCGCATGCGCGGGAATGACAAGGGGGTGCGAGAATGACAAGGGCGCGCAGGAATGACACTAAAAGCGCAGGAATAACACTAGGGGCGCGCAAAGACGAATCTTGCAAAATCCGTTTGGATTATTTAAAATGGGACTCTGGTATTATACCAAATTTATATTGATAGAGTGCTTATCCAAACTAGCGATAAAATTAATCAAAGTGATTTCATCAAGAAAAGGTTTAGAATTATCTGCTATAGTAATATACATCGCTTTATTAATAGCATAATTAGCGGCTTGCACTAAGGCATTAGATTCACCAAAGTTTTTTATAGCCCTCATTAAAGCTAGAGGACTATCATGCTCAAGTTCTATCACCTCGTGATTAGCAACTATTTCTTTAAAACCAGCTTCTTGTAGCAAAGAGGGTAAGTGGTCAAAATTAACAAAAGGGTAAATATGCGGAGAGTGAGGTTGATTAGCTTTTTCCTCTGCATCCATTAAAGTCCTTCTTAAAGCCCTAAGGCTAGGTCCTCCAATGAAATTTCCTATAAAAATACCCTTGGGAGCTAGTAAGCCCTTAATGCTTTTTAAAAAGCTTTGTATGTCGTTAATAGCATGCAACCCTAGACTAAAGGTGATTAGGTCAAACTGATTTTTAGCTTCTAAAGCGGTTCCTATTTCTTCCTCATCCATATGCATAAGAGTTAGTCTTTGCTTATTTTGCAAAACACTCATAGACCTAATGTGCTCTGCGGAAATGTCAGAAGATACCACTTTTGCGTTGCTATATTGCTTAAGTAATAGCTTAGTCAGAGCCCCATTACGGCAGCCAATATTGAGGATATTAGCAAATTCTTGCTTTAACTCCTTTAGGTTTTCTATTATCTCGTAAGCGGCGTAAGCGTGGCGCGTATTCTGGCTAAGCGCAGCAGTTTTATTGCGCTGTATTTGTATCTTTGGGCGGTTAAATATTTTCATTATAGTATAACTAGCCCAATCCTAAAGATTAGTGAAAATACTAAGTAGCATAGAGTTAGGAGATTTAGCATCAACGAAATGTACGCAGTTAGCAGCGTTTTCAATAGAATTGCTGGCTGCTTCAATTAACCCCATAACCTTTGCATCATTATTAGTTTTGCGTAAAAATTTTTGCAACGATTTTACGTCGGTAACCCTAAAATGCTGCAAATCAGATACCATATCCTCGCAAGGCAAGATTAAATGGTCTGCATCAAGAGCTGCAGCAATTATAGAAGCAACTAAATTAACGTCCAGCAGGTGCGTACAACCATTTTCATCGCTAGCTATAGGCGATATTACTGGTACAATATCATTATCCTCTAAGCTAAGCAGAAACTCTGGATTAATCATGATAGGTTCACTAATAAAGCCAATATCGATAACTTTACTATTCGCTGAGGTTTTATGTAATAATTTTGATTTTTTAGCTTGAATTAAGTTACCGTCTTTACCAGAAATACCAATAGCGTTGCAACCTAAGTTACATAGTTTAGATACAATCAATTTATTAATATACCCAGACACCACCATTTCTATAATTTGCGCACTTTTATGGTCAGATACTTGCAAATTTTTGATAATTTTCTCGTCGACCCCAAACATTTTAAGGGTTTCTTTTACTAGGTTTGTATGATCGTGGACAATAAAAACTTTCGCTCCAGCAATACTAATTAAATGGATGGTTTCCACAAAGCTTGCAAGCAATGATTCATCCTCCATAGTCACGGATGGTAATTTTACTACTATTATTTGCGACCTAAGATTACTGCTGCATTTTATGACCTTTTTAATCAAAGCGGTGTCGCTTAAATTCACGGGTTCTTTAGTAGCTATAGCTTTATCATTTGGCGCACCTTGCCATACTAAACTGAAGTTCTTTTGCACCTTCTTTACTCCTACTACTGGTGAATAACAGATTACATGAGTAGTTCAAACTTGCAAGGAAATTCTTAGTAGCATTAGTTAGTTCTTCCTTATTATTAATTTTGTCTGCTTTAGTGAAAACAATTTGGAAATCACGCTTGTAGGAGAGCAAAAGCTTTGCAACTTCTGTATCATGTTCCTTAATTCCTCTTCTAGCATCGACAAGTAAGTTAACCAACTTAAGGTTATCTCTAGTAGCTAGATAATGCGTGATTAATTTTTCCCATTGCCGCTTTGCAGCAAGTGGTACTTGAGCGAAACCGTATCCTGGTAAATCTACTAAAAGTAGCTTGTCCGCTAGAGAAAAGAAATTTATCTGTTGGGTGCGACCTGGCGTATGAGAAACTTTTGCTAATCCTTGATGGTTGCATACAGTATTAATTAAGCTTGACTTACCTACATTCGATTTACCTACAAAGGCTATCTCTGGTAAGAATAGTCTTGGTATATGTTCAATTCTTGCTGCGCCTGCGATAAACTTTGTTTCTTGGCGGAATAATTTAGTAATTCCTTCTACTGCCATGGCTATTCCATCTTTATTTTAATTAATTGAGACGCTGAGGTAAGTAAAATTACCAGCAACATAATAAAAAACAACAATACTAATTCCAAGGATCTAGTGCGTTGCCAAATTAACATACAGAAAAACGGTGTGGTTGAGGAAAAAATCATTCCACCTATAGAATGTGATATGCTGCTCATACGAGTACGAATATCAACAGCAAAAACAAACTGCGTGATAATTTGCAATGGTATAGTATAAAATGGCATCACTGCGACTAAAAGCACAATGAATGCTAACTGCGGTATATGATATTTTATAGCTAGTTGCATGACTGTTACAGTCAATAAAGTTGTTACTATAGCAAGGATTATTTGTTTCCTAGGGTTGAACTTATCTGCTAGCAATCCTGAAAATACCGCAGATATGGAATAAACACTGGTTAAGATTATAGTCATAACACGTGCTTCATCTAGCGTTATTATCTCCATACCTTTAGCCGCAAATGTGCTGAAAAAGATTATTAAGAAATGGTAAGCCCCACCAGCGCAGCCGCTAATTAGCGCCGCCAAGATAAATTTGTAACTATTCAATTTAATTATACCAAAAAGGCTTTCTTTTTCTTCTGCTTTATGCGTTGCCTTATAACGTAAGAACTCCTCGCTTTCTTGGAAATAACCTCTTAGCAAAAGCACAACTATTCCAAGTGCGCCGCCTATAATAAAGTTTACCTTCCATAGATAATCATTCTCATATACCAAAGAATAGTGATAGCTTGTAGCAGCAATAACCGCGCCAAATTGGCTAAAAAATGACACTACGCCGTTAGCAAGGTTTCTCCTTTTTACTCCTATCTTTTCTGCAACATAAATTCGTGTTGCGTCTATCTCACCAGCAAGACTCATTATAAAAGCCATACGGCATAAGGTTAAAATAATTGTTGCAAACCACCCTATCTCGCTAAAAGAGGGTGTCACTCCTATTATAGCAGTTGAAACCGCTGCCACTAAGGCGGCTATTTTCACAGAAACAATTCTGCCATAAGTATCAGATATTTTACCAAAAATTATTGACCCTAAAGGGCGAGCAAGGACAGCAAGGGCAAATACTGCATAAAATATTAGTATCTGATCAGCATCAGAACATTTTGGCATAAAATGCTTAGATAATATAGACGCCGACACGCCAAATAATGCATAATCGTAGCATTGTACAAGGGTTGTAAAAAAGGCAATTAAAAATGCTGGTTGTGTCATTATGTATAGTTATTGCTATAATTGCATAGGCTTGGTATTATATCATCCTTGTTAACGAAGTTAAACAACCAATTCATTAAAAATAAAATTAGTCACGTCCTATGATTGGCAAACTAACTGGTAAAATAGATTCTTGCTTCGACGACCACTTGCTTATTGATGTAGGGGGCGTAGGCTATTTAGTTTATTGCGCCGCTAAAAACCTTCATCAGCTTAGTAGCGGTGATGCTTGTCAACTATTTATTGAGACTCATGTTCGTGAGGACCATATCCATCTTTATGGCTTTAGGACAATAGAGGAAAAACATTTTTTCACTCTATTGCAAACCGTTAATGGAATAGGTGCTAGAATGGCACTAGCAGTTTTATCACACCTAACCCCTAGCGAGATTCAAATAGCAGTAGCGCAAAAGAATAAAGAAGCTTTTAGGGCAATTTCAGGAGTTGGACCAAAACTAGCAGAAAGGATTTTGATAGAACTAAAAGACAAGGTTAGCCATACCTACTTTAGCACTCAGCAAATGGAGGTCAGCCAGAATTCAAATGGCAGCTTAGTAAGTGATGCAATTTCAGCACTAGCTAATTTAGGAATTAATAAGATGGAAGCACAAAATGCGGTAAACAAGGTTTTATCTGCAAAACCTAATACCTCTATCGATGAGTTAATTAGATTAGCCTTGAAAAATAGGGGGTAGTGAATGTCTAAAGAAATTTTATCTGGTTTGACGCTAGAAACCGAGCAATTAAATGAGCAAGAATTTAGCTTAAGACCTAATTATTTACAAGAATTTGTAGGACAAGAGCAAATTAAGGCAAACTTGCTAGTATTTATTCAAGCAGCCAAAAACCGTAGCGAATGTTTAGATCATACTTTATTTTACGGACCACCAGGACTAGGTAAAACTACTCTTGCACAAATTATTTCTAAAGAGATGGGTGTTAATTTTAAGGTTACTTCTGGTCCAACTTTATCTAAAGCCGCTGACCTTGCTGCTATCTTAACTAACCTTAGCGAAAATGATGTTTTATTTATCGATGAAATTCACCGCTTAAGTACAAGTATTGAGGAAATCTTATATTCTGCAATGGAAGATTTTGCTTTGGATCTCATTATAGGTGAAGGTCCAGCAGCAAGATCAGTGAAAATCAACCTACCACCTTTTACTTTAGTAGGGGCAACAACTCGTCTTGGACTGCTTAGCAATCCACTAAGAGATAGGTTTGGTATACCACTTCGTTTGAGTTTCTATAATGTAGATGAATTAAAGCTAGTTATAAGCAGGGCTGCTAGTTTGCTTACCACTAACGTGTCTGAAGATGGCGCAACTGAAATTGCAAGGCGCGCTAGAGGTACGCCTAGAATTGCTTTGCGTCTGCTAAAAAGGGTGCGTGACTTTGCGTCTGTGGACGGGAAAATGGAGATAGATAAAACTGTAGCAGATTTAGCTTTAAACCGCCTAGAGGTTGATAAATTAGGGCTAGATAGTAATGATTATAGATACTTGAAATTTATTGCTGAGAATTATGGTGGCGGTCCTGTTGGTATTGAAACTATAGCCTCTGCCTTATCTGAGCAACGTGATTCTATTGAAGAAACTATAGAGCCCTATTTGATACAGATAGGGCTGTTGCAACGCACTCCTAGAGGCAGAGTTATAAGCGCTAGTGCCTTCCAGCATTTAGGACTTCCTGAAATTACTAGAAACAGTAAATCGCAACATCAATTACTATAGTACCGAATCTGTTTGGATCATTTAAAAATGGTAATTGGTATAACAATAAAACCTAACCTTTAGAGACATAGCTTTGACATTATTTCGTTCTGGTATTAGTTTAGCATTTTTTACCTTAGTTTCAAGAATTTTTGGTCTACTGCGAGAACAAGTAATAGCAAATTTATTTGGTGCTAGCTCTGGTAGCGCTGGCGATGCTGTAAATATAGCTTTTAAGCTTCCAAATCTTTTCAGACGTATTTTTGCCGAAGGCGCTTTATCTAGTGTCTTTATTCCTATATTTAACGAGAAATTACTACAAAATGATAGGGCGGCTAAGCACTTTACTGGCGAAATCTTCACTTTATTATTATTAAGCCTAGTAATAATAGTCGCTTTGATGCAAATTTTTATGCCGCTTTTAATGTTTATTATTGCGCCAGGATTTTCAGCAGATAAAGAAAAATTTGACTTAACGGTATTGTTATGTCGTATTACGATGCCTTATTTAATTTTTGTCTCTATCACTGCATTATGTGGTGGCGTCTTAAATTCAGTTAAACGTTTTACCGCTTTCGCCTTTTCACCCGTATTGCTTAGCGTTACTGTTATTGTAGGAACTTTTGCTTTAAAAGATAAGCTTACGCCCGCCATTTCTATAGCTATCGCTTTATTAATTGCAGGGATTTTACAGGTGTTATTTATGCTTTACTGCCTAGCAAAAGCTAAAATGACTTTCCCAGTAGTCTTTAAGCCTGATGACCCAGACGTTAAAAAACTGCTGCGCAATATGGGTCCTTCTGCTGTTGGCGCTTGCGCTGGTCAACTGAATTTGTTTATCTCACAATCTATTGCCAGCTATATACCTGGCGCGGTTTCTATATTATCTTATGCAGATCGCATATATCAATTTCCTTTATCAATAGTAGGAGCCACGCTTAGCACTATATTATTACCAGAATTATCACGAATCTACAAAAGCAAAGACTATAGCAAGGCCGATCAAGTACAAAATAAGGCTGTGCAGGTTAGTTTGTTTTTATCTATACCAGCAATGTGCGGTATCATTGCTTTAGCCCACCCTATTATACATATTATTTATGAACGTGGAGCATTTACTGCAATCGATACTGCCAAAACTGCAGACGCAATAGCAGCCTTTGCTTTAGGCTTACCAGCTTTTATCTTAGTTAAAGCATTAACACCAATTTTTTATGCTAAGCAAGATACTAAAACCCCTTTTAAAATTACTATCTATTCTTTAATTGTAAATACCGTACTGAATATTATTTTGATGCAATTTTTTAGTCATGTAGGTATTGCTCTTGGCTCGTCAATAGCTGGTTGGTTTAATTTATGGCTAATACATAGATTTGCTAAAAGACAAGGTCACTTTAGCCTAACACCAAGCTTGCTTATTTTTTTGATAAAAATACTCTTTAGTTGCTTAGTGATGGTTGGAATAATTGCTATAATAAAGTATTATCATGGAGATTATTTTTATTCGCAATCATTAATAGTTAAAGCAGCAAGTCTTGGTGGCACTATCTCTACAGGAGGGGGAGCATTTCTAGCTCTTAGCTTGCTTTTAGGGTTATATCCAAAGAGTAGCAAAGTATAGAAAAACAATTTTAGCACATAAGAAAGTTATTTAGGTCGAATCAACACGTTATACCTTGATTGCACAATCTGCAAATCATAAAATTTAAATACATATGTAATTATGGCTTTTAAAACTTTTTCTTGAGGTAACTATGGATCTTTCTAAATTTTATATAGAAATAGACAGCAACTTAGCTTGGCGTATATTTCTAGTGCTATCTGCTTTCGCTGTTATTTTAACAGCAAGTGATGCGGCTTTTGCTACTACAGGAACAATACCAACGCCGGATGCTAACGATGTCGTAGGTCAAACTTTATGTAGACTAGTAAAAAACCTTACAGGCGGTACAGCTAGAGGTATTGCGACTATTGCCATCTTCTCAGTCGGCGTTGGTTTATTTTTAGGCAAACTAAACTGGGGTATAGGCGCCGCTACTGCCGCTGGTGTTGGTATAATTTTTGCTGCACCTCAATTAGTAGCATTCCTTAGTGGTATAGAAGCTGCCGCTACTTGTCCAATTGAGTAACTAAAATATACCGCAGAGACTTCAAGAGTTGATGGGAAAGCAACTCTTGAAGTAGCAAAGGCATACTCTATACATTATACAAAAAGCACTTAAGGTTTTTACGCCATAAGTGCTTTTTGCGCAACAAAGCACCTCATATGATCCTCTACGTTATGCACTCGCAGGTAATCAACGCCTAACTCATTTAGCTTTAGCGAGATTGCAATTGTCTCAAGGTCACGCTCTAGAGCTTGCCGTTTGCAAAAGCTACTTATATAGGATTTACGAGAATGTCCTATAAGCACCTCGCAGCCTAATTGCTTTAGCGATTTGACGCTCCTAAGCAAATCAAGGTTTTGATATGCCGTTTTGCCAAAACCAATGCCAGGGTCTAGAATTAATCTTTCTTTTACGATACCATACTCACCATATTTCTTAATAGTCTGCTCTGCCCAGCGATTTATTGTTTGTGCAGCTGGCACAGTTTCATCTATGCAGACTTTAGAACTTGGCGGTATAGAAAGGGAATGCATAGCCACAATTTTGCAGTTGCTACTAACTACTTGCTTTAGCAAGTCTTTGTCTAATTTCTCAATCATCGTTCCTGTGACGTCATTAATCCAAGCTATAGGATAAAAGCGCAAGGCTTGCCCTATGACCTCAGGCACAAAACTATCTATGCTTATTTGCAGGTTATAGCCATTATTCATCACCACTTGCAACTGGCTTAAAACTGCATTTAGACGATTCCATTCTTCATTTGGAGAAATCATTTGAGCATCTGGACGTGTTGATTGTGCTCCAACATCAATTACCACGGCGCCAGCTTCGCTTAACTCTAAAATTCTACTAACTGCCGCTTTTGGCTTTAGATAAAGATTGCCATCAGAAAATGAATCAGGGGTAACATTAACAATACCTACAATTTTTGGCTCAAGAGCAAAAGCTTTTAAAAAACAGTTAGCCTCAAATGAATGGCTTACCTCTTTTCCTAACATTGCTAGTAAATGTAGCAAAAACGGTCTATTAGGTATCTCACGATGAGGTATTTGTAGATCTTCACTAGCTCTTTGCAATTCTGCCCAGTATAGTATATCAATATCAATAGGGCGAGGACTCCATTTTAAGTGGTTAGCATCACGTCCTAGGCTGATCTCAATCTCCTGAATAACAGATAAAAAAGCTTCTGGCAAATTCGCAGCATCGCTGGAGATAGTTCCAGCAATTACCATATTAAGGTATGGTTTATTCCATTCTAGCGGCGAACCTTCAAGCAATAACGCTTCTGTTTCCAGCACTATAGATTGCGTCGTAACTTGAAAACCTCGCTGTGTCAATAATACAATAGCTTTGCGCAAATTATCT
This sequence comes from Rickettsiaceae bacterium, assembly GCA_027485375.1. GTDB lineage: Bacteria > Pseudomonadota > Alphaproteobacteria > Rickettsiales > Rickettsiaceae > JAIXRE01. The sequence goes on along the minus strand of JAIXRE010000121.1, from coordinate 10,783 downwards.
AAACGGTTACCTTCGTTAGAACATAAACTTAAATATATTTGTTTATCTGCATGAATTTGCATTACATTAAAACCTTTAGAACATATTTAAGTTAGGAGTAGCTTTGGCTTTTGCTGGGGTGGCTTTATAATTGATAATTAAACTTTATCTGCGCTAGCCTTTGGGGTTGCTTACTGTTCTTCAGCGTAATACTCAGTGCCGATGTCAATTTCTGCTCTACCATTAGTTTTACGCCAATTATTGCTATCTCTAAGTGAATATACGCAGCCGCAATATTCTTGTTTATAGAAATTTTCTCGTTTGGCTATTTCGTACATTCTGCTACTTCCGCCGTCCTTACGCCAGTTATAAGTCCAGTATGTTACACCTTCATAATGAGAAGCTGCTTTAAGACCGGATCTGTTGATTTGTTCCATATCTTTCCAGCGAGATATACCTAAGGAGCTCGTGATAGTCTTAAAGCCATTTTCATAAGCGTAAAGCGCTGTGCGTTCAAAACGCATATCAAAACACATAGAACAACGAATGCCCCGTTCTGGTTCGTACTCCATGCCTTTAGCTCTAGCAAACCAATTTTGCACATCATAATCTGCGTCAACAAATTTTATACCCATTTTATCAGCAAAACGAATATTTTCGTTTTTACGTATTTCATATTCTTTTTTAGGATGAATATTTGGATTATAAAAAAATATCGTCAAATCAATACCAGATTCTAGCATCTTTTCCATTAAGTCACCGGAACAAGGTGCGCAGCATGAGTGGAGTAAAACTTTTTTTTCGCCCGCTGGCGGTATTAGCTGTTCTTTCATAAAGCTGACTCATACAAGGCTTTTTTATAGGTTTCTTTATAGAATTTTAAGGCTATCAATGAAACACATGCAAGCATTATTAAATACCACGACATAGCATATTGATTACCCGTATATTTCATTAGCATCATTCCTACCATAGGAGCAGAGCCACCAAAAATTGCTGCACTTAGATTATAGGATAAAGCCACGCCAGTAAACCTAACGCGCGTAGGGAATAGCTCTACTAGCAACGTTGGTATAGGACCCATATAGCAAGCAACTATACTTGCAAACAATATTTGCGACGCTAATGCTAGTGTATAATCCATTGAGCCCAGAGCTTTAAAAATAGGATAAACTAACAATATCAGAGCCCAAGTAGCAGCTTTTAGTACAGGTTTACGACCAATTCTATCTGATATAGCGGCAGAAATAGGAAACCCTATAATTAAGGTAACTAAAATTACGCTACCAGTGATCGAACTTTGACTATTAGTATAGCCAAGGGTTTTCATGAAGTTTTCAATAAATACTGTAGCAGTATAAAAGGGTGCGGTCACAGTAATATAGATACCAATTGCTACTAGAAGCTGCGGCAGGTATCTAGTAAGAGTTTCCTTCAAAGGGTATTTAGATAAACCACCAGTCTCTTTTGCTAATTTATATAATGGACTTTCTGAAAGGTGGCTGCGAATATAAAGACCTACACCACCAATCAACAAGCCAGCTATAAACGGCAATCTCCAGCCCCAAGCGAATAAGTCTTCTGGGTTCATAAAATATGAAAAAGCGTTAGCAGTAATTAGTCCAAATAGCATACCCATGCACATACTAACAAAAGAGGCGCTACCAGCAAGCCCTCTTTGTTCAATAGGTGCGTGTTCAACGATATAAGCTATACAGCCGCTAAATTCGCCGCCTAAAGAGAATCCTTGAACAAGTCTTATGATCGTAAGGATTATAGGTGCAGCAATACCTATGGACTCATAGCTAGGCAGGAAGCCGATAGCAGCAGTTGGAATTGCCATAGTTAATATGCCTATGACTAAGGCCGCTCTGCGTCCTATTCTATCTCCTATAGCACCGAATATTATACCACCAAGCGGTCTTACAACAAAACCAGCGGCAAATACTGCAAAGGTTAGGATTTCTCTGATTTCAGAGTCTGGAAAAAAATGCTGCCCTATTATAGGCGCAAATTGTGCGTATAGAGCATAGTCGTACCACTCAAGACCATTACCGATCATGCCTGAAATTACAATTTTTTTCATAAGTTGCGTTTCCTAATATTTAACAGTGCTATAATAAGTGAATGTTTTGTATAGGCAATAGAAATATTAATTAGAAATAAAATTTTTAGCAGCAATTAAGCAGTATGGTTGCTTAAGTACTTTTATATCTAGCAAGTTAGTAGGGTTATTTGTATAAGTTCAAAGAGAATTAATTGAAGTTGTTGGTGCTAGGGTCGTTTTTTTACTGCCTTACTTTCCTGATCTCAATCCTATTGAGAAATTCTGGGCTAACATGAAAAAACCAAATTACTCAATTTGATAAATTATACGATGCTTTGACTCAGTTCTTTTGTACATGCTAATTCAACTTTATTTACTATAGAATTTTGTGGCAACGCTGCCTAAGGTCAAGGAGTGCAATTTTTTGAAAGGTTAAGGTTTTTCTTATAAAACATAGAACCTAGAAAAATACATAAAACAGACAGCACCCCTAATGCTCCAATTGCTATATTCGTCGAAGCTGATAAAAAACAAAGAGCCCCACCTATTCCGATGGATATTTCTTTTATAAGTAAATGATTGGTTTGTGCAGCATGAAAATCTATAAAAGGAGCAAATAACTCTTCTAGAGCTAAACAAAGACACCATAACATAGCTCCAATAAACGTCTCTACAAAAAATAGATTAGGAAGGCACATAATGATACAAGAAACTCCTAAAGCCATAATAGAGGTAGCTAATGAGAATGAAACTTTTTTTCTGACAACGGGTATTTGGGTTAAAATTACGACTACCCCGTATAAAACCAACGTTAAACCATACCAGTAAGGAAGAGACCCTAGTGTTTGCAAAAGATATTGTGGCATTATAATATACATTCCAAAAACCCTAATACCAATTGCCATTCCAAAAAACAACCATACTAAATTTGACGTTTTATTCTTAATTAGTGCCTTAATCGTGAGTGGTTTTATAGGCGATCGCTCATGAGATTCTGGCATCTTTAAAAAACAAGAACTTGCAAGTAGAATTAAAATAATTGCAACTGAAGAGCTGTAATTGTTATTCGCCATAAACAAAATAGTGCCTGCACCAATATTCCCGCTAGTAATCGCTATCCTATTTAAACCGGATAATGCTGGAGTTTCTGCTGCAATTGCTTTTAAAATAAAGCCTCCAACGCTTAAACTCATTGCAATTAAAAATGCTCCTACACTATAAAAATCCAATCCAAAGCAAACAATAACCCCACTGATCGAGAGTATTGCCGAAAACAGTAAATCATATCTACCGAATATTGTATGAATGTAAGGACTAAAAGCTAGCAGAGATCTATATCCAGCAACAAGAATAGATCCTGCCACGGTACTCATCTGACCTATAAACGGAACGCATACATAAAATGCTACTGCGAAAAAAAAACGAATCAAAAATAAGTTCATAAAACTTCCTTGCATGGTAATTTTTTATTAATAAATTCCATACTACTCTACAGTTTTAAGTAAGGCTAGGGAAAGAAAGGGGTGGAAGAGTGAGAAAGTCCATAGAATTCGTAGTATGCAAACCAAGGATTATTATGGATAGGTAGTCACTACAAGAGTTATTATATACATTTTTAAGCTGGCACCCAGCGCATATTCGAACATTTGCCTGCTTAATTTTAGCAGTAGTAAAAACTAATACCAGTTTAATTCTTTAGAATTGTTATAACTCTAGTCTTTCTAATCTCTTTGAATTTTTGAGATTTAGATTAATCTCAGCTTTTCAATAACTGTGGGATAATATGCCAAATTTCAAATAAATTCCTATTACACGAGCCATTAAAAACCATAGGAGCTATAGATTCATTATTCACCAGTCCTGCTATAATATTCGCTCTTTCGTAATGTTTACCGCTTTTTTTAGCAACCAGCTTTTCACTTTTCTTGCCCCAGCCTCTGTCTTTACAAATGTTCATCTCAATAACGCTTTCGTCAATATATACTATGCTTTCATTAGGAAGTCGGTATTAGAGAAAAGAGGAAATATCAAGAGGAATTTATGGTAGCGAGGGAGGGATTTGAACCCCCGACACACGGATTATGATTCCGTTGCTCTAACCAACTGAGCTACCCCGCCATTTTAAACGTATTATTGAGTCACAAGCTTTTTTGGATCAAACGGAGAACCACTTGCAGCTTGGTTTCAAATAATCTCTATTCTTTAGTCAAGTGCTTCAAAGCTAAATTATTGAACTTCTTGTCCTAATTATACAATTTCCTGATGGAATTTGCAGCTAGTTTTTGACCTAAGTCATTTCTTTATCTACTAACCTAAATTTTTGATACAGCAGCTAACTAAAGTTTTTGCAAAGGGGTCAAATAACTGCAGCAATGTAGAAATTTTTAGTTAGCCAAACGGACTGACATTTTAGGTATTTGTAGTATAATTTGGTATGAGGAACCACAAAATTTGTGATTCGCAACATACCATAAATCGTGTATATAAATTAACGTTTAGAGAATTGTGTACTCTTACGAGCTTTGTGTTTACCGTATTTCTTACGTTCAACAACCCTTGAATCTCTTGTTAAGAATCCACCTTGGCGTAAAGTTTTGTGTAAATCAGGAACTAACTGATCTAACGCCCTAGCTAAACCGTGCACTACAGCACCAGCTTGACCAGAACATCCGCCACCCTTGACTGTGCACATAATATCATATTGTCCAAGCACTTTGGTAGCCACTAATACTTGGGATATAGTTTTTATGTGAGCTTCACGCGCAAAATATAATTCTATAGGCTTTTTATTTACAATCATTTGACCATTACCAGCCTTAACCCAAACCCTAGCTATAGCGTTTTTCCTTCTACCGGTTCCATAACCAGCAGGAGAGTTATTTGCTTTAGGCTTTGGCTGCTTTACTACTTGTGCTTTTTCAGCAGGAGCTGCAGTGGTCGGGCTTTTAACCTTTAGTGTTGATGCTGCCATTTTTACTACTTCTTATTTTTAATATTCTTGCTTGCGAAATCGTATGACACTGGCTGTTGACCTTGGTGTGGATGTTGGTCGCCAGCGTATACATACAGGTTACCTAGCTGCTTAGAGCCTAGAACATTTCTTGTGATCATTCTTTGGACAGCTAGTTTGATAACACGTTCAGGATGTTTGCCTTGCAGCATCTTACCAGCTGTTGTGTCTTTTATACCACCTGGAAAGCCTGTATGACGATAATAAATCTTACCATCTTTTGGATTAGCCTTTTTACCAGTTAGACATACATGTTCAGCATTAACGATGACTACATAGTCGCCACAATCCATGTGAGGGGTAAATGTTGGCTTATGTTTGCCACGCAAAATGTTGGCAACCGCAGAAGCTAATCTACCTAAAACAAGATCTTTAGCATCGATAACGTGCCATTTTTTAGTAATTTCCGATGGTTTCGCAGAATAAGTTTTCACTTTCAATACATTATTAATTGAGAATTTAATGCATACTAAATAGCAGCACAACTAGCTCTTTGTCAAGAACTTTTTTATAAGTTATTAGCATTGCTTTTAAAAAAAAGCCTATACATCAAGGTTTACAACGTTCAGCGCATTTTCTTGAATAAAGTCACGTCTTGGCTCTACTACACTACCCATTAAGGTAGAAAAAATCTCTTCAGCGCCATCTGTTTCACCAACTTTGACCTGCAATAAAGTACGGCGAGTTGGATCAAGTGTAGTTTCCCATAATTGCTCTGAATTCATTTCTCCAAGACCCTTAAAGCGCTGTAAGGTCAAACCTTTCTTGCTATTTTCTATAATACATGCAAGCAAAGTAGCTGGTGAAGATATCTTAAACTCTTGATTTTTTATTGTCAAGGTAATAGGAGCACTGAATAAATCATTTAAAGTTGCAGCTGCTTTTACCAAATTAGCAAACTCAAAGAACTCAAGTTGCGCTTTTGTTAAAATTTTACTTTCCTTTAAACCCCTGACATAACGAAAAAATTCTACATGCACTTCACTAGCAAGTACCTGCCAATTACTATTATCAAGCTCAGAGTCGTTATTATTAAGAACCTTCATAGCATTTGCTAATTCTGGTTCTTTAGCATTATCAAAAATTGAGTCATTTAGGAGGTTATGCGTAGCAAGAGACTCTGCTATAGAGCGGTGGAATTTCTTACTAACTTGATCAAGCGCCACAAGGAATTTATTCACTTTTTGCATTAATTCCTCTACAGCACCACCAGATATTGGCGCACCAGTAGCTGGCGTGATTGTAATATCATTTAAAGTCGATTTAATGAGGTAATCTTGCAAAGCCTGCTCGTTCTTTAGGTAAAGCTCTGTTGACCCTCTTTTCACTTTGTACAAAGGCGGTTGTGCGATATACAAAAAGCCATTATCAATTACTTGACGCATATGGCGATAAAAGAAAGTAAGCAACAAAGTACGAATATGCGAGCCGTCGACGTCAGCATCCGTCATGATAACTATTTTATGGTAACGTAATTTATCAACTGAAAAATCATCGGCACCTATGCTAGTACCAAGCGCAGTAATTAGCGTACCTACTTGCTCTGAACTAAGCATTTTATCAAATCTTGCTCTCTCAACATTTAATATCTTACCACGCAGAGGTAGTATTGCCTGCGATTTTCTATCACGCCCTTGTTTGGCAGTGCCGCCCGCAGAATCTCCCTCTACTATAAATAGTTCAGATTTTGCTGGATCACGCTCTTGGCAATCTGCCAGTTTACCCGGTAGTTTAGAAATCTCCAAACCAGTTTGACGGCGAGTTAACTCACGCGCTCTTTTTGCTGCCTCACGAGCAGTTGCCGCTTCAATAATTTTATTAACGATTATTTTTGCTTCAGCTGGATGTTCTTCAAGCCACTCAAGCACTTTGCTATATACAGCCTGCTCTACAACTGGTCTTACTTCTGAACTAACTAGCTTATCCTTAGTTTGTGAAGAGAATTTTGGATCAGGCACTTTAACAGATAAAATACAAGATAAACCTTCACGCGCATCATCTCCCGTTATAACAGCTTTAGTTTTTTTAGCTAGACCAGTAGTTTCAAAATAACTAGTTATGACCCTTGTTAATGCAGCTTTAAATCCAATAAGGTGAGTGCCGCCGTCACGCTGTCTTATATTATTAGTAAAAGGTAAAATATTTTCGTGATAGGAATCGTTCCATTGCATAGATAATTCCATGCTAATACCATTTTCTGCAGCATTAGCGGTTACAGAAATACAATTATGCAATGCTACTTTCGCCCTATCTATATACTTAACGTACGCTTCCACGCCACCAGTAAAATAAAACTCTACTTCTTTAGGCTCCTCAAAGCGATTATCAATTAGAAAAATCCTAACTCCTGAGTTTAAAAAAGCAAGTTCCCTTAAGCGGTGCTCTATGGTAGACAAAGTGAATTCGATATTAGAAAAAGTTTCTACTGATGGGAAAAAGGTTACTTCTGTACCTTTTTTACCTTCTGTTATTCCAATTTCAGCCAAAGGAGCTTCAGATACGCCGTGTTTAAACCGCATAAAATATTCTTTGTTATTGCGCCAAATGCGAAGCTCAAGCCATTCTGACAAAGCATTAACAACCGATACGCCAACGCCGTGCAGACCACCCGAAACTTTGTAGGAATTTTGATCGAATTTACCACCAGCATGTAACTGCGTCATAATAACTTCAGCGGCGGAGATTCCTTCTTCTTCATGAATATCAACAGGAATGCCTCGTCCATTGTCTCGCACAGTGACTGAACCGTTGCTGTTAAGAATAACCTCAACTTTATCACAATAACCAGCTAGCGACTCATCTATGGCGTTATCCACCACTTCATATATCATATGATGCAGACCAGAACCGTCATCTGTATCACCGATATACATACCAGGGCGTTTGCGCACTGCCTCAAGCCCTCTTAGCACCTTGATTGAACCAGCGCCATATTCTTCTTCATTGCCTAGATTATTATCAGTCGTATTTTCTACCATACTCAAAATTACTCAACTAACTAGCATTAAACATCATAGCAATATAACAGAATCATCGTATTTTACTAGGAAATTTTTAACCGCTTTACTAAGTTCAAACTATTACAAATTATTTGATTACCCAAAGACTTAACAACAAAATTACCTTAATTTACGTACATAATTCATCCTCAGGTAATAGGCTTTTATTATCTATTGCATTGACATTTATTAATAATTCATATATATTATGAAAATATAATTAATTATTAATAAAGGTTTTATGAAAATAAGCTATGAATTCCTACAGAAGTAGAAGGTTTTTTAATGCAAGATCACGCTGACTATGCAGACAAAGAAATTGCGAAAATTGAAAAAGAAATAGAGACTTTAGAGTTAAAAAAAGAGAAAAAAATTGCTGCTTTAAGCAACCCTGTTGTCAAGGTAGAAAAAACTGTTAAAGTTGCCAAAGCAAGCAAGGACGCAGAAAAAGCTATTAAAAGCGCTCTATCAAGCGAGGGCAAAGAAAAAGCTGTTAAAAGTGCTCAATCAAGCAAGGGCGCAGAAAAAACTGCTGAACAACAAAAAGCAGCTCTTGAAGCTACAATTAAAAGCATTAACACGAAACTTGCAGAAGATCTAGCTGTTTTAACAGGCAAAGAGGGTCTGTTAAAACAACTCAAAGCAGGTCAGATAATTGATTTAACTCAAATTGATTCTAAGTTATTTAGCGAGCCTGAAGAGCTTAAAATATTGCTAGCTAATCACCATATCCTAGATATACTAGGGCGTGATAAAGTTATGGTGAGCAGTCTTAAAAAACTTCTATCAGATAAGTTTGACACTATATATACGAAGGAAACAGCTCAAGAAATATTTACAAAAAGTAAAGCTATCAAAAGTGCTACTGAAGGCCATTATCTTGATAGGATTATCAAGGATAGTTTATCTTCAGACGAGTCTTTCAAGGCTTTTCAAGCTGAGTGTTTTCCTTTAATCAATAGCGATTTATTAAAAGCAACAGTCCAAAAACTTGTTTTTATCAGTAATTTTTACCCAGCTCACCAATTTCCACTTTTTAACTTCCTTGAGGCACTGACTACATATTTTAATAAATTTGAAGATGTTGAAAAATTCTTGGCTAAAGTCGATTACACGACTGCTCAAACTGTAGAAGCGTCAATACTCATAAATGGCACTGCTTTTGATCGATATAAGAAATTAGGCTCAGAAGAATTAGCAATCTGGCAAGAATTGATGGGAGCATCTCAAAAAGATGCAATCAAATTATTTCATCATGCTGATGCTATAGGCGATGCTTTGGCTAAAGAACATCTTTCGCCTATAGAAGAAAAGGCTATCACGCTAGTTGATCTGAAAAAAGCTATAGGAGCTACATTATTAAAAAATACCAATCTAAATCCAAATCAGTTGGCAGCTAAGATTAATGAGGTTTTATTAACTAAATTGCAAGATATTAAAGCAACAATAGGGGGGTTTCAAGGTCATTTCGACAACCCACAGTTAGCTGAGTTATTTTATAAATATGGTATGTCAGAAGAGGCTTTTAAATCAGCTCTAGAACTAAAAGCTAAAACAAAAGATGACTTACCTGATGTTAACTTAACAATTTATAAAAGAGACCCAAGAGGTGAAGCTAAGGGTGAAAAGTTTACCCTTTCAAAGCTACCAGCAGGAGATATAAAGGGGTTGGTCCTAGGTAAAATGACCGATTGCTGCCAATCAATTGACGGTCATTCTAAGCAGTGCGTGATAGATGGCTTTACTAAAGAAAATGCTGGTTTTTATGTTATTACTGACTCCAAAAACAATATTATCGCTCAATTTTATGCTTGGATTAGCTTTAATAAAGAAGGACAAAAAGTCCTAGTCCTTGACTCTTTTGAATATTTAAAACAAGGGGAAGCATTGTTTATTCCAGCTTTAAAAGCTTTACGTGAGGCGATAGTAAAAGATGGTTTCGCAGAACTCTATGTTGGCACAGGCGGGAAAACCCCTAAGCTTGCTCTTGAAATTTTTACGGATATAGCAGATGGTGAAGGCTTATATAGATACGGTGATTCTGAGAATCTGTATAAAATTACTGCAGATACTGAATTAACATTATTGGCAGATTCTACTTGCCAAGAAGATGAAGAAACCCTAATGGCTTTAAGATACGAAGGAAAAGGCATGGATGGATTCCTAGCGTTTACCGCCCCTTGCTCATATGAGTTGTCTTTTGAGCAAGCTTTTGTTCTAGGAGCATTGTTAAATGGTGAGGACATTAATTTAGAAACTGAAGCTAACCAACAAATTATTAAACTATTTAGAACCAGCACTGATGAAACATTTCTCCATATAGCAGCCCAGTATGGTAAGGTTCAAGCTATCGAAGCGTTGCTAAAAAATGGAGCTGACGTTAATGCTATAAATGCAAGTTGTAAAAAAGCGCTGTATATAGCGGCAGAAAAAGGATTTGATAAGGTTGTTAAAGTTTTGTTAAGCCAAATCAGAGTTGATGTTGCAGATTACAACATAGCCATGTATAGCGCTATAAAAAATGGATGTGCTGATGTCGTTAAACTATTATTAAAGCACAAAGTCGATGTTCATATTACAGATTACGCTGGCAAAACATACTTGCATATAGCTGTAGAGAAAGGGTATTATAAGATTGTTGAACTATTATTAAAGTACAAAGCCGATGTTCATGCTAAAGATGCAGACGGCACAACAGCTTTGATTAAAGCTACGGAAATGAGAAACTATGATGTTGTTGAACTTTTG
>JAIXRE010000050.1 GCA_027485375.1 Rickettsiaceae bacterium | reverse complement strand
GCTTCTGTTGAGAATTATCTAAATAATAAGCAACAGAAAGTAAAAGCAAAACTTGCTTGGATGGACGGATATTTTGAAAATACTGCTCAAGCTGCAAAAGCACCTAAAGTAGGCTTTAATCTTGGCGGTAGCCTAGTTGCTAAACATAAGAATATTGATATCTCTGCTTCGTATAACTGCCATATGCGCAAGAAATACCAGGGTCATCAAGGTTCTTTAAAGCTTAAGATTAACTTCTAATTTTTAAAGCTTAAAGTAAAATAAAAAACGGCAATCTGGAAAGCCTCTAGATTGCCGTTTTTTCTTGAAATGCTCTTGCAATAATTACAAAATATAGTTATAGTTCATTTTCTTGGGGTCATAGCTCAGTTGGTAGAGCGTTTGAATGGCATTCAAAAGGTCGGGGGTTCGATTCCCCCTGGCTCCACCAAGTCTCTCTTAGCGTCTGCATGTAATACAAAAGTTTAGATTTCTAGGTCAAGTTTGGAAAGAAATCTAATAGAACCTCATGCGAAACTCTAATGAATTTCTAACCAATTTTTGCCCGCCTTTGCTTCCACTATTAATGGCACGGTTAGATTTATTGCGTTTTCCATAGTTTTTTTGATTAACGGCAAAACTACCTCTATTTCACTGCTTGGTACTTCAAAAAGTAATTCGTCATGAATTTGCAGTAGCATTTTTGTCTTTAATGATTGCTCTTGCAATTTGCGACTTACGTTAATCATCGCAATTTTTATAATGTCAGCATTTGTACCTTGCAAAGGAGCATTGATCGCTGCTCTTTCTGCGAATTGTCGTAATATTGCGTTTTTGTCGTTAATTGTTGGCACGAAGCATTTGCGTCCTAGCAAGTTTTTAACATAACCATGAGTTCTAGCAAATTCTTTTGTCCTTTCCATATATTCTTTAATCCCTGGAAACTCTTCAAAATATCTTTTTATATAACTCGCAGCTTCAGAAGAAGGAATATTTAGCTGCTTTGCAAGACCAAAAGCGCTAATGCCATAAATAATACCAAAATTTATAGCTTTTGCTTTGCGGCGATGCTCTGGGGTTACTTCATTCTGAGGCACGCCAAATATACGGCAAGCTGTGTTAGTATGGATATCTTCACCTTTGCTAAAAGCTATTTTAAGGCTTTGTATATCTGCAATATGGCTTAGAATACGCAGCTCTATTTGTGAATAGTCAGCAGAAACTAAAAGGTTACTGGGCTCTGCAATAAATGCGGCACGAATTTTATTTCCTTCTTTAGAGCGGATAGGAATATTCTGAAGATTAGGATTCTGTGAGCTTAACCGTCCTGTAGTGGTAGAATTTTGCAGAAAAGTAGTATGCACCCTGCCAGTTTTAGGGTTAACTTCTTTTGGCAATGTGTCTGTATAGGTATTTTTGAGCTTAGTTAGCTGCCGCCACTTTAGTAATAAATCAGCAACTATGTGACCTTGTTCGCTTAGCTTTTCTAGGATTTCTGCGCCAGTGGAGTAGCTATTCGACTTAGAAGATAACTTTCCAAGCGGTAATTGCATTTTCTCAAACAAAACCTCGCCAAGCTGTTTGGGTGAGGCAATATTGAACTCTACGCCGCAAATAGCAAAAATCTCCTTCTCTAACTGATTGATTTCTAAGCCAAACTCTGATGAAAGCTGCGCAAGGTGAGAAAGATCGAGCTTGACCCCGTCATTTTCCATTTGGTCTAAGATATAACATAGCGGCAGGTCTATATCTCTGTATAAATGCAGAGCAGAATTTTTTTGTAGCGCAGTTACAAGAGCTATATAGTGAGACTGAAAACTGGCAATAAGAGGCATGGTAGAATCGATGACCTCCTGCCTTTTAGCATTTTTATGCGCTAACTGCAATTGCTCGTGCCAAAATTCTTGTTTGCCGCTGCCAGCACTTAAGCAATAATGCATTAATGCTAAGTCCTCGATAGAAAATGCTGTAGTAAATTTACTGGAACTTGCTTCTCTGATAAATTTTAGCAATGCTTTCAGATTATAGCTAATCTTTTTAACTGCCTGATTTTGCAAAAGCTCTAGTAATTGCGTCATAAACCAGTAATTAGCGGTAGCTTGCTTAGCGTTGCTATAAGAAAATAGATCGTGCACTTCCGCCTGTGCTTCTTGTGCTTCTGATATTTCAATAACATAACAGCTGCTACCAATGGCAAGCCCTAAAGCTACTACTTGCTCTTTATGAGGCACTAGGTAAATAGCGATTTCTCCAGTTAAGACTGCCTTATTAATCACTTCAGCAAATTGCTGCGGGTTACTAATAGTTTGGACGGCAATTTCTGCAGATATCTCAGCCGCAGGGGGAGCGTTTAAGCTAACTTGAAAAAGTGCTTCAACTCTTTTGGTTAAGGACTTAAAACCATATTTATATAAAAATTCAGCTAATTTATCAATGTCAGGCGTTGTCCAGGTTAGTTTGTCAAAATCTAATTCTATATCGACATTATGATCTAGCCCAACGAGCTGCCAAGAAATCAAAGCCAGGTCACGCCCTGTGGTTAAAACTTCTTTTTGTTTTGCGCTAGTAATTTGGTCTAAGGAGCCAAGTAACTCCGCAACACTGCCAAACTGATTAACTAGCTTAGCTGCAGTTTTAACACCTATACTATGCACCCCTGGTACATTATCTGAGCGGTCACCTATTAGCGCTAGAACCTCTCTAACCTTAGCAGGTTTAACGCCAAACTTCTCTATAACGTCTTCCTCTGAAATATATTTATTCTTCATAGGATCGTACATTTTGACATTATCACTAATTAGCTGCATCAGATCTTTATCTGAGGAAATGATAATGACATTTTCTTGCAATGCCTCTGCCTTATAAGCAAGGGTAGCAATCAAATCGTCAGCCTCATAGCCAGCTACCTCCATAGTAGGAAAGTTGAGGTTAGTAGCAACAGTGTGCACAAGCCCAAGCTGCTCTATTAAGTCTTGCGGCACAGGAGGTCTATTTGCCTTATATTCTGGATAAATTTGATGACGAAATTTTGGACCTGCTGCATCAAAAACTACTACGGCGTGTGCTGGTTTAAAATCTCCAAGCACTTTAAGTAACATCGAGGCAAAACCATAAAGCGCTCCAACAGGAGCGCCTTCTGGAGAAGTAAGTGGAGGCAGTACATGGTACGCACGAAAAATAAAGCCGTAACCATCTATTACAAGCAGGGTGTTTTTATCGCTCATGAAAATCAGTCCTGACTTTAAGTTAAATTAAGCAAGCAGCATATAGTATGCCATGCACAGGGTAATTGCCGCAAAGCTATATTTTTTAACTCGCTTATATCCTTTTAAAAAGATACTCATAATTGTTAAGGCAATTAACCCAGGATATGTTATTTCAAGCACTGGCGCTAGAAAACCGGCTATACCTTTAAAATCTAATAATGAAACTGTAAAAGCAATAGAGGTTGTGCCAAATAATATAGGGGTTGATTGCGCCTCTGAGAGTTTAAATTTATTGCATAAATAGCTAGCATAAATGTTATTTAATGCTACCGCAGTTGTAAGGCAAGAAAGGATAATGACTATACTAATAAGAAGAACAGCACTATCGCCCATAACATGTTTAGCTATTGTCGGTAAGATAAACTCAGGTTCAGTATTATAGGTTAAATGACCATAATGCGCGCCAAGAAAAACAAATCCTAAATAAACTATAGTAAGCAGCAAAGCTCCAACCACACTTGGCTTAGTAGCAAAAATAATAACCTCACGATCTGTAGGAGTAATGCTGGTATTTTGAGCAATATTTTGCTGTATTTGGTTAAAAATTAATGCTGAAAAGAAAAAAGCAGCAAGTAAATCCATTGTCTGGTAACCAGTTAGGAATCCATATTTGAAAGCCTGCAGCGCACCTTCTGTGCCTTGAGGGTTATATTCAATATTTGGCAATTGTGCTATTGCTACAACAACTAAAGATAGCAGAGCAATAAGCAATACTGGACTTAGCCATTTACCTAAAACCTTGATCATCATCTTATCTTTTAAGCATAAAATAAAAGTAATAGCAGAAAATATAAGGCTAAATGTCCAAAGCGGCACGCTAGAAAATATGTATCCTATACCGCCATGTGCTACAGTAATGCACCTTGGTACAACACCAAAAGAGCCAAGAAGCGATAAGGTAAAAAATGGTAATACACTTTTAGCTAGAGAACCTGCTTCACCAAAGAAGCTAAGATAATCACCTTTATGCAACTTAATAACGAATAAGCCTAAAAAAGGTAATAAAATACCAGTTAGCAAAAGCCCTAAGAAACCAAAAAGCCAGTTGTGACCAACCACCTGACCTATTTGCAATGGAAAAACTAAATTTCCAGAACCAAAAAACATTGCAAATATAGCAAAACCATAAACTAGAATATATCTGTGCTGTAACATTAGTCGCCCTCTTTGTATGTCTTATTATAATACCAGCAATAAATCTACGAACAATAGAAATAGTTTACAGAATGCATTTCATTGTAAATTTACTATGGTAGATAAGAAATAATTTATATTTTAATAAGTTATAGAGGTTTTTCGCTCTCACAAAAACTAATATAGTAATTTAAGCGTATAATAAATAGCCTGCATTGCAGTTTATATAGCATTGGAAGTACCAAATTATGAATGACTTTAAATTTTTTATGGAAGCACTGCCGAGCAATGCGATTGACATATCCTATAACCCATTTTTTATATTTCTTGCGTATGTTATTGCATTAATAACTATTTACGTTGCTTTTGAAACCGCTGAAAGGCTAAAAACCTCTCACGACTCTCCGCGTCTTAAAAGGTTTTGGTGGGCTGGAGGGTCTATACTTTTTGGAGCTGGTTTATGGTCAACTTACTTTGTGGTTATGGTCTCATGTAGGTTGCCGGTACAAGTAACATTTAATGTTAACTACTTACTATTTGCGATATCATTAGATATTATAGCTGCATTTGCTGCATATGCTACAGTAAAAGAACCAAAATTTAGCTGGTATTATTACATAATTGGCAGCGCAATTTTTGCTATTGCACATAGTGCTTCTCATATCATGAATAACTACTCGATGAATGATTCTATACAAATTTATCACCATAGATTAGATTTATTCATCTCATCAATTCTGACGGTAAGTGGCAGTTATTTTGGTTTTTGGCAAGCAGTCAAAATGGATACTAGCTATTATAACCAGCATATTAAACTAAGGCTCGTTACTTCTATACTACTTGCTTTTATCCCGCTTGTTGCAGCTATAGGACAAATGGAAGCTCTAGTATTCGTGCCGTATGAAAGCAGTCATTATAATCCTAATGGTGATGTCATATGGCTAGTAGGATTAAGCATAGCAGTAATTATGATAACAATCATTGCTATGAGCTTGCTAGTCTCTATCTATAGGCGATTAATGACCAGCGCATTGCAGCAGAAAAATGAAGAGTTATTACGCAAAGAACAAGAATTGACTAATCTGAATAATAACCTTGAAAGGCGGGTGAAAGAAAGAACTATAGAGCTGGAGACTTTGTATAATAATCTAGAAGAAAAAACTATTAAGCTGCAGGAAGCTCTAACCCTCGCTGAGGCAGCAAATCAGGCTAAAAGCATCTTCCTTGCTAATATGAGTCACGAGCTTAGAACACCGCTTAACGCAATAATAGGGCTCAGTGAATTATTAGTAGAAGAATTAAAAGAGGTCAATGAACAAACATATTTAGAACCTGTTATAAGGATACATAATGCTGGTAAGCATTTACTTAGTTTAATTAGCAATATTTTAGATTTATCTAAAATTGAAGCTGGTAAAATGGAGTTGTATATAGAGCCCTTTAATTGCAGGACTATTATCGATGAACTATTTATTGTAGCAGATCCTTTAGCCAAAAAAAATAGCAATACTCTTGTATTTGAATGCGCTGACGATATAGGAGAGATGCATAGCGACGTTACAAAATTTAGGCAAATTTTAATGAATTTAGTAGGTAATGCCTGCAAATTTACTAGCCATGGCTTAATTTCATTAAAAGTTTCAGAAGTGCATGATAGCAATGGCTCAGCAATGGTAAAATTTATTGTGCAAGATAACGGTGTTGGCATATCAGACGAAAAAATTTCGCAGTTATTTAATAAATTTGTCCAAGCCGACTCTTCCACAACAAAAAAATTTGGAGGAGCTGGTCTAGGGCTTGCTATTACCAAAAAAATGTGTGAATTAATGGGAGGAAGCATTGATATACAAAGCGAAGAAGGCAAAGGCACAACCTTAACAGTACTTTTACCGCGTAAACAGCAGAGCCTATCTGTTGCTGCTCCTACCGCTGCGGCTAAATCAACTCCTATAGCACTAAAATTAGTACAAAAAGAAGATCTAAAAATATTGGTTATTGAAGATAATGAGGTAGAACAACAGCTTGTTAAGCAATATCTTAATAGTGCTGGTTATAAAGCATCCTTTGCAAATAGCGGTGAGGAAGGATTAAAGCTAGCGTTAGAAACACCTCCAGACGTGGTTATACTAGATATATTTCTGCCTAAAATGAATGGTTTTGAGGTATTGCAAACTCTAAAGCAAGAACCTTCGACTGCTAGTGCTACTATTATCATGACTTCTGTCCTTGAGGAAAAGCAGAAAGGCTATGTGATGGGCGCATCAGATTATTTAGTAAAACCATTTAACCAAAAGCAATTATTAGAAGTATTAAATCGTTATAGTACAAGGATTAACCTAAAATCTAATGACTTAGGCAGAGTCTTGATAGTTGATGATGATAATAATGCTAGATTTATCTTAAGAACGTATTTTGACAAGTTCAAAGCTGATATTGTAGAGGCTACTAACGGCGCAGAGGCTTTAGAAAGCATAGCCGAGAAGACACCTGATTTAATAATACTTGATTTAATGATGCCTGTAATGGATGGGTTTGAAGTGCTGGAGAAGCTTAAAGCAAAAGAAGAATGGTCTAGCATACCTGTTATTATCAACACTGCTAAGGAGCTTGAAAATGGTGATTATAATATGTTATCTGGTGGCGTAATAAAAATCTTGCATAAAGATGAGAAGAATTTCGATGTAATAGGTGCTGAAATTATTAGAGTACTGAAAGCAATTAAAGCTCGCGTGTAGAAATTATAAGGAGGATTAATATGGTTAAAATATTATACGTTGAAGATAATGAAGATAACATTTACATGCTAAAATTACGCTTAGAAAGAAAAGGGCATACCGTAGTCGTTGCTGGTAATGGAGTTGATGGCGTCAAAGCAGCCAAAGAGCAAAAACCAGATTTGATTTTAATGGATGTTGGTTTGCCTGTGATGGACGGTTATCAAGCCACCAAAATCATCAAGGCTGATCCGGAAACAAAGGATATTCCTTTAATCATGCTAACAGCTCACGCCCTTGTTACAGATGAAGAAAAAGCAAAGCAGGCAGGAGCAGACGCCTTTGAAACAAAGCCTATTAACATAGTGAAATTGTCAGCGACAATAGAGCTGTTGCTTGCTAGAAACCAATAAGCCAAAATCACAAAATTTTGCTTGCTATCAATTTATTATAATTTACTATAGACTTAAGGTTATTTTAAGTTAGGGTAACCTAATGTGATTTTAAAATGGTTTTCAGTCTATGCTAACGTACTTGCTGCGTTCAATATTCGTATTTGTTTTTTCTATAACTATTTCATTGAATGCACAAGGGAGGTGGGCTGCTATTGAAGATGCGCCTATAGAAGTACTATTTGAAAATCAAGAATGTACCATTGATGAAAATGGCGCTGAAGAATGCTCGGTAGCATTAAAATTTAAAATCCTTAAAGAAGAAGGACGCAGCGATGCAGCAAACTACACTTTGACATATAATGAGGATAGTGAAGAGATTAAAATATTAGAAGCTAAAACAGCGTTGAATGGCGTAGAATATCCAGTTATCGCTAAAATGATTGAAGATAAAGCGCTGGCAAGCTCTCCTCAAGGTTTTGACCAAAAGCGGCAAGTTATGATTTCATTTCCACATGCAGAAGTTGGAGCTGAAATATACCTAAAATATAGTTATAAATGCAAGAAAGCGATATTAGATAAATTTTATAGCTCTAGAGTATATTTTGGTGGTCATTATTATCATAAAAATGTAATCAAATTACACTCAAAGTTGCCGTTGCATATACAAGTAAATGACCCTAAAAATGTTCTCAATATCGAGCAACATAAAGATAAGACGCTCCATCACCTAACTATTACTCTTACCAAACCTGTATATAACAGGATAGTAAGTGAACCAACAAATTCAGTAGTGAACCCTAAACATGATACATGGGTAGCAATTTCAACGCTAACAGACTGGCATGATTTTGCCAAAAAGCTTAGTGAGGGGTACGAAAAAGTCCTTAATCAGGCCTTGCCAGAGTTATTACAAAATATAGCTGATCAAGCTGCAAAGGTCGAAAATGAAGTGCAGCAGATAAATATGGTAACCTCTTTGCTTAACGAAAAAGTTCAATATATGGGAGATTGGCGTTCTGTGGCAGGTAGATACTTTCCTAGAGATTTGAACGAAGTGGCTAGCTCTCACGTTGCAGATTGTAAGGATTTTTCTGCTACTACTGGTGCGATTTTAAGGCAGCTAGGATATAAGGTGAATGCTGCATTAGTTAGAAGAGGAGAAGGAACTCTGCAGCCTGATAGTAAATTACCTATACAAGGCAATTTTAACCATGCTTTCTTAAAAGTTACTGGCAAAACCGGCAGGGTATACTGGCTTGATCCTACAAATCTTCTTAGTATGGCGCAAGGGATGTTCTCTGATGTCGCAGAGAAGAAAGCTCTAGTTTTAGATCTTAATAATCCAAGCTATGAGACAACGAGCAATATTGATGCTAATCATTCGCAAGTTGCTTATAACGAAAAAATAAAGGTGCTTGGCAATAAGGTAATTACATCAGGGGACTTAGAGTTTAAAGGGGAAATGGCTTATCCTGCACAAACTGCAGCCTTTTATCAATCTGAGAAGGTTTTAAAAGATAACATTTTTTACTATTTAAGCGGAGAGCATCTAGAAGAGCATAATAAAAAGTTGCTACAATTACCGGAGCTTAAATCTAGGATAGCGCAGGACATAAAAATAAAGTTTGAGTACCAACAAGAAAATGGAGTAGTAAAGACAAATCTAGCTCCTGCTTTACAAGCAAGAATATCTTGGTTTGATGATATAGCTCAAACTGTTCCAAATCAACTCTCTGATCAATCAATAGGTCCTATCAGAACTGTAAAGAGACAAAAAATTATTGAGAATATCCGCGTAAAAGATATTTCTAAGCTGAATTATCAAAAAGATACGCCTTGGATATCAGTCAAAAGAGTTTGTCGTTATAAAGGCAAAGATACGATAATTAATGATGAAATCGTCGTTAAGAAGACATTTATTTCTGCAGAAGATTTACAAACTAAAGAATACCAAAATCTTAAAAAGGAGTTAGTGGAACACTTTAAAGATAGTATGATTGTTTTGTACCCAGAGGACTAGATGATTTAGTCTTGGCTTTGCTGCCTGCGACCTAATTCGTTACTGCGTAAATGATAGAAAAAGCCAAATTTGGTATCGCATATTAGTAAATTATAGCTAATCCACTTGGCTTTGTTACATGATTTGTTAAATGAGTCGAATTTTTGATAAATTAACCTAGGTCGATAAATTATCCCAGTTTTGCTGCCATGACTTAATAACTATTGGATAAGGAGAGCCCCGTTTTTTGTCTAATTTCAGTAAATTATACTCAGCCAGATCTTTGGTATCAGCTTGATAAACAGTCTTTAAATCAACCTTTACCCTTGTAAAACGTATCTGTTCAAGGGGTAGGGCAAGCCTTTATATAATAGGCTTTCGT
>JAIXRE010000119.1 GCA_027485375.1 Rickettsiaceae bacterium | reverse complement strand
GATGACGAGATAAGGGTATCGCACTACAACAATTCTCGGACAACATAGGAATTGATGAATAGTTCTGCAAGCAGTCATTGCGAGGAGCATAGCGACGCGGCAATCCAAAAAAACAAGGCTGGATCGCCACGCTTTGCTCGCGATGACGAGATAAGGGTATCGCACAAGTTGGCGGGTTTTTAGGTGGCAGTGAGGAAGGCAATTAATACCAAATCCGTTTGGATACTCTAAATGATGTATAGTATTATATACTACACATCCAGTGCTTGGCGGTACAGGTCTAAAATTGCCTCTTGTTCAGCCAAAGCGTCTTTATCCATTTTCATTATTTTCAAAACCTGCTTCATAGCTTTAGTATCATAACCATTAGCTTTTGCTTCAGCGAATACATCTTTTATGTCGTCAGATAAATCGGTTTTTTCTTGCTCTAACCTTTGTAGTCTATCAATATATTGTTTTAACTGCTCTTTTCCAACTACTTCTGTCATTATAAATACCTTATATTATATATCCTTAATTTTATAGCGAATTTTAAAGCTAAATCAAGCCATAAACTTATCCAGTAAGTCCTTAGTTTCAGATATAATATTTTGTTCAGTCAAGTTCTTCATAAAAACCAGTTTATTATCAGGCTTTATTTGCGTAAAACGTGGGTAGCTAAGAACAAATTTTGTCACTTTATCCGCAACATCAGCATTTTGATGAAACTTTAGGACAAAACCACGCGGTCCAGAATCAATATTTTCAATACCTATTTGACTACATATATGCTTGATATTGACTATATCTAATAAGTTGGCAAACTCTGCTGGCATCGCCCCAAATCGATCAACTATTTCATCGATAAAGGCTTCTATCTCCTCTTGATTCTGCAGAGCTCCTACACGCCTATAAATTGCTAGCCTTAGGCTAGAATCCTCAATATAACTATCAGGAATAAAGACTGATAAGCCAAGGTTGATTGTAGGAGTAAAATCCTCTTTCTTACTATGAATCTGCTTGGTTGCTAGTTCAGCACTTTTTAGCAGTAATATCTGTTCGTCAAGCATTTCTTGATAGAGCTCGACGCCAACCTCCCGTACTTGACCTGATTGCTCTTCGCCTACTAAGTTACCAAAGCCCCGCAGATCCATATCATGGCTAGCAATAGTAAAGCCGGCTCCTAGAGAATCTATATTCTGCATGATTTCTAATCTTCTGATAGCATGTTTACTAACCTTTTTATTACTCTCAAGCGTTAAATATGCATAGCCTCTTACCTTGGATCGACCAATTCTACCTCTAAGCTGATATAGCTGGCTCAAGCCTAGCTGATCTGCTTTATGAATAATCATAGTGTTAGCTGCAGATATATCTATACCTGACTCAATAATCGTGGTTGAAAGCAATATATCAAAGCTACCAGCGCAAAATTCATTCATAATTTCATCAACCAGCGCAGGAGGCATTTGACCATGAGCAACCTTATATTTAAGTTCTGGCACCATTTGCTTTAGCTGCTTTTCTATCGCTGCAATATCTTTAATCCTAGGACAAACATAAAAACTTCTGCCGCCACGAAAACGCTCCCTAAGCAAAGCGTCCCTAATAATTACTGAATCAAAAGGCATAACAGTAGTACGCACAGCTAGCCTATCGATAGGTGGCGTCGCAATTAGGCTAAGCTCCTTTAGCCCCACCATTGACATCTGCAAAGTCCTTGGAATAGGAGTAGCAGAAAGAGATAACACATGCACGTCACTTTTTAGCTCCTTTAGCCTCTCCTTCTGAGCGACGCCAAAATGCTGCTCTTCATCAATTATAAGTAATTTAAGGTTCTTAAATTTAACATCTTTGGCAAGCAAAGCATGAGTCCCAATAACAATATCAACTGCGCCATCCCTAATTTGCTCTTTCACTTTCTTAGCATCTTTGGGCTTAATAAGCCTTGAAAGTTGCCTTACTCTAAAACCATGAAAACGCTCTGAAAATCTCAAGTAATGTTGTTTGGCAAGTATGGTGGTAGGAGCAACTATAGCTACTTGAGGTCTAGAGTCGCTATTTGCACTTTCTTGACTTTGCCATTTACTTAGCCCCTCCTCACTTGCTCCTACCATATAAGCAGCACGCATAGCTACTTCAGTTTTACCAAACCCCACATCACCGCAAATTAGCCTATCCATTAGAATGCCAGAGGCAAGGTCATTTTTTATATCCTCTATAGCACGCAGCTGATCTTCTGTTTCTGGATAAGGAAATCTAGCGCAAAATTCTCCGTAACTTGCAAGGTCAAAACTTACTGGCAAAGCTGTAGCAAGTTTACGCTTCGCTGCTACCAGCAAGAGAGTGCTAGCAACTTCATTGATACGGTCTTTAAGCCTTGCTTTACGTTTTTGCCAGCCAATACTTCCAAGTTTATCAAGCTCTGCTTCGAAACCGCCATATTTCTTAATTACTTCAATATTTTCAACAGGAATATATAGTTTATCATTGCCTAAATAAAGAATCTTTAGGCAATCGTGTGGTTTACCGCTAACTTGAATATTCTCAACTGTAATAAACTGCCCTATACCATGATCCTTATGGACTACTAACTCTCCTTCTTGTAAGCTATCGAGTTCTGTTAATATATTTTTTAGGCGACGTTGCGAGCTTGCAGCTTTATGACCTACTTTCTCTCCAAGTATCTCACGCTGCGATATAAACAAATAACTTTCGCTAACAAAACCGCAGTCAAGAGGAGTAAGAGTAATATTGACTACCTTAGCCTTACTATCTG
>JAIXRE010000063.1 GCA_027485375.1 Rickettsiaceae bacterium | reverse complement strand
TAGCTCCCATTTCTTCGACGCCAGCTATATCAGTAGCAAATCTGATGCAACGAGTGCAATGTATACACCTTGTCATCTTGGTATATATAAGAGGTCCTAAATACTTATCTTTTATTGACCTTTTATTCTCTGCAAACCTATTACCACCCTTGCCATATTTAAAAGCTTGATCTTGCAAATCGCACTCACCGCCTTGATCGCAAATAGGACAATCAAGAGGATGGTTGATAAGCAAGAATTCCATCACGCCTTCTCTAGCTTTTTGTACTTTTGGAGTATCAGTATGTACTACCATACCCTCAGTTACTGGCATAGCACAAGATGCGACTGGCTTTGGTGATTTCTCGACCTCTACAAGACACATACGACAATTGCCTGCTATTTTCAAACGCTCGTGAAAACAAAAATGCGGTATCTCTTTACCAGCTTTCTCGCAAGCCTTAAATACCGTTGTACCATTTTCAACTTCTACTTCCTTACCGTCAACGATTAATTTTATCATTTTAACATTTTGAAATGTAATTTCCTAACTTAGTCACTATAGCACTTTCAGTAATTTTTCAAGGATAAGTTCAATTTTCTTTTAAGAATATCCTGTTATACTTGACAAAAATAATACTTCCACTAGATTCCTTAAGAATGAAAAGCAAAATGGATTATATGTCAACATTAAAATACAACTGCGTGCTCCTTAAAGTTTCTGGTGAAGCATTAACGGGAGATAGCCAATTTGGTCATGATTATGGCACCATTAAAAGAATCGCAGAAGATATAAAAGAAGTTGTTGAATTAGGCGTAAAAGTTTGCGTAGTTGTTGGTGGCGGTAATATATGCCGTGGCTCCGTTGCCTCTTCTCTTGGTATGGAACGTGCAGCAGCGGATTATATAGGAATGCTCGCTACTGTTATTAATGCTTTAGCACTACAAAATATTATGGAAAGCCTGGACATTTATACTAGAGTTATGTCGGCTATTCCAATGATGAGTATATGCGAACCTTATATCAGGCGCAAAGCTAAAAGGCACATGGAAAAAGGACGGGTGGTAATCTTTGCCGGCGGTACAGGCAACCCTTTCTTTACTACTGATACAGTAGCAGTGCTTAGATCTATTGAAATGAATTGCGATCTCTTACTCAAAGCCACGCAAGTTGATGGAGTATACAATTCTGATCCACTTAAAAACCCTGATGCAGAAAAATATCATAACGTTACTTATACAGAAGTACTAAAAGATAATCTTAAAGTAATGGATATGGCAGCTATTGCGCTAGCTCGTGAAAATCAGTTACCTATTAAAATCTTTTCTATTAAAGAAAAGGGCAATTTTGCTAGGGTACTGCAAGGTAACGGCGATTATACCAAAATTCATGGAGAATAAGCAGAAATAGGGCTATAGTAAATTAGTTTGAATATGGGATAATTTTTCCCCTAATATCACCCCCTTTTTTCTTTTTTGTTATCCCCCTTTTTTTGTCATCCCCTCGCAGGAGGGGATCCAGTTAATGGTTTTTTGGATTCCCGCCTGCGCGGGAATGACAAGGGCGCGCTGGAATGACAAAGGAAAGGAACGAGGTAATGACCAAAGAGACGTTATCCCAAATTCAAACTAATTTACTATAGCCCTTATTCTTACTGCTCGCTTTTCTTCTTCCTACCACGTTTTTTAGGAGTCTGCATCTCCGGCTCCTCAGGCTCTTCTAAAGCGCCATCAGTATTTTCTGCCGCTTGTAATGACTCTTCCGGCTCAAGCTCCTCAGGCGCATTATCACCTTCTAATGCTAGCTCTCCACCGCTATTATCTTCGTTATATTCTTCTTCAGCTTGCTCTTCTTGTTCTTCTTGCGCAGCACCTAATGCATAAACACAAAGTTCTTCAAGCGAAGTGTTATTTTTTTCTGCTAAGTCCTTGAGTTTTGCTATAGCATCCATTACTTCTGGTGGAACTGTGCCCCCTCGCTGTTTGGATAACCAATCAGCCTGAAAATGCAAAGGGTGATGTGTCTGTTCTGGTTGCCCTATATAAATAACAAATGGAGCTATTTGTCCACCAAAGTCACAATTAATACTAAATTTTTTCATATTTACCTTTCCCCGTTCCTGCTATTAAAACAAAAAATATCGATTTAGGATCGACCTCTTTCAGCTGCATGATTAGATTGCTCTTTAATTTTCTCTACCCAAGTACCTTTTTTTACAGTACCTAATATCTCCCCAACATATGCCCCAGTTTTAAGAGCAAACTCTTCTTTTTTTACCTTACCAGTTACATAATCAAAGGCTATTTTACACAATTCAATAAAGCTTTGAGCTTTGGTTCTGTTTGGTAAGTTCTTGTCAAAGTCAGGGCTATTAACTATATTATTTACTTGTTCAAGGTTAGCTATAGTTTTCTCCGCCTCTAATTTTCCTACCCCTTCTATAAATAGCTTTGCGTTAGCTGCGCCTATTTTTAACGCTAATAAATTATCTTCTTTTATTTGCACTAAGATAGCTATTGCCTCATTTAAACGCTCTTGCTGTGGAACTGACGCAGCGGGTTGCTCTTGCTGCGGAGGACTAGCTGGTTGCGCTACTGCTGGAGCTGCTGCGGCTGGTTGCGGAGCTTCAGGCTCTTGCTGTGGCTGTACTGGCTGCTGCTCTTGCTTCTGAGCTCGGGGCTCTGGCGGCACTGCTTCTGCTGGCTGCTGAGCTGCTGGCTTAGCTGCAACTGCCTCCTTTAGAGCCTCTTGCTTTCTAACATTATCTATACGACTTTGGTTATCAGGAAATTGTACAGTTGCTGTTGGGTTAAGATATATACAATTCTTTTGATCATCAACAAAATATCTAAAGTGTCCTTTGCTATAACTTATTTGGTTGATAAAGTCTTCTATAACACTTATGTCTTCTTTACTCTTAATATTGATTACACTATGATTAGGGTGGGTACTGTTGCTTATAAACAAGCCTTCTAAAATAACAATTTCCTTTTCCTTGTCATATGTGGCTGATGCACCTTTAGTGTTTTTTACTACCTCTTGAAACCTACGCAATATCTCTTCGCTCGGGCGTCTCAGTACTTTTACTATAATTTCTGGTTTTTTTGCTTTTTTACTCATTACCTTAGACTTTTGAACGTTCAATAAAATGACTAACTTATATAAAAATTAGTATAGTTTATTAATTCAAAGTTTAGAATGTAAATGCTAACTTATTGAAGCAAATAAGCTGTTCTATGAAGCAAAAATAATACTATAGACGCTTTAGTAGCTCCTCTACCTTATAAGCATTGTCAAAGCTATGGTCATAATGAAAACGCAACTCAGGGGAATATTTGAGATTTATCTCTTCTGTAACGAAATGCCTGATAGCATATTTAGACTTATTTAAGGCATCAAGTAAATCTTTTTCTTTAGCCTCTAAGGTCTTTGCAGTTTCGGCATCAAGTGGTTTAAGGTTAAATGGCAAGAAATAACAATCTGCGGTTTTAAGGTCGCCAGAGACTTTGATTCTTGTAATGGTAATAGGGCAATTAATAAGGCGTTCATCAACCATTTTACCTCGCCTTAATGCATTAATTAGTGCGTTATTTATAAGGATCGCTACTCTTTCTTGTCTATGTGAGGGTGCATTGTGTTTCATATGGTTTCCTTGATTTTTGCGTTAGCTTAATTAGCTATTATGTGGATTATTATACATATTTTTAAATTATTATCTAGTTAAAGAAGTAAAATCTTTGCCTATGAGGCTAGTGATATTCTAATACTTATAGAAGCAATAAGCTTATTGACTTCAATTTAATATAAATCTAACCTATGAACAAAGATAGACAAGAAAGCCTAAACGCTGCATTAAATTCGGCAATATGCGATCGAGCTAGTATAGAGACGATAAAACAATTGATAGCACTCAATGCTGATGTTAATACAAAATCTTTATCTGGAGCAAGCCCTCTACATTTAGCAGTAATGTTTGACCATCTACCAGCCGCGGAATTACTAATTGAAAACCACGCAGATATAAATAGTAGCTTTAACGGCTTAAGCCCTTTGCGACTTGCTATAGGCTCTTACAACATAGATATGCTAGAGTTATTAGCTCCGTCAATTGCTTTATATAGTGAAAATCTTGATTAATAGTTATTACGATGAACTATAATTTTCTGTGTTCTATAAACCTTACGCAAACTATACTCACTTAGTTTTCCATGCTTTGCTAAAAGTACGTTGACCATAATAAAAGCTAATAATTCCAGCAAAAATTGCCTGATCGTCTATACTCCAAATAATATCTATATACTCCACTAAAGGAGCAGTTAGGGTTATATGTCGGTACTGAGCAAATTTTACCATACCGTACATAATAAAAAAACTATAAGCAAGCACTGGACGCACAGAGGCATTTAACGCATCAACCCAAGTAATACCTGATTTGTAGGTAGAATAGAGCGCTACCTGCTCTAATATGTCCTTACGCATAAGATTATCCTCAACGATCTGGGAATTATTCAGCTTGCTACTTTTAATTTGTAGGTCAAACATATTAAGTTCATGCTTTTTATCATTACGATCTTTGACTATTTTGATAATCTCTGGTATTAGTGACCCTAGAAATCCTGCTATTGAAGCTAAAAGTGTGATCATTGTTGGTTCCTTTTTGTTAAATAGTTTTTTGAATAGAAGTAGCTTGGCTTTGAATACCACGTCTATTTTTGGCAATTATACCTATCTTTAAGCTACCACTAAGCCCTAATTCCTTATAATTTACACTTAAATTCTGATTTTTAGTGTTAAAGGTAAAATTGCGTATATTTGCTAGCTCTGGTTCTTCCGCAGATTCGCTAGTATTACCGCTAATCTCAATAATAAACTCAAGTTCCTCTTCTTCTACCTCTACCCATTCATCAAGGACATTTGACCTGCTTTGCCATTTAATCTCAAGGATATCGCCCTCTACCCTGCAACCATCAATAATAGGCGGCAATACATTACTTGCGATATTGTTGAATAATAATGATTGTTTTTCCTCACTATCGCTTATTTTAAAAGAGGCAATTTTACCAACAAGCCTTTCTGATACAGGAATTAAATTCACATTGCCTTCTATTATAATAAAATCCTCTCCAGCTTGATGCGTATTCATAAATTGCTCGGTAGCAAACAAACCCCTATTTATTTCAGTTAGCAAATAAAACCTATTATCAAGTCTTTCACTTGCGCCAAAACGGATAATTTCCTTACCACAAAGTGCTATATTCCATCCATTATTTTTTGCCTGCTCCAACGCGGGGCAATGAACAATAAATTTTGAGGAGCGATCAATTTCTAATATATTAGGCTGCTCTTCTTGTTCTACAGAATCTAAAACCCCTATTATTGCCCCCGCTTTTATCGTAGCTATTTTGTTATAGCTACCCTCTTCTTCACTAGCAGAAGAAGGTACTGAAGCATAAAGAAATTTTTCCTGTTTTCCTTCAAGATATGCCGCTAATTGACTAGTGTTAGAGCTATTACTAAAAACTAGTGGCAAATCTAAAACCCTGAATTTAGCTTGCTCTATTGGCGTATAAATAGCATTCTGTTTATCTTTATTAGAAGGCAGGTAATAGCTTTGAAAATCATCAATAATACCAACTACTTTTCTGACCATTAGCGTCAAATGTATTTCTATAATACGTATTTGATATTGATAATTCATATAACGCAGAGATAT
>JAIXRE010000102.1 GCA_027485375.1 Rickettsiaceae bacterium | reverse complement strand
GATTGCTTCAGGCTGCCGCCTTCGCAATGACGCTTATTTCCCTGCTGCAGTTACAATGACGCTTATTTCCCTGCCGCCTTCGCAATGACGGTTATTTGCTATGGTAGCCCCGCCACCGTCATTGCGAGGAGCATAGCGACAAAGCAATCTAGTAAATTAAGTTGGATTGCTTCAGGCTGCCGCCTTCGCAATGACGCTTATTTGCTATGATAACCCCGCCACCGTCATATATGGACGGCAACATTAAGTCAAATAAAAAATGCAAGGGTATCCGTTCAGTGTAGGGATAATAGAAGCTGTCATATATTCGGCATCTAAAGCACCATAATGGTTTCTGCATTCTGCTCTTAAATCCTAGAGAATACGATCATTGCGACGGCATCTAAAGTGCCTTGACGTAATTGCGGATTTTGCCCCAGAATACTTATTTATTATCTCCTTTTACCTTCGTTCTTTACCCTTTTTTTGCCTTAATTATCGCTCCTCTCTAGTAGCCTTGCTCTGCCACCTAAACTTCTAGAGCGCATTTTGTAGTTTGATAACTAACCTCCTTAGTTACGCAAGCATAGGCTATACGCGCTAGTTTGTTTGCAACCGCCACACAAACTACATTAAATTTGAAGATGTAGGTGCATTGTTTGGGTAAGAACCAGCTGGAGCAGCAGCTGCATTAACAAGTGCAACCTTAGCTGCCAATGATGCTTTTTCTTTTACTTGGGCTATACAAGCGCCAGCAAATACTTTAGCAACACTTACATCAAACATATCAACATAAGCATTTACAAGCAATGCTACGACGCTAGCTTTATGTTTTTACGTTATAGCCTTATAATACTAACCATAATCCTGCTCGCATTGCTACAACTGCTCTCTGACAAAGTGGAGAATTTAAACTAACATTGCCTGACTTTTTTAATTGTGGGCTTACTAAGAATGGTAATTCTAGATCAGCGCCAGCTTTTAAGTAGTAAGCATTGCTTTCAGCAGCGAAAGCACTTGAAGATAGAACAGCAGTAGCTGCAGCAACTAAAAGTAATTTTTTCATAATTTCCCTTAATTTAAAAAAGTTGTTTAATTAGTAATCTGTGCGTGGTAGCGTCGCACTCATAACTTAGTTGCGATAAACGAGCCACACAGATTACTCCTAAATGATAGTATATAACTTCGCTTTTGTCATAAAAAGCACTAAAACGATCAAAAAATACATCGCAAAAACAAAAAATTGTGATTAAAAAAACCACGCAATAGCTATCTTTTTAATTTCTATTAAAGCACAAAGCGCTAGTCTTGCCAAATCCTTTTGGATTATTTAAAAATTGGGTTGAACGATTTTTGCTTAAGGAGTTAAAGTCAGGTCAGGTTGTAATTATGGATAATGCAGCGTTTCATAAGTCGCAAAGCACAAGAGAATTGATTTAAGCTGTTGGTGCTAGGACTACCGCCTTGCTCTCCTGATCTCAATCCTATAGAGAAATTCTGGGCTAACATGAAAAGGTGGATTAAGCATAAAATTACTCAATTTGATAAATTATACGACGCTTTGACCCAGCTCTTTTGTATATGCTAATTCAATTTTATTTACTATATATCCACCTACAATATAGCGCAAAAAGTATCATTAGTACAGCAACTACCTAAAGTATAGCAAAATGCTTTATCGTCAAAATTATTGTCTATATAATGTAACTCTATATAATTATCATTATCATACTCTAATTGATTAATTGTAAAGGTCTCTTTAAGGCAATATTCAGTTTTGCTTATAGATACATATCTTATAGAATATGCTATGTGCCATTCTTCCGGCAACGTGATAATATAATTACCTTCCTTGTCTGTTCTAGCTTTCCAGCCTATTGGAACAGCTAATATATTGCCATTTTTGATTAAAATTCGTTGATTATGTGCGCTGATGCTACTTCTGTACATAAATTACTTCTATAACAATTTTAATGTTAGTGAAAAGCAGTCTCGTCAAAGCTATTAGGCATTCCAATCAAAGTAATATTTTTTGTCTTGTCAAGTGATACCACCTCAAAATCATCGATAGCTATTACCTCTGTTTCAATCTTGCTATCATAAGTCTCAAGCACAGAAACAATTGCCTGAGGCAATTTTATAATACCCGCACCTTTGTTATCTAGTTTTGCAGTACAACCTTCAGGCAATTTTACAATTTTGCAATTTGCAGCTACAACTTTCTTTTTCATAAAATATGAATCTCTTATTATGGTAAATTATACTAAAAATATTACAAGGAAGTGATGTTGGATAGTATTTTTTATAATTGCTTTGTATCTTCTATTTTACTCCGTGTTTCTTTTGTCACCCCCTAAGCAGAAGGTGAACTAAGAACAGGTTAATAATTATTCAACATCAATGAAAGCCACTCTCATCAAAGCCAACAGGCATTCCAACCAAAGTAATTGGATTTTGTCCATCAAATGATACACCTTTGAAATCATTAATGTTAATTAAAGGCGCCTTTATAGTACCCCCAAACAGACCAGCTATTGATGGCGGCACTTCTATAATAAAATCACCTGTACCATTTGCTTTTGCAGTCCAATCTTTAGGTAGTTGATTGATTTTACAATTTTTAGCTAAAACTTTCTTTTTCATATAAACCTTATTAATTTTTTAATTACTCTTGCCAAAGCATAATTAGCACTGGCGCAGAACCTATATAATAAAGTGATTTTCTTGTCAAGAGTTTCAATTATTTAACCATCATTGCGAGGAGCTTTTGCACTTTATTAGATTGCCGCAGTCGCTAGGCTCTTTAGCAATGACGATTTTTGGTGACGGCAAGAAAATTTAGCTTCGTAAATTCTGGCGGAGAGATAG
>JAIXRE010000107.1 GCA_027485375.1 Rickettsiaceae bacterium | reverse complement strand
GGTGGCGCAGCTGGTATTGCTGCAATTCTAGCTTGTCTTTGTGTCACTCTTTCTCTGGCTAGTGCTAACGGATCTACTACGACAGAGATAGTTGGAACAGGTGGCGCAGGTGGTATTGCGTATACAGGAGTTGTAGGAAGTGATACGTTAGCAGGATCTCTGACTGCTGAGCTAGACGAGCTATTACTGCCTGAGCTAGGTGAGCCACTGCCTAAGCTAGATGCTCTACTGTCTGGGCTAGAAGATGAGCCACTGCCTGAGCTAGAAGATGAGCCACTGCCTGAGCTAGGTGAGCCACTGCCTGAGCTAGAAGATGAGCCACTGCCTGAGCCAGACGAGCTAGACGCACCATTACTTCTAGCAATTACATCTGATCCATCAGCACTATCTAATAAGTTCAATTGTCTTCCTAGTGTATCGTCTAAGGTTCCTATGGTTGATGCTATAGTTTCTAGATCTACTATGTTAGTAATTTTCCTTTTGTATAATTCTTGTAAAGCAGTAATAGCTTTCTTGGTAAGATTAGAACGAAAATTTCTTATGTTTTCACTCAATTCATTATCTTCTTTGTATAAGTCAATGGCTTGTATCTCTTGATCATCGTCTATCAGAGCATTGAACAATTCTTGAGTCATTCTTGGTAATAAAGTTCGTGTGTCAACGTCAGGATGAGTTACGATGTAATCTCTCCTACCGTCTCGGGATAGTTTAGCGTAACCTAGAATTTTATTACTCTTTAGTTCCTCTAATGATACAGGCTCTGAAATTGTGTTTGGACGAGCAGCAAGACCTTCCCTAAATGCTTGCAAACCACCTTGCCTACGAGGTTCGGAGATAGCTGGACCAGAAGCATTAGGTTTTGGTTTACATAATTCCCTCATGCGCCTACATTGTTCTACGGTTGGGTTGGAGAGCTCCCTTAAGCCTTGCAATTCTTTTGCCTCTCGCTCTTGTATAGCGCGATTTTCATCCTCTAATGCCTTTTTTTCATTATCGTCTAGAGGTTGCCCTTGGGCTTGTTTTTCTTTAGCACTCTGAAGTTTTTTAGCTCGCGTAGTTTCTCTAGCTTTTTCTCTCATAGCCGCTTGCTCAGAACCCATTAGCCTAAAGCCACCGCGTATGCTTTGCAGTAAAGCAGCGTTTCCGCTTGATCCATTGTTAGCTTCCGAAGATGACGCCCCTGATGCAAAAGATAACGCAAGAGGTGGCGGTGGTGGTGGAAGCAACCCAGCAGGAGCTGGTGGTGGTGGTGGCGGTGGCGGTGGCGGAAGCAACCCAGCAGGAGGAGGTGGCGGTGGCGGTGGCGGAAACAACCCAGCAGGAGGAGGTGGCGGTGGAAGTAATCCAACAGGAAGAGGCGGTGGCGGTGGAGCTGAGGGATTCACATTACTCGCCTCCTCTACCGCCCTTCTTGAACGCCCTTCCTCCTCTACCGCTCGCTCTTGAGTCGCTTTTTTTTCTGCCATTTTTTCGAGCATATTGCTTAATTCTTGGTTTTTCAAGGCTTTATAAAGCTTTGCAATTGTAAGTAAATCTTCACTGCTCATTGAATTTGTGTGCGCTAAGGTAAAATCTGCATATCGGTTTGTAGCAAAATTTTTGACTAACTCTGACCTTTTAAAAACATCCTCGTACAAATCAATAGGTTTAGGAAGTATTCCAGCGTTTATCAGAAGCTTAAGCTCTGCCGAGGATATTTTCACTACTAAGTCCTTTGGCTCTACATGAGGGTAAGCTACCATGAAATCTCTCCTACCTTCTTGGGATAGTTTGGCGTAAGCTTTATGAATATTAGTTTGCGCTTCCTCTAAAGTTATAGGCACTGCAACGACCTCTTGCTTCGTACGCAACATCTCCAAAGCTCCCGCCCTAGTGCTACCATGCGACCCATTACTAGCAGGAGCAGTGGGAGGAGCGTCCATTCTCCCTTTAAGTATTATTAGTTTTGTTCTTTCTGAACGCTCTGCCGCGCTTAAAGATTCTTTATTGACCAACTCTGCTAACCTAGCCTCTGTAACCGACTTGTCATGATTTCTTTTGTCCTCTAATGCCCTCTCTTCTTTACGGCTTAGCTCCTCTCCCGCAGCTTGTTTTCTGATAGCCTCTGCTAGTACTAGGGCTTTCTCATGTGCTATCCTTTCAGGGTTTCTTAAACCCCTACCGCCACGAGCAGCTATTTCTGCAAAAAGAGCATTAGCGGCACTTTCGTTTACTTGAGGTGCGACAACTTGAGATCCTGCGGCATCTGAAGAACCTTGCACAGGAAATGCTAAGTTTAACGCAGAAGGCGGTGGCGGTGGAGGAGGAACAAAGCCTAGAAGTGGTGGTGGTGGTGGTGGTGGCGGTGGCGGTGGTGGAGGCGGCGCTGGCGGAGTTTGTACTATACTATTGTCTGCATCTTGCACTAAAGCCTGACTACCTGCCAGCGCAGAGTTGCTTAGTACCATAATCGAAACTGAAGCAAGCAATGCCTTTCTTTCTCTAGTATTTAACATAATTTTACCTCGAAAATTGAGCCAGCAAAAGACTCGGACTAAGTTTGCCAAGCTGCATGTTAATTTAAAAACTATCAACTATCATTAATGCTACTTAATTACTTGTATACATAATGTTTAAATAAAACACAAGATATATTAGTGTTCGCGTTAGCTTTATTATACTAATTCTTAAGGATTAAATTGAAAAAATGGATTTTAAACCGTGAGGCTGCCACGAGGCTATATGAAATAAGTGCGCAAAGATGAATCTTGCAAAATAAGTTTGGATTATTTAAAAATGGAATTTGGTATTACATGCTAGTAAAACTAACTGGATTAGGTGTGATGTTGTGATAGTATGAAAATATTAACTGATAAAGGAGTAAATTTAAAATGAACAAAGTACAAGGTGCCTTACGCAGCGCAGTAAACCTTCCTCAGGAAAAAGCCTCAATGTTCTTTAAAACAGGTACAGGGCATTATGCAGAAGGCGATAAATTTATAGGCGTTACAGTACCAGCATTACGAAAAATAGCTAAGGAATTTGCTAATTTGACATTTGCAGAGCTAGAAACTGTGATTAGTTCGCCTATTAATGAAGAAAGACTGCTTGCCTTAATAATCTTAGCTAATCAGTATAAAAAGGCTTCAGCTGTTTTGCAAAATGAAATTTATCAATTCTACTTAAGTAACTTACGACACGTTAATAACTGGAATTTAGTAGATAGTTCAGCGCATTTAATTATCGGGGCGCACTTGTTTGATAGAAATAGAGAAATTTTACTAACTCTTGCCAACTCTCCAGTACTTTGGGAGAGGCGCATAGCAATTGTTGCGACATGGTATTTTATACGCAATCATGATCTTACATGGACTTTTAAAATCGCAGAGCTCTTGCTTAATGACAAACATGACCTGATTCATAAAGCTACTGGTTGGATGCTGCGTGAGGCTGGTAAGAAAGACGAATTGCAACTTATAGCTTTTCTTGACAAATATAGCATCAAAATGCCAAAAACTATGTTGAGATATGCTAAAGAAAGGTTAGGCAAAAAATAGTTTCAAGTGCTGAAATCTTATCTAATAACAATTCTCAAGGATTAAATAGGCTAAATGGATTGTATCTTGAACGAGTATCTATTTTGTTTATAAAATAGACGAGTCACAGAAGAGCTATACAGTATATTGGATTGGAATAAAATTTGGTGCTATTTTGAAATCAAGGCGGAGAACAGCCTCAAGCCTTGATCCCTTAACGTTTCTTAGTACGCAAAAAGCATTATTTGCGCAAGCTAGATAAATTTTTGGCGGACAGCTCTCAAGCCTGCGCGCATGATCCCCTTAAAGAGGGGATCATTTGACTAAAGATTATCTTTATTACTTACCAGCTTCTGGAGCAGTTGGCTTAGGCTTAGTGGTATCATCAGTAGATGGAGCAGCACCTTGTCCTGCAGGCAAGTTTAGCTTCACTTCTGCCTTACTTGCAAGATCGCTAAAGTATTTTTCCATCGCAGCTCTACTTAACTTAGAAGAGATATTTGCTCTTGCTTCTTCTTTTGACGGAACTTTAACTGGTCTTTTATCAAGTACTTTAATAATATGCCAACCAAATTGAGTTTTGACTGGATCAGAAGTATCATTAACCTTCATTGCCATTGCTTTTTCTTCAAATTCTGGCACTAGTTGACCTTTCATAATGTAGCCAATTTCACCACCGCTAGCTTTTGAACCATCATCCTTAGAATATTCTTTTGCAAGATCAGAGAATTTAGAGCCTTTGCTAAGTTTCTTTTTTACTTCTTTTGCTTTCTCTTCAGTATCTAGCAAAATATGGCTTACTTTTACTTCTTCTGCACCTTTAAGGCTTACAACAAGTTTATTATACTCAGCGTCAATCTCTTTATCAGTTACCATTGCCTTAACTTGGCGTTCAACTAGCTCTTGTTGAACCATCTGAGCTTTAACGGTATTTAGCTTATCTTGAAACTCTTTAGAATTTTCAATATTTTGTTTCTTAGCTTCTTGATCTAACAATTGCACATTAATATAGCCACGCACCAATGCTTCTTGTAAGTTTGGATCTAATTCTGAGAATTTTCTATCCTTAGTGACTTGTTGCATATCAAGTGTAGGTCTAAATTGTTTCATAACTTGAGACTCTTTAACCTCACCATCTTTGTAAGTGGCAAGTACCTTGTCCTCATCAGCAAATGCGCTACTAGCTAGGATGCTAGCTGATAAAAAAATGATAGCTAATTTTTTCATGTTATTTCTCTTAAATTAAAATTATTGTTATACAATTAGTTCAGTTGCTTTTTAATACAAAGCGTAGAACCTTTTCAAGCTTGATTTATTTAACCCTTAACTAGTATAGGATAATTATAATTTTCCTATACGGACGGTTAGTAGAGTTTTATAAGTATCCTAACAATACGTCAATAGCTATTTATAATAGTACTGGGTTAAATACAAAAAATATCATTTTTTAATATCACGTTGTGACTTTTCACTAATAATATAGCATACTTCCCTCTAAGCGCTAACTGATAAGAAGAAAGTTTTAGGAAAAGTGCAGCTAAGTTTTAACGAGCTTGTAAAGCAATCTTTGCTAACTTTTGGTATAAGAAACAAGCATAGTAAATAATTTCAAATCCAGCCCTGATAATAAATATTCTGGATGCCATTCCACGCCAACTGCAAATTTATGCTTAGTTGACTCTATAGCTTCGATGATGCCATCTGGTGCTATGGCTGAAGCTATCAAGCCATCACCAAGCTTACCTACTGCTTGGTGGTGAGTGGAGTTTACCATGAACTCAGTATCTCCTGCCGCAAGCTCTGCTAATATAGTATTTGGCTTTATAGTAATAATGTGAGAAGGTATGTGTTTAGGAGCTGGCTGTTCGTGGTTAATAATACCAATTCCCATTTTTAAATGATCCAAACGGATTTTGCAAGATTCGTCTTTGCGCACGTATTTCATATACGTCTCGGCAGCCTCACT
This sequence comes from Rickettsiaceae bacterium, assembly GCA_027485375.1. Taxonomy (GTDB): domain Bacteria; phylum Pseudomonadota; class Alphaproteobacteria; order Rickettsiales; family Rickettsiaceae; genus JAIXRE01. The sequence continues at coordinate 5,487 of JAIXRE010000107.1, read as the reverse complement.
TTGAAATCCATTTGCCTGATTTAATCTGTGAATTGGTAGAATAACGCCATCCTCGTGCCTACTTGCAAAATAATCTGGAATGTCTTGAATTAAAGTGCCACCAAGAACTACGTTAAGTAGCTGCATACCATTACATATACCTAAAAACGGCATATCTCGTTCTAATGCTTTTTGTAATAGTTTAAATTCAAAGGTGCCTCTAGCATCGTTAGGTTTCACTCTATTTGAGGTGATTTCTTGACCGTACATCGCGGGGTTAATATCCTCGTCTCCACCAGGAATGATGAGACCATCGATTAAATCTAAAATACGATCGTAATCTTCACTATAAGGTATCATTAAAGGTACGCCACCAGCCTTAACAACGCTATCTGCATAATTCTGCCTAAGTGCATACCAAGGAAAAGAGGCGTAACGATATTTTTCTGAGTTTTGCGCTAGATCTAGCGTAATACCAATAACTGGCTTCTGCACCTTATTACTCATTGCTACTTGCGCCATGGCAATATTTATACTTTTTGCCTGATCCACAAGGGCATGGTTCATTGCGTGAAACCTTACCCCAAGTCGAACTATCAGTACTAATCCTATCCTCTGGCTTTACGTAAGCTTTAACTGGCTGAATAGGAGCCTCAATACTAACACCGGCGTTATATTTATTAAAAGCTGGATCTTCTCGAGTTTGGCTCATTTTCTGCAGCTGTTTATGCTTCAGAGACATAGCCTCGCGGTCTAGGTGGCTGGCATCAATATATAAGTAACAAACACGCTGAACGAATAGCTCTTTCAAAGTCTCAAGCATTTGTTCAAATAAATTGAAAGCATCACGTTTATATTCATTTAACGGATCTTTTTGACCATAGGCTCTTAGCGAAATACCTTGTCTTAAATAATCTAAATTATGCAAATGCTCTTTCCATACCTGATCCAAGGTAGTAAGTAGCAGATACTTAACTGCTTCTTGCAATACTTCTTTGCCATAAGACTCTGATTTAGCTTTATATATATCTTCAACTGATTTAAGCACTTGTTTTGTTACTTCTTCTTCAGTTACGTCTGCTTTAGTAACTGTTTCAGGGTCGAATTTCAAAGCAAAAATGCGGTGCAGTTCGCTAGCTAGCGCCTCTAAATCCCAGTCTTCTCTGTATGAGTTAGGTTTTATAAAGCTTGTAACTTTCTCTTCCACTAGCTGCTCTGTCATATCTGACAAAAAGTAGCTGACATCTTCTGCAGCAATTATTTCATTACGCTGCGCATAGATAATCTTACGTTGCTCATTCATAACGTCATCAAAACGCAGTAAATTTTTACGAATTTCGTAATTATGACCTTCTACTTTTTGCTGCGCTTTTTCTAGACTTCTGCTAATCATAGGATGATGGATAGCTTCACCATCTTTGAGCCCTAAAGTCCTAAGCAGTCCAGAAACCCTTTCTGAAGCAAAAATACGCATTAAATCATCATCTAAGGAGAGGAAAAATTTTGTTGCACCAGGATCGCCCTGCCTTCCTGCTCTACCCCTTAACTGGTTATCAATACGACGGCTTTCATGTCTTTCTGTGCCTATGACAAAAAGCCCTCCAGCCTCTACAACTTTTTGTTTTTCTTCTGCAATTTTAGTTTTAATGGTTGATACTGCAGCTTGGTATTCTGCTTCAGACATAGCAGCCTTATTTAAGGCTTCTACTAGCATATCAGGGTTGCCGCCAAGCATAATATCTGTACCACGTCCAGCCATATTAGTAGCAATAGTCACAGCCTTAAATCTGCCAGCTTGCGCTATTATATGAGCCTCATCTTCATGGAACTTAGCGTTCAGCACATTATGTGCTATACTTTTGCTTTTTAGTAAATTTGATATCTCTTCTGATTTTTCGATGCTAATAGTTCCAACTAGAACTGGTTGACCACGTTCATAACAATCTTGGATCAATTTAGAAATAGCATCATATTTATCATTTTTACTACCATAAATCTCGTCATCATGGTCAATTCTAGAGATTTTATTATGCGTAGGAACTGCTACTACATCAAGATTATATATATCCTTAAGCTCTGAGGCTTCAGTCATAGCTGTACCAGTCATACCTGAGAGCTTGCGATATAAGCGGAAATAGTTTTGGAAAGTAATGGACGCTAAAGTTTGATTCTCATTTTGAATTGTTACGCCCTCTTTCGCCTCAAGTGCTTGATGCAAGCCATCAGAATAGCGCCTACCATCCATTATTCTGCCAGTAAACTCATCGATAATCATCACTTTGCCATCTTTGACTAAATAATCTACATCGCAGTTAAATAGCACCCGTGCCTTTAGAGCTTGGTTAATGTAATGTACTAAGCTTAGATTTTCAAAGTCATACAAACTAGCACTTTCAGATATCAGACCATGTTTTACTAACAGCTCCTCGACATAGTTAATGCCTGTCTCAGTCAAGTTAACTGTACGCATTTTTTCGTCTTTTTCGTAATGCTCTGGTGTAAAATGACGAGCCACTTCATCTATTTTAGCATATAATCCAGAATTATCTTCAACAGGACCAGAAATAATTAATGGCGTTCTAGCTTCATCGATAAGGATAGAATCCACTTCGTCTATTACGGCAAAGTTAAAAGGCTTTTGGACTTTTGAATCTTCGCTATATTTCATGTTATCACGTAGAAAGTCAAAGCCAAGTTCGTTATTAGTAGCATGAGTAATATCAGCACTGTAAGCTTCTTTTCTTTGCTGATCGCTTAGTTGGCTTACTATGCACCCAACAGAGAGACCAAGAAAATTATAAATCTTACCCATCCATTCATAGTCACGCTTAGCTAAGTAGTCATTGACTGTAACAACGTGAACGCCTTTACCAGTTAGAGCATTTAAATATACTGGCAGGGTTGCCATTAAAGTTTTACCCTCGCCAGTACGCATTTCAGCGATAATGCCGCGATGCAATATCAAGCCTCCTATTAACTGGACATCAAAATGCCTCATGGAATAGACTCTTTTTGCTACCTCCTTTACTACAGCGAACGCTTCATATGTTAGGCTATCAAGTGTGTGACCCTCCTTTAAGCGCTGTTTAAACTCAACGGTTTTATTACGTAGTTGCTCGTCAGAAAGCGCCTCGATAGAAGGTTCAAGAGCGTTAATCTTCTCTACCTCTGCCCTCAATTTTTTGATAATTCTATCATTAGCTGTGCCAAAAACTCTTCTGAATATAGAAAGCATTAAAAGTCCTAAATTTAAGTAATATCATCTAAAATATTGTATTTTAGAAAATTATCAAACAAATATATCTATAATAGGCTATATAAATATTTGGAAAGACCCAATTAACTTTAAATTATTTGCTATTAAGCTTATTTTCTAGTTTTATGACTACCTGCTGTAAATTTTCAAATTCTTCTCTAGACACATATTTTTGCTTGATGATATGATCCTCTACTAAGCTCTGTCCTTTATTAACAAAGTTTTGCGTAATATTGCAAGCTACTTTATTTGCGCTGCTTAGTATTTTCACTATGCTATTTAATGACATATTATCCTACCTAATTAATAATTTTTATTGATAATGCATGCAGACCTGTTTTAAACTCTTCTGCTAGAAGCTCTTTAATTAGCCTATGTTGATTTATTTTACTTAGTTTAGTTAAAGAATCAGCTGCTATTTTTATTAGTATATGCGTTTCTGAAGAACCATCGTTACCTTTATGGTTTGCGTGCGCTTCACTTTCATCAATAATTTCAAGATAATGTGGCTTTAATGCGCTTAATCTTAGTTCGATATTTACTATCCTGCTCATATTTCAGCACCTAAAAATTGAAAAACTGTTATACATATATGCTTTTTTAGTCTATAATTTGCAATGTATAAATTTGCCGTGAAAAAGTTTAGACCTAGCTAATCTGATGTGTAACTAGGACGCTTTAAGTAAGCATAATACATATTAACTTTCTGTCACTAGGAATATTTTATGACTTTATCGTTAAGCACAGAATTTGCTAATATGCAAAATGAAATAGACAAGCTTGGTGCTGGACATTGTGTTTTAGTAAAACTAATAAATTATGAAGAGCTAAAAGTTACCATAAGCTCTATAGTTAATATAGTAGATGATTTACGTCAAATAGTACGTAAAGTATGTAGCGATTTTAATATCTTAGTATATACCCATACAGGTTATAATAATGTATTGCTAATTTTGCCTGAGTTAGGGACAGAAACACTTAAGGAATTTGTTTTTCAAATTTATACTGCAACGCAGCTTTATACTAAGGATAATTTTCCTGAAAATTATATGAACTGCAAAATTGCTACGATTAACTTTCCAAAAGTTAGTGCTAAAGCTGAAAGCCTGAATTCATTACTAGCGGGGGTTTTTGCTCAAAGCGATAATACTAAATACCATTTAGAGTATAATCATAATTTGCACGATTTGGAAAATCTAAAAAATGTTAATAGAAAGCTGAGCACATTTAGGAAAGCCATAGCTAATAAAGCTATCGAATTTGCTTATCAACCTATTTTCGACCGTAAAACAGGTTATATTCCATATTACGAATGTTTACTTAGGTTTCATGATGAAAACCAAGAACTAGTTTCTGTAGGACCAATTATCAGTGCTATTGAAGATAAGGGGTTGATTAATTTGCTCGATCATATAGTGCTTGAAATGGCAATCAATGAGCTAGCGCAAGACCCTAATTTATGTCTTTCAGTCAATGTTTCGAACGTAGGGGTGCTAGATGAGCATTTACTAGAGATGGCAGAGAAGTTACTTGAGAAACATAACAATATTTCCTCACGTCTTATTATTGAGATTACAGAAACCTTGCTTAATGAAGACTATGAGAAAACTAAATCGTTTATTGATAGGCTACATAAATATGGTTGTAGGTTTGCTTTGGATGATTTTGGTTCTGGCTTTACCTCTTTTAAACAATTACAATACCTACCTATTGATATAGTAAAAATAGATGGTAGCTATATACGAAACTTAACTAGCAACCACTATAGCAAATACTTTATAGAAACTTTAGTTAGGATTTCAGAAGATTTAGGTATCAAAACAGTTGCTGAATTCGTTGAAAATGGTGAAACTGCTAAGTTTTTACTTGACCTTAAAGTCGATGGAATGCAAGGTAACTTTTTTTCGCCCGCCTCTAGTACTCGGGAATAATACTAAATCTCAAGAATTAAACTAGAACAAATAGATTTTAAACCGTGAGACTGCTCTGAGGCTTACCAAATCATACAGAACTTATACAGGTTTGCACAACTCGCTTGACTTGCATGCAATCTTAGGTAGAATAATAACTGGAATAGTCGCAAGCTGTTTAGCCCTTAGCGTCATTGCGAGGGCGGCAGCCTGAAGCAATCCAAAAAAAATTCACATACTAGATTGCTTCGTCGCTTTGCTTCTCGCAATGACGGTGGCGGGGTTATCATAGCAAATAAGCGTCTTTGCGAAGGCGTTAGCCTGAAGCAATCCAAAAAAATT
>JAIXRE010000123.1 GCA_027485375.1 Rickettsiaceae bacterium | reverse complement strand
TATATGATTGATGGTTTTCGTTATAGCCTCACTAACTATTCTGATAGCAATATTATTGTTGGAATCTGCCTTTTGCTCGTAACAAACACAATATTGTTCTTATTGATCGTAAGATTAATTAATATAGGATGGCGCATGAAAGGGTAGACTGCAATAATACCAATTCCTATTTTTAAATGATCCAAGTGGATTTGGCAAGACTGGCGCTTTGCGTACGTATTTAATATAGACCTCAGAGCAGTCTCACTTTAAAATCTAATTGCCGGTATTTAATTCTTTAGAAATGGTATTATTGCAGTAGCAACTGTATTTGACTTAATCCAGTCGCTACTGCTGTTTCAGATCTCAGAACATTCTTACTAAGACTTACCGAATACGAGTTTTTCCAGGTGGCTAATGTGCTTAGCTCCTCTTTAGTAAAGCCACCTTCTGGTCCTACAATCAACGAAATATTATCCTGCTTTAAGTTAATAGACCGCATAGTAGCGCTTTCTTCTTCGTCTTCATTAGCATAAATTATTATATCTGAAGAGCATTGTTTTTGGAATTCGTTAAGCTGCATGACCTGAAAAAGTTTAGGAATATCAAGCCTTTCAGACTGTTCTACTGATTCAATAATGCGCTTCAATAAGCGGTCGTAATTTATATGACGCATTTGAGAACGGGTCGAAATTAATGGGGCGATAGCTGTTACGCCAAGTTGCACAGCTAAATCTATTGCATCAAGCATTTTATCAATTTTGATAAGGCACAAGCCCAATGTCAACTGTTGGTTAATTTGTGGTTTACGCAAGTTTTCAACTACTTGAACAGATAAAGAGTGTTTTGTTATATCTATGATAGTGGCTATGAATTCTCCATCGGTTTCATTAAATATTCTGAATTCATTGCCTATCTGCATCCTTAATACATTTTTTAAATAATGTGTTTTATCGCTATCTAGGGTTAAATTTTTGTTTCCAATAATTGGTTGATTAGTGTATAGTCGGTATAAATTAGAAAATTTCATAATTTCGTATAAGATATGTGGCTTAAATTAACAGCATTAATTATATTGAAGTTTTATGGATAATAAGTAGCAATAAAAACTCTAAAGCTAAGCAGTACAGGGGTCAGGAAATTGTAATCTAGATAAGTCTAGGTGGTCTCAAACCCTTGGAGCCAGCATAATATTGGTGATTAAGTGCAAGTTTTAGGGTAACAGATTTTTAGGTGAATATGAAGATAAATTTTTTTCTATGTTTTATTGCAGTATTAATAATAGCAAGTTCTTATTACTTAAGCATTATGGCACAAGGTGGATTCTTGATGATTAGCTTAATTGGATTGGGATTAATAATACTATTAAATGAGTTAATACCAAAATGTATTATTGCTATCAAAGGCAATCAAGATAATGCTTTTCAGCAGTGGCTAATGTTGCTAGAAAATTCAGTGATGGCAATGGTAATCGTAGAGTCTGATGGTAGGATTGTAAAGGCTAACAGAGAAAGCGAAAAGCTGCTTGTTATTACCCCCAAAGAAGCACAAAATATCCTAGAGCAGATAGACGACGAGTATAGGCAGCCTTTATTAAACGCAGCAGCTGAAGAGAATGATGGTTGTTTAGAAATTAATCTGAATACTAAAGGTAACTTAACACCAGTTTTATGTTACTATACACCTATATTGTACAACAAAAACCATTGTTTGTTGCTACAAATTATCGATATGACTCCATATAAAACTGTCATTGAAACTAAACGTACAGCGCAGAAAATGCAAGACCTTGGACAATTCGCTTGTTCAGTTGCTCATGATTTTAACAACGTACTTACTGCAATCATGGGCTTTTGTGATATTTTGCTCTCTAGGCATCAGATGGAAGATCCGTCATTCGCTGAGTTAATGCATATTAAGCAAAACACCACGAGAGCTGCGACTTTGTCTAAGCAAATTCTGACCTTTGCAAAAGAAGGGGATATAAAACAAGATATATTAAACATATCTGACGCAATAACAGATGTGCTAGGACTTATGCTTCAGCTCTTAGGTCCAGAAATTCAATGCAATATAGTGCATAAAAATGAAGGTTTATTAGCAACAATTAATAAAGTGCAATTTGAACAAATAATAATTAATCTAATTGTAAATGCTAAAGATGCTATGCATGGTAAGGGAAAATTATTTATTACTACACAAAAAATAAAAGTAGATAAAAGTTTTCCGCAAAAAAACTACCTTAACTCTAGCAAAGAGCCAATAGGTTTCGGGGAGTATGCTTTGTTAGAAATTAGGGATACAGGTGATGGTATAAGTGAAGCCATAATGGATAAAATTTTCGAACCTTTCTTTTCTACTAAAAGTCCAGATCTTGGTACTGGTTTAGGACTTGCTACCGTTATAAAAATTGTTGATAAAGTTGGTGGTTACCTTCGTCTTAAGACAGAGTCAAACGTTGGTACTACATTTTTTGTTTTTTTAAAGTTAACTGAAGAACCCAAAATTAAATGAGGTAAAAAATGCAAAAAGAAAAGCCTACAATACTTATTGTAGATGATGAAGAAGTGGTAAGGGAGTTAGCGATCTACTCTTTATCAAACAAGGGATATAGAGTGCTAGAAGCTGAGTCCGCTGAAACAGCATTAGCATTGCTAGAAAGAGAGGGCAATAATGTCGATCTTATAATGACTGATGTTGTGCTGCCTGGTATGAATGCAGTGGAGATGGCAGAAAAAGCTAAGAAGCAGTTTCCGCAAATTAAATTCCTTTTTACTTCTGGATATGGTGAAACTATTTTGCCTAAGAAAGAAAATGAGCAATATAATTTTTTACCAAAGCCTTATGGCTTGCAGGCACTAACTAATAAAGTTGAGGCGGTTTTGAATAAAGAATGATTTGCTTAGGGTATCAAAAAAACACTTGCGAAAATACTAAAAAATTATATAAATGCTAATGCTATTTAGAAAAAATTAATAAAGAGATTTTAAATTATGTTAGAATACACATTTTCAATGATTAAACCAGATGCAACCGAAAGGAATTTGACTGGACAAATTAATTCCTATCTTGAAAAAGCAGGATTAAAAATTGTAGCGCAAAAAATGGTCACCCTTACGAAAGCTCAAGCAGAGGCGTTTTATCAAGAGCATGCAGCAAGACCATTTTTTTCAGGTTTAGTAGAATTTATGACTTCTGGACCAGTAGTATTGCAGGTGCTAAAAGGAGATAACGCTGTTGAAGTAAATAGAAAAGTTATGGGCGCAACAAATCCAGAAAATGCTGATGCTGGTACAATTAGGAAAGATCTTGCTTTAAATATAGAGGCAAACAGTATTCATGGTTCTGATAGCCTTGATAGTGCCAAAAGAGAAATATCATTCTTTTTTGCACAATGCGAAATTACTAAATAAACCTAAAACTATATTGTTCCACGTGAAAAATATGCAGTACGATGTAATAGTAATTGGCGGTGGTCATGCAGGCTGTGAGGCTGCAGCTGCTTCAGCGCGTCTAGGTAGACCTACCTTATTAATTACGTTAAAGCCAGAAAACCTAGGAGAATTATCTTGCAATCCAGCAATTGGTGGTATTGCTAAAGGTACTTTAGTGAAGGAAATAGATGCGCTTGATGGGTTGATGGGTAAAGTCACCGACCAAGCTGGTATACATTATAGGATATTAAATGCCAGTAAAGGTGCTGCGGTGTGGGGTCCTAGGGCTCAAGTTGATAGAGCCCTTTATAGAAAAGCAATGTATAATACTATTACTGATTACCCTAATTTAACAGTAATGTACAGTGCTGTAGCAGATATTGCAATAACAAATGACCAAATTACAGGGGTAGTGTTAGAAAATGCTAAGACTATTAGTTGTAAGGCGGTTGTCCTAACCACAGGCACTTTTTTATCTGGATTAATTCACATAGGGCAAACAAAAATACCCGCTGGTAGGGTAAATGAACCTCCTTCTTATGGTTTGTCCGAGACGCTTAAAAGATGTGGTTTTAATTTGGGGCGTTTAAAAACTGGTACGCCAGCTAGAATTGATGGTAGGACTATCGATTATTCTAGAGTAGAGGTGCAGCCTGGTGATGAAATACCACAACCATTTTCAGAGATGACTGATCAAATAACAGTCCCTCAAACAAATTGTTTTATCACTAAAACTACCAGTGAAACGCATGAAGTAATAAAAAATAATATCCATTTATCTGCTATGTATTCTGGGCAAATAGAGGGGGTAGGACCGCGCTATTGTCCATCGATAGAAGACAAAATAGTGCGTTTTCATACAAGAGACAGCCATCAAATTTTCCTTGAGCCAGAAGGATTAAATGATCATACTATTTATCCAAATGGTATTTCCACTTCGCTTCCAGAAGATGTGCAGATAGAAATGCTAAAGACGATAATAGGACTTGAAAATGCAGTCATGCTAAGACCTGGCTACGCTATAGAATATGATTATGTTGACCCTAGGGAATTAAAAGCAACTCTTGAAACAAAAAAAGTTAAAGGATTATTTTTAGCAGGGCAAATTAACGGCACAACAGGATACGAAGAGGCTGCTGGACAAGGTATTATAGCCGGTATTAATGCAGCATTATTAGTTCAAGGTAAGCCAAGCTTTGTGCTCACTAGAGCTCAGGCTTATATTGGAGTAATGATAGATGATTTAATTACTTATGGAACACAAGAACCTTATAGAATGTTTACTTCTCGTTCAGAATATAGGCTTTCAGTAAGGGCAGATAATGCGGATTTAAGGTTAACTCCTATGGGTATAGAAATAGGCTGTATTTCTGATGAACGTATAGAAATATTCTGGCGTAAGAAAAGGCGTATTGAAGAAGCAAGGGCGTTGCTTAAGTCACTATCTCTAACCACTAATCAAATTGCTAAATTCGGTGTGTCCATTACCCAAAATGGAGAATATATCACTGCATATCGTTTGCTTGGTTTACCAAATATTGGTATCGAAAAAATAATAAAGCTCTTTCCACCATTTGAATTAGTAGACAGAAAAGTCTTGGAATATTTTTATATTGAATCGAAATATGACGCTTACCTTGGAAGACAACAAGCAGATATAGAATTATTCAAACAAGAAGAAGAACTTGCTATACCAAATGACATAAATTACACTAAAATCTCAAGCCTATCACTAGAAATAAGAGAAAAATTATCCCGCCATAAACCGGCAACGATTGGCAATGCTAGAAGGATACAAGGGGTAACTCCTGCGGCATTAACTGCAATAATAATATACATTAAAACGAAATGCTAAAGGTTCCACGTGAAATAATTGCTACATTAGAAAAATATCAGCAATTAGTGTTGAAGTGGAATGATGTAATTAATCTTGTGTCTAAAAGTACGATACAAGATTTCTGGGTTAGGCATATTGTTGATTCGTTGCAACTATTGGAATTTATACCAAACCGTGATATAGAATTAATAGATGTCGGTTCAGGAGCAGGGTTACCAGGAATTGTATTGTCGATAGCTGGCGTTAGAAACGTAACAATTATTGAAGCAGATTCTAGAAAATGTGCTTTTTTGTTGCAAGCTGCTGCGCTTTCAAGTAATAAAATAGTAGTAATAAACCAACGTGTTGAGGATGTCAAACTTACATGCGATATACTTACAAGTAGAGCTTTTGCTAATTTGAATAAGATATTTTCTTGTACGGCAAATATCAAGGTACGTGACAAGTACTTATTGCTAAAAGGAGAAAATTATCAAACAGAACTAAAAGAAGCTTGTGATAATTGGTCGTTTGATTATTTGGAACATGAAAGTGCAACTGCTGTTAAAAGCAAAATATTAGAAATTAAGTTAAATGAGCGCTAAAATTATTGCTGTTGTTAATCAAAAAGGAGGAGTTGGTAAAAC
>JAIXRE010000087.1 GCA_027485375.1 Rickettsiaceae bacterium | reverse complement strand
TTGGTAAGTGAGAAAAAGTGTCTTTCCCAAAATTGACTACATTATGCCGCAGCTTATCAAAATCTGAGATAGCATCCTCTATATTAACAGCTGGGGCTAGTATTGTTAATATTTTAAAAACACCTATATAAACATTTGCTTTTTCGCTAAAATCAATAAAATTACTGCTAGCAAATGTTTGTAAAATAGCAGGTTCAGTTTGCTCATTTTGACAAAGAAAAATTAGGTCTTTAGGATTAGTTGGTTTGAAGCTCAGAATATCAGTGTCGGATGACAAGCTTAATAATTTCTTCTTATCTGAACAAACAAAAGATTTATCATTGCAGATATCTACCTCTATATTAGCAAGCTTTAAATATCTAATTATGCGGTCTAAAACACTATCTTTTTTGTAATTAACCATGCATGATATTTGCGCTTTTTTAAAAAATGGCGATAATTTTTTAATTTGCTCTTCAAAAAAACCATGCACTACAAGCGCTAAATAATGTTGATTGATTTGCGATAGCTGCGCTGATCTCTCTACAAAATCTTTTACTCCTTCTTGAGAGTTAGCAGAGATTTTTAGCAGAATATTTTGTACGTGCCCTTCAACAGTTCTAGGAGAAATAGATAAAATTGCCGCTATTTTTTTTGCACCCCGTGCATTTGATATGCACGCTATGATATCTATCTCCCTAGGAGTAAAAGATATTCCATCTATAGATTCTATTTTTTGAAAGTGCATTTTTCTTCCTTATTATTCAACTAGTTACAACTATATAAAAGTCATACTAGACAATTTTACAATATATGCTTGATGGATTGGAAGAGTTTTTTTCATTACCTTTCAATCCAGCTTTTATGCATACCACAGATTACTTGAGAGAGAGCAGTAGGAAAATAAGCGGCGTTCTTCCTTTTAGATTCTTGTTTTTAAACTCTCAGTTCATTATATAGATTTTTACTAAAAAAATCTATTACAATATGGCTGCTTGTTCGAAGCATATATTAATATAGAAAGCTCTCAATAATTACCTAGGTTTTAAGCAAACTCAGGTAAAAAGCACGTGATACTAAATAACGGATAGAACATAATACGATTAGCTGTCATGTTAGCTCAGATACAGACATATGTCTTTAAAAATATTTAGTTATTTAAAATTTGAGGAATCATGAATAAGAAAAAAGAAAAAACACTAAAGTCAAAGCCCTCAGAAATAAAACACAGTAAAGGTTGTATTCACATGCAAGAAAAAAAGTCTTATTATTGCTGTTCAGGTCTTGGAATAATGTTAGAGCTAAGCGATAGCCCTATTATTTATCTACCTCCTACAAGAAGTTATGTGCTGAGACTAAATGATGATACTATTTTTACGCTCAAATATTGTCCATGTTGTGGCACCGCATTTCCACAAGACTTAACCGATGAACTTACCCATATTATTTATAAAGAATTAGCTTTTGATGATTATAATGATCCTAAGGTACCAGCGCAATTTAGGTCAGATGAATGGTGGAAAAATAGGAAAGAATATGCTAATGACTGTTCAATAGTTCCTAAAAAAGCCAATGAATGAATTTATAGCCTTATACCAATTCCCATTTTTAAATAATTCAAACGGATTTTGCAAGATTCGTCTTTGCCCGCGCATTTAATATACGCTAACCCCTTCTTTGTCATCCCCTCGCAGGAGGGGATCCACTTCTACCCTTGCCGCCTACGCGCCTTTGCAAGGGCTTTAAGAGCTGGATTCCCGCATGCGCGAGAATGACACTAAAAGCGTTGGAATGGTATTAGAACCTCTTAAAGCACAATCAAGCGCAATATTTACTATTAAAGGTAAAATTCCTAACGGTTGTGCGATTAATATGATAAACTCGTTATATTGTTATTAATATTATTAGGTTTCTGAGGTAATTCATGTTCCTGCGCCAACAACATTTCTTTCCAGAGAATTTTAACCCCTTATATTACATGATGGAAGCATCTAGAATGCAAATGTCTCCTTTAAGGATGATGACTTTAGCAGGAACGCAATGTTTTGAAAATAGCTATAATCCTCTATATTATACAAATTTTGCTATGACTATGCGGGCTAGTTTAGAAATCGCAGAGCGAATGACAAGAAAGTATCAGAAGCCTACTTTTGGCATTACAGAATGCAAAGTAAATGATAAGCATTACGAAGTGGAAATGCATACTATTTTGTCAAAAACATTTTGTCATCTTCAGCATTTTAAGAAAATTGGACTAAAGCAACCAGGACCAAAATTACTAATTGTCGCCCCTATGGCAGGACACCACGCTACATTGCTTAGGGGTACAGTACAAGATATGTTGCCATATTGCGACGTCTATATCACAGACTGGATAGACGCAAGCCAAGTACCACTTAGCCACGGCTCTTTTGATATGGATGATTTTATAGATTACGTTATTGAATTTACGCAATTCTTAAGCCCAAATCTTCATGTTATGGCGGTTTGCCAGCCAACAGTACCAGTAATGGCTGCCGTTGCTCTGATGTCTGCAGCGGGCGACCCAAAGCTACCTAGTTCCATGATTTTAATTGGCGGTCCTGTTGATGCTCGTAAAAATCCTACTAGGGTCAATGACTTTGCTGTTAGTAAAAGCCTTGATTGGTTTGAAAAAATGGTAGTTATGCCAGTACCGCCAAATTACCCTGGTTATATGCGTAAAGTTTACCCAGGATTCTTGCAACTGATAGGCTTTATTAGCTTAAATCTGCAGCGCCATATCAGCTCTCACATTGATATGTATAACAATTTATTGATTGAAGACGACGAAAAAGCAGAACAGCAAAAGAAATTTTACGATGAATATCTTTCTGTAATGGACTTACCGGCAGAATTTTACCTACAAACAATTAAAGAAGTCTTTCAAGATTTTGCTCTAGCAAAAGGCAAGCTTATTTCAAGAGGTAGAGCGGTACATCTAGAAAATATAACGAAATGCGCCCTTCTTGGCGTTGAGGGTGAAAATGACGATATAGCGGCTGTTGGACAAACGAAAGCTGCGCTACAAATGTGCAATAATATACCAAAATCTATGAAACAATATCACATGCAGCCTAATGTTGGACATTACGGCGTATTCAGCGGTAGCAAGTTCAGAAATTTTATCGTACCAGTAATAAGAGATTTTGTATATAAGCATACTTCTTGGTAATAATAGGTCTTCCGCGGGGGCGCATAAATTACTCGTCTAGCATTAGGAGTTTTTCAAAAGATCTAATTAAGACTTAGTCTAGCAGAAGTGAATATCTAGTTCCTTTTAATTCACCAATTTTAGTTATCGCTCCTATATTTACCAGCTGTTCAAGATCTCTTGTTGTTGTAGATCTTGACGTTCCAGTGATACTGATATAATTTTGCGCACTAAGCCCTCCCTCAAAACCTTTTGGACCTTCTGCAAATATTCTTGTGATAACTTTAATTTGCCTTTCGTTGAGCTTGTTATTAAATTTGTCATAAAATTTTGCCTTTTGTATAGTAAACTGGATTGTATCTATTGCTTGTTGCTGAGAATCTATGATAGTCTTAGCAAAATATAACAACCATTCTGTAACCTCATTGCGTTTGTTACCCCGCTCTAACTCATCATAATACATTTTCTTATTAGCACTAATAACATTTGAAAGAGCAATTAGTACTGGTGGGTTAATAGTTTGAGAAAGCGATTTTAAAAT
>JAIXRE010000019.1 GCA_027485375.1 Rickettsiaceae bacterium | reverse complement strand
TGTTAACTCATAACGCCGATGCAAACATCAAGTGCAAAGATGGCTATACCCCTCTATATTGCGCTGCTTATCAAAACCATGCTGCAATTGTAGAGCTATTATTAACTCGTAACGCCGATATAAACATCAAGGACGAAGATGGCTATACCCCGCTACATTGCGCTGCTTATCAAAACCATACTGAAATTGTACAACTATTATTAACTCGTAACGCCGATATAAACATCAAGAACGAAGATGGCAATACCCCGCTACATTGGGCTGTTAGTAAAGGTCACACTGCAATTGTAGAGCTATTATTAACTCGTAACGCCGATATAAACATCAAGAATAATTATGGCAAAACAGCATTGGATGTGGCTAAAGATGAACTAGGCATAGATCACGAGATTACAAAAATTTTAGAAGATGCAAAAGTATTAACCTCACCTTTGGTAATAGAGCTATTGCCTGTAGTAACAGCAGGAGCAGAAGCAACAGTGATAGAAGAAGTTGACCTTACAGGAGCAGAAGCAACAGCGGTAAAAGAAGTTGACCTTACAGGAGCAGGAGCAGGAGCCTGCATTCTGCTCTAGAAAATGGACATCATAAGATTGTTAATACCAATTTTCAAGAATTGGTATTAACACCCAGCAATTGCCGCCAAGCTTGCCAGTCTCTTTGTCCTAGATTAGCCTCAAAAGACAGGAGGTCAAGAGCAGCAGCGCGGCAAATTTCTGGTTTAGGAATAACTAATTGCTCATTAGTAGCTAGAGCTAGACATTGAGTCTTGCAGGCTTGCTCTAAATGATAAATATAAAACATCGCCTCCTCTATTATCCGCCCGCATGTTATAGCACCATGGTTACGCAGAAACATCGTATAATTCTTGCCTAAATCAGCCGCAAGTCTTGCTCCATGCTTATTTTCATCAAGCGCTAAAGAATTATATTCGTGGTAAGAAATCCTATCGTAAAAATGCAGTGCCCACTGGCTAATTGGCAATAACCCTCTTTGCATAGCAGATACAGCAACCATAGCTGGAGTATGCAGGTGGAATATAGCAGAAATATCAGTCCTTGCTTTGTATATGCTGCCATGAATTACATAACCAGTTTTATTATATTGCGCTTCGCTGCCACTTAATACCTCACCATTTAAGCTAACAGTTAGCAGGTTCTCGCTGGTAACTTCAGAAAAGCGTAAGCCAAAAGGGTAAATATAATAAAAATCAGCTCCTTTTGGTCTTGCAGACAGATGCGTATAAGTATGATCATCCAAACCAAGAAAGGCTAAGATTTGATAAGCCACAGCTAAATTATCTTTTATCAACTTGTTTTCTATACTCATTTTTCCAAAACCTTAATAATTCGACTATTTTTTTTCCTACAAACTTTATATCATATAGCTTTGCACTATCAAAAGCGTTATGTGCTAATGACTTAGCGAGATCTTTGTCGTTGATTACTTGCTGCAAGTAATCAGCTAGCATGGCAGAATCCTCTACTGGAAATATTAGACCATTTTCGCCGTGATTGATTAACTGGCTCGGTCCTGCGCTATTGCTAACTACAAGGGCTTTCATATATTTAAAGGCTTCTAAAATAACTATACCAAATGACTCATAACGTGATGGCATGCAGACAATATCTATACTATTATAAAAACCAGCCTTATCTTCAATCCAGCCTAAAAATTCTACTTGCTCTGTTAAACCAAGTTTAGCAGTTAACATTTTAAGGGGCTCACTTTCAGGACCATCACCAGCTATTTTTGCTTTAAAATTTACCCCTCTAGCTTTTAGCGCACTAAGAGCCTGCAGAAAAGTATCTATGCCTTTTATGTAATCAAGCCTTGCTATCACGCCAATTACAGGCTCTTTCCTAATAGCAAGCTCATTAACCTTTGGCTGGTTATCTAGGCGAATCATATTAGGTATATAAGCTATGTTCTGTGAATTATATCCTAAATCAATGAACTGCTGGCGCATTTCTCGGTTAACAGTAATAATATAATCACAGTTTTTTATATGCTCAAAACCATTACCATGCGATATACCTACCACGGGAATTTTGCCTGCTGTTTTTTTCAGCAGATAGTGCGCCCTATTACCATGCGTGATGATGATATCAGGCTTTTCCTTAAGTATTAATAATTTCAGCCTAAATAGTGCTAGCAGGTCATATTTAGAATAATTATGAATTTGGTAATATTTACTTCGTACAGAGGGTAATATCTTGGTTTTGGTGTGTAGTACCAGCACCACCTCCTCCCCGCATGACTCTAAGGCTTCTGTATAATCAAGAAAGGCTTGCTCTAAGCCGCCTTCTCTAGTAGTAAACATACAATTTAGTATTTTCACAAAAACTACCCCTTAACTATTTTTATATACTATAAATAGCTTCTCACTAATATACGAATCACAAAATAAATGCCATTAATATTATATTTTCTATATTACACTTGACCAGCAAGTGGTAAATAATGTAAAAACTTAGACACAGAATAACTACATAAAATAATGCTTCAGTACGATCAAATTTTTAAAAGCCATATATCTCAAATTAAAAATGAAGATAGATATCGAGAATTTGTAGCGGTTCGCCGTATCGCTGGTAATTTTCCTTATGCTTGGTATGGCAGCGAGCATGACAAAAGAAAAATTGTGATGTGGTGTATCAATGATTATCTTGGTATGAGCCAAAATCCAAAAGTACTGGAAGCGGCTTTAGGCGCTATTGCTGATAATGGTGTTGGCTCTGGTGGCACACGTAATATTGGTGGCAATAATAATGCTATAACTGAGCTGGAACGAGAAATAGCAGACTTGCATAACAAAGAGGTCGCCCTTGCTTTCACTTCTGGGTATGTTGCAAATGATGCTACTCTTAGTGCTTTAACTAAAATTATGCCTGAGATAGTCTTTTTTTCTGACGAGGCTAACCATGCATCGATTATTGGCGGTATTAGAAATTCACGCGCAGAGAAATACGTATACAACCACGTAGACGCCGAGCATTTGGAAGAATTGCTAAAGCAAGTTGACATTAATAGACCTAAAATTATAGTTTTTGAATCTGCTTACTCAATGGACGGGCTAATTTCTCCTATAAAAGAGATTTGTGCTTTAGCCAAGAAATATAATGCACTAACTTTTATTGATGAAGTGCATACAGTTGGCTTATACGGCACTGGAGGGGCTGGCATAGCTAATATGCTTGGTTACGACGGTGAAATCGACATTATTCAAGGCACTCTTGGTAAGGCTTATGGTGCTATAGGTGGATATATTGCTGGCAATAAACAAATCATTGATGCTATAAGGTCAACAGCCCCTGGCTTTATTTTCACCACTTCTCTGCCTCCAGTAATCACAGCAGCAGCAAGAGCCAGTATTAATCATTTACGCCACTCAGAAACAGAGCGTGCATTACATAGAGCAGCTGTACAAAAAGTAAAGGCAGCGTTTGAAGAAGCTGGAATTCAATATTTCAAGAATGATAGTCATATAGTACCTATCATCATAGGTGATCCAGTAAAAGCCAAGCAAGCCTCAATGATGCTGCTTAATGAATATGGTATTTATATTCAACATATCAACTTTCCAACAGTTCCTCGTGGTACAGAAAGACTGAGGATTATTCCAACTCCTAGCCATACAGATGCGATGATTGCCCAGCTAGTTCAAGCCTTAGTTAGGGTTTTTGAAGCACTTGAAATACAGTATCAAACACAAATAGCTTAACATTATGCTATCTTTTCCAAATATTGATCCTGTGATAGTTTCTATAGGTCCTCTCTCTGTTCGCTGGTACTCTTTAGCCTATATTGTAGGAATATTATTTGGTTGGTATTATGCTAAAAAGCTAGTAGCTCTTTTTCCTAAAGGTATAACTAGTAAGCACCTAGAAGATTTTGTTACTTGGTCAATTGTAGGAATAATAATT
>JAIXRE010000096.1 GCA_027485375.1 Rickettsiaceae bacterium | reverse complement strand
ATAAATTATATACTTCTGAATTCGCCTTCTCAATTTCATCAAACAACACTACAGAATATGGATGTTTAGAAACTTCTTCAGTAAGCAGACCTCCTTGATCAAACCCCACGTAACCAGGAGGGCTACCAAGTAATCTTGAGATTGTATGACTTTCTGTATATTCAGACATATCAAATTTAATTAGTTCCATATTACACAATTCGGCTAATTTCTTTGCAAGCTCAGTCTTGCCAACGCCAGTTGCACCAGCGAACATATAGCAACCAGTAGGGCGAGAGTGCTTTTTTAAACCAGCTTTAGATAGTTTGATGCTAGAACATAATTGCGTGATAGCTTCATCTTGCCCAAAAATGCTGCCTTTAAGCTTGTTTTCTAAAGTTTGCAGTTGCTTGATATCATTGTCTGCCAGCGTTAAATTTGGAATATTAGAAATTGAGGAAACTAATTCCTCTATATCCTTTACATTTACCGTAAGCTGTTTTCCTGATTGCTGGAAAATCTTCTTGCGTGAACCAGCTTCATCCATTAAATCAATAGCTTTATCTGGTAAATTCCTATCATTTATGTAACGCTCAGAAAGCTTCACTGCTGCCACGAGTGCTGAATCATTATATTTTACATGATGGTGGTTTTCATAATAACCTTTCAAGCCTTGTAAAATCTTTATACTATCCTGCTGTGTTGGTTCAGCAACGACTATTTTTTGGAAGCGTCTTACTAGCGCCATATCCTTTTCGAAATGATTATGGTATTCCTTAAAAGTGGTCGAGCCTATACATCTAATTTCGCCTTTGGCAAAAGCTGGCTTGAGTAAATTACTAGCATCTAGTGAGCCAGAAGTAGTAGACCCAGCTCCTATAATAGTATGAATTTCATCAATAAATAAGATTGCATCAGGCTTTAACTTTAACTCACCTAAAATTTTCTTCATTCTTTCTTCAAAGTCACCTCTATATTTAGTACCAGCTACTAAGCTACCCATATCAAGTGAGTAAATTACAGCCTTTTTCAAAACATTTGGTACGTCACCTGTAACAATCCGCAATGCTAGCCCCTCAGCTATAGCTGTTTTACCAACGCCAGGTTCTCCAACTAGCAAGGCGTTGTTTTTTCTACGTCTGCATAATATTTCTATAGTACGTTGAATCTCATCTTGTCTACCAATCAAGCAATCAATATTACCTATTCCTGCCTTAACATTTAAATTTATACAATAACTTTCAAGCGCTGTTTGGTTAGCACTCGCTGCTCCTTGAGTTGAATTATTTTGGCTCGTTGCTATTTGAAAGTGTGATGAAGATTTAGGATTTGTACCTGACATACTATCAGAAGCATTTTGCGTATTTTGTGCATCCTGTAAATTATTCTTTAGGTATTTATCAAGTTTTAAGCCATTTGTTGAATTATTATTTTGTTTTTTTGATGCTGTATTTTTATCTTGCAAAGCTTTAGAATTATGTAAATAATTTAAAATTTCTTGCCTTGATATATGTTGTTCTTTTAAACAGTTAACTGCAAAAGAATCTGGCTCAAAGAAGAACTCTGCAAGCAAGTGTACACCATTAACTCTCTCGCAACCGCTTACTTGTCCGTGTACAGCCGCCCTTTGGATAATACGCTGAAAGCCAACAGTTGGCTTTACCCTCGTTATATTCTCGTCAATTAATTCTACCAAACCATATACTAGGTAATCTCTAAGTTTTTCAGTCATTACCTTAGCGCCTATCTTGTATTCTTTTAGAAGTTTCTTGACATCTATATCTTCAAGTAGGGCAAGCAACAGGTGCTCATAAGTAGCATATTCATGCTTGTTTTGGGCTGCGATCGCAAGAGCTCTATTAAGTGTATTTTCAACATTACTGGATAGCATAAGATAATCCTTTCTTAATTAGTGCTTATTAAGTACAATTATTATTATTACAATAAAAACTAACTGATGCTAAATTAATTAACTACATTATCGATTTATTTTTAAAAGAATTGCAAAATAGTCAAAGAGTAATAAAAATCACTTTATCATATATTAATATTTATACGTCTGGACTGTTAGGTGCGTATAGATAAATAGGCTAAAATTAATTGCTATATTTAATCGGTTTATATATAATAAGTAAATTTTGTAAAACTACGATCTTATCTAACAACTATGCTAATAAGTAACAAACCTAAAGAGCAAACTACAATAGTAGTGGCAATGTCTGGCGGCGTTGATAGTTCAACCGTAGCGGCAATGCTGCACCATGAAGGGTATAAAATCATAGGTATAACATTGCAACTCTATGATCATGGCATGGCTATAGGAAAAAAAGGGGCATGTTGCGCTGGACAAGATATTTACGACGCTAAAGTGGTTGCAGATAAGCTAGGAATACCACATTACGTCCTTGACTATGAAAGTAGGTTCAAAACCTCAGTAATCGATGATTTCGCTGATAGCTATTTACGCGGCGAAACTCCTTTGCCTTGTGTCAAATGTAATCAATCAGTAAAGTTTAAAGATTTGCTAAAAACAGCAAAAGAACTTGGTGCAGATGCTCTTGCAACCGGTCATTATGTGCGTAAACTTCAAGGTACGCAAGGTCCAGAGTTGCATACCGGGCTTGATCCGCAAAAAGATCAAAGCTATTTTTTATTTGCTACCACGAAAGAACAATTAGATTACCTTTATTTTCCACTAGGTGGCTTAACCAAAGAATATACTAGAGAACTGGCTAGTAAATTTGATCTAATCGTCGCAGATAAGCCAGATAGCCAAGATATATGCTTCGTGCCAGATGGAGATTATGCTAAGGTAATTAGTAAAATACGACCAGAAGCTGCTGAAAAAGGGAAAATAATGCATGTTGATGGCTTCTTAATAGGAGAACATAATGGTATTATTAACTATACCATTGGTCAACGTCGTGGTCTTGGTATAGGTAACATGCCTAAGACGTCAAGCGAACCGCTATATGTAATAAAGATTGACCCAAATACTAAAATTGTGTATGTTGGTCCGCAGTCAGCTTTAGTGGCAACTGAGTTTACTGTTAAAGAAGTTAACTGGCTTGGAGCGCAACCACTACAAGAACCAATTGAAGTTCAGGTCAAGATTAGGTCGACTCGAGCTGGAGCCATTGCTATTCTTACTCCAATTTGTAAGGATACAATAAGGGTAAAATTGCTCTCTCATGAAAAAGCAGTCACTCCTGGACAAGCATGTGTATTTTACCAAGATTCTCAAGTGCTTGGTGGCGGCTGGATTACCAGAGAGATAAGTTAATATTTTAAGGGAGTAAAAATAATGAGTTTATTTACAAGAAAAACTTTTGAATCAGTGCGAGAGATAGGCGCAGCAAGCGGTCTCAGTAAGACATTAGGAGCTATGGATCTTATCCTTTTTGGTCTAGGAAGTATTATAGGCACTGGAGTATTTGTATATACTGGTTTAGTTGCGGCGCAATATTCTGGTCCTGCAGTAATGCTATCCTATGGTATTGCTGGTATTGCTTGTATTTTCGTAGCACTTGCTTATTCAGAACTTGCAACAATGTTGCCAACTTCAGGTAGTATTTATACCTATTCTTATGTAGCATTTGGTAAGCTATTTGCTTGGGTGATGGGTGGCGTGCTAGTATTAGAACTTGGCTTATCCTCGGCAGTAGTTGCGGCGGCGTGGTCTGGTTACATACAAGCAATTGCGAAAACCGCTGGCTTTCCTATTCCAGAATATTTGACCAAAGTGCCATCTGAAGGTGGTGAAATGAATGTACCTGCATTCCTAATAGTAGCCTATGGACGATGTGAACTATATATAGGTACTAAGGACAGTAAAAAGCTAAATGCTATTTTAGTATTTGTCAAAATGGCAGCTATTTTTGCTTTTGTTTTATCGGCAACTCCACATTTTGATGCTACAAACTGGGATAATTTTATGCCGTTTGGCTTTGATAATGTCCTTATTGGTTCTTCCATTTTGTTTTTTGCATTCACAGGCTTTGGTACTATAGCTGCTGCTGCTGAGGAATGTAAAAATCCAAAACGTGACCTAATTATAGGTATTGTAGGCTCTCTAGTGCTTTCAACTATAGTTTACGTAATAGTTGGTGGTCTTGCTACTGGTATAGTGAGTTACGAACACCTAAATAATGCTAGCCCTCTAGCGCACGCTTTAACTATCAATAATAGTAATATAGGCTCTGCGATCGTTGCTACTGGAGCAGTATGCGGTATGACTACTGTAATTATGATGAATATTTATGGTATTTCACGTATTTTTTATGTAATTGCCCGTGACGGTATGTTACCTAAATTTATTGCTAAGTTACACCCAAAGCACGATAGTCCTTATATTAGTATTATTCTATTCTCACTACTTGCTGGTTTATTTGCAGCATTTGCACCTTTCCAAGTGCTTGGTCAATTAGTAAGTATGGGAGCGATAATAGATTATATAGTAGTTAGTATAATAGTTATGTTGTTTAGATACACATTACCTAACGCTCCTAGACCATTCAAGTGCCCTGCATTATTTATAATAGCGCCTATTGCACTTTGTGCTTGCGTTTATTTGTTATTTAAGCAAATATTAGGAGCTGATGGTAGTCTATTAATTACTGGTGAGCTTTTAATATATTGGTTTGCTATCATTCTTGTACTATATTTTGTTAGGTCGATCTTTATGAAGAATCCTACCGCCTAACGAATATACTGATATTTAGGTTAGTAAAATTAAGACTAGTAAAATTTAACTGAGTTCAGGGTAAATTCTTTTGCCCTGAACTTCCTTATAAAAAAACCTTTAATGCTATATAAAGCAACCTAATGCCCTTTATAGATTCTATTTTTGAATTTATCACTTATTTTGATAATCTATATTGGGGTAGATTTGGTTGGTTATTAGTATGTGCTTCAGGTCTTTATCTAACAATCATTTCAAAAGGATTGCAATTCCGTGTATTGTTTAACTTTCCGCATGTTATAAGGGCGCTATTATTAGAAAGTAAAGCTCTTAGCGGCGTTGGTATCCACCCTATCAAATTATATTTTGCATCTGTTGGCGGTTTAGTTGGTCTTGGTAATATAGTTGGTATTAGCACAGCTTTATTTGTTGGTGGACCTGGTAGCATAATATGGACGATGATTGCCTCTGTATGCGGTATGATGCTGAAATATTCAGAGATATATCTTGGCATTAAGTACCGCATTGCTAATAAGCATGGTGGCTTTAATGGCGGCTCTATGTATTACTTGCAAAAAGCCTTTAACGGCACAAACATAGCTAGCATCGCGGCTTTCTTAATTTGTTTATACGGCGTTGAAACTTATCAATTTTTAATTTTGGTTGACCGTATTGAACAAAGTTTCAATTTTAATAGAACTACAGTAATTGCTGGGTTATTAGTAGTGACTATATATACTGCCCTTGGTGGAATTAAGAGGCTGGCGAATATCTGCGCTCTACTGATGCCTATCTTCATGCTTTCATATATTTCATTCGCATCATATGTAATTTACCAAAATATTAGTCTACTACCTGATTTCCTATTGCTAGTTTTGCGATCTGCTTTTACTGGGCACGCTGCTATGGGAGGTTTTTTAGGCAGTACTATTTTATTAAGTGCGCAACTTGGTGTTTCAAAGGCTGTGTATTCGGGTGATATTGGCGTTGGCTATGATTCCATTGTGCAAAGCGAGACAAGGATAGTAGACCCTAAAAAACAAGCCTCACTGGCAATTTACGCTCTTTTTTCTGACGCCTTTATTTGCTTATTGACTAATGTAATGCTTGGTGTCACTGGTGCTTGGCATACGATGAACCATATCAAACCATCTGATGTAGTGGCAATTACTTTGGCTAAGTACCTGCCATATAGCGATTTATTTATGACTGTCTTATTTTTCGCTGCTGGCTTTGTTGCTGTCATTTCATACCTTGCTGTTGGGGTTAAATGCGCTTCTTTCTTAAAACCACGTTATGGCAAATATCTATACTTATTATATGCTATTTTTGCCTTTGTATTATTTTGCAATTTCTCTCAGGATAAAGTCCTAATTACCATGAGTTTAATTAGCGGTTTACTAGTCTTTATTAATATTGTAGGTATATTACGGCTTCGTAAGGAAATAGAATTTTAGCATCTTTCGCAAGGCTAATAGCCACCCCCCAGTAATACACTTCTCAAGCTATGTGTTTTCTACACGACTAGATACTCCAATTTATTTATATAAGCCAAGTAATAGGCGTTTTTTGGTTGCTTTTCTATTAAGGAAAGTGCCTAATTAGTATTAGGTATCCATAAATGTTTTGAGGAGTTATGAGTAAAGAGCAAGTTAAACCCAGTCTAGATTTAGAACATTTTAAAGCAGACTTTGTTGAAACAAAAATTGAACTGGTTGATCGAAAAACTGTGGAGGAAGAGCTATTTAAAAAAGGAGGGCGGTATACTGAGGCGCCATTAGCATTTACCAAAGTGGAAGAAAAATTAAATCAGCAGGAAAAAATAAAAGCAGCAGAAGACCTAATTCCTGAGCAAGAAAAAAAGTTACCGGTGATAAACGAGCAAGTAAAAGCTCTTTGTAAATATATGTCTGATTTGGGCGTAGATAAATTTTCAGCTCTGCAAGAAAAATTTTTGCTTGCACCAACTACGCCTCAAGATATTTACATGCTTAACTCGATTAAAGAGTCTATGGAGATGATTGTCTACAAAATTGAAGCTAGCAAGGAGCCTAGTGGTCTAGCTAGCCAATTTAAAAATTATGAGTACCATTGTGGAGCTGGCACATTAAGCAATTTACAATCTATAATTGCTCAAATGTCCTTAGAGGGTAGTATTGACTCCTATATTGCCTCTCAAAAAAAAGAGCTAATCACCCAATTTGCAAGAGATTTATTAAATACAGACAAGATAGATCAATCAATAGAAGGAATTGCTATATTCAACATCAGAGAACAGCTAGGAGAGCGACGATTGCATCCAGGAATGGAGATACATAATGTACCATCATTGCTAAATAGCATAGCAGATACATATAAATTAGTTAAAAAAGATGAAAAGGAAGATGTTTATTTAATAAAGCAAAATCTTAATGGTCAAGAGACAAAGAAGTTTAAAGCACTTCAAGCAAATTTTTCACTCTATCTTGAGGTGCAGCTTGCCAAACCCAAGGTTGCTGAATCTTTTATTGAGAGCATTCTTGCAGGCGTTGCGACCAAAGTATTAGAGACGCTACCAGCAATTCCGCCATTATCAGATACGAGCAAAGAAGCGTTAGAATTTAGAAAAAACGCTGGTGTTCAGATAGAACAAGAATTTAAAAAATTAGGATTAGAAGAATTGCTAGGTACAGAGGTTGTAGCGGTAATTGACCCTAAAACTGGTTACATAATAGAGAAGTATAAAGAGCATTATAGAGATATAATCAAAGATGCTATTACTGTGCATTTAGCAGAGAAAGGTTTAGTCAAACATCCAGATATAGAATTAATTAAAGATAGGTTATTGTTAGAAAAGCAAATAGAAAATAATAGTTTAAACTTAGAGGATTTAGGTGCTGAGCCAGGAAAAAAAGCTCCAATGGTAGGTTGCTTGATCGAGCGTGGCTATACCATAAAAGATGGAAAGAAAATAATTAATCCTCTAGAATATGCTATAAAAGAAAGCATAGGCGTAAAATTTCCTACTTCGCCCAAGGAGATTGATAGTCTGGTAAAAGCTAATATAGATGGTATAACTAGGCAAACGATTGTAGAGTACCTATTGAAGAATGGGTGTAGGATTAATATGAAGCCATTTGTTCAGCAGGGCTCTGTTGAGATATATGCTGTAGCTAATAATATTATCGTAAAAAACTTACATTTTCTTGAAGAAAGTCTTGGTGCAGATAAGAGTAAAGCATTAAAATACTTAATTGAAAATCAGGGTGTTATTGATCCCAAAATTGAAAATCAGGGTGTTATTGATCCCGAAGGTAGACCTGGTTCAATAAATCCTTTGCAATACGCAATGGACAAGGGTATAAAAATTGAAGGTTTGTCAATAAAAGCTGAGCAAATTGAGCAACTTCCCAATAAAGCTAAACTATTGCAGTACTTAATCGACTGTGATATGAAACTTGATGCAGCTTCCTGCGGCACTGATAATCCCTTAGAATATGCTGTTAACAATAATATAGTGCTTAGGGACATAAACGCTAAGCAGATTCGAGGATTTCCTGACCAAGTTAAACTATTAAACTGCTTAGCTGATAATAATATAATGGTTATGTATGCATTAAGTTTATCAATAACTACTGAGCAAGTAGCCCAGCTTCCTGATAAAGCTAAATTATTGAAGTACTTAGCTAATTATTATATAAAAATTGAAAATTGGTCGATAAAAGCTGAGCAAATTGAGCAACTTCCTAATAAAGCTAAACTATTGCAGTACTTAATCGACTGTGATATGAAACTAGATGCAGCTTCCTGTGGCACTGATAATCCTATAGTATATGCCATTAGAAAGGACATTAAAGTTGAGAGAAAATATCCAGGCGGTACATGGGATGTAATCAGTAAAAACCCTATCTTAAAGCAGTTGATTGATGAGAAAAAACTCTCTCAAGAGGAGACTCTGAAGTACGTAATAAATCATAGGTTGCTATTAAATCAAGAACAGTTTGGAACTCGCTCAGTTCTGAAATACATAGTTATGTATAACGAGAAAGAGGAAAATAAAGCGAATCCTATTAAGTTGGAGAATCTACGGGAGATTAGAAAGTCACAGCTAGATAATACTGCAATTTCACCACCAAACAAATTATCTGAGGCGTTACGTTACCTTATTGATCATAACGCAACTTTAGATGCAAATTGTAACACAACTTCTCCACTAGTATATGCTATAAAGAATCAAATCAAGCTAGACAAGTTAAGCCAGCAAGAGGTTGCAAAGCTTAAGGAGTTAAAAATAACAGAGCAGGAAATCAAAGAATATGCTAAGGCAACTGGTACAATATTGACGCTACCACAAGGACAGTTAAAGTTATCAGAGGGTAAAATACAGTTTCCACAGTCAGTAGTTAAGCCTGCTCCAGCCGCCGCAACTCCAGCTCCAGCGGTCGCCGCTAAGCCAGCTCCAGCGGTCGCAGCTAAGCCTGCTCCAGCCGCCGCTAAGCCAGCTCCAGCGGTCGCAGCTAAGCCTGCTCCAGCCGCCGCAGCTCCAGCCGCAGCTCCAGCAGTCGAAGCTCCAGCTCCAGCCGCCGCAGCTCAGCCACAAGTTCCGCCAGCAGCTCCAGCAGTCGAAGCTCCAGCTCCAGCCGCCGCTCCGCAGCCAGCAGCTCAGCCACAAGTTCCGCCAGCAGATGCTCAGCCGCCACAAATTTTGTCAACTGACCAAGACAAAATATTAAAGGAATTAAAAAAGATAGCCAATGACCAAGCTAATTTAACCAAGCTATTAGGAGGGTCCATTGCAACTGATTTTAAGACTAAAGTTTATGCGTTAGCTGGTGTAAGTGGGGAGCAGTTTGATAGCAAACTAAAGGATGTGAATGAGTGGATTAACCATAAAGATAGGGAAAAAGATCTGCCAAAAATGCCTGGCAACTGGAAAAGTAACCTAAAGCTTTTTGCTCAAGT
>JAIXRE010000088.1 GCA_027485375.1 Rickettsiaceae bacterium | reverse complement strand
AGGAGGGGTTTTAACACCATGAAACTCGCTAGGGTCAAAGTCTGAAGTGACTTTCCAGTTATCAATTAAGAATATTAAGATTATAGCTGTAAAAATGCCTGTAATAATGATTAAGTTTGATCCTGAATTTTGTAAAATTGCAAGTATCTCCTTTTTATATGAAGCTGCTCGCTTAAAACGAGATAAAAACTTATGTTTCTTCATTACCAACCCATAACGACGCTAAAATAAACCTACCTAGTACGAACATATTGAACGCAACCCAAAAATAATTAATTACTAAAATTCCTGCTGAAGCATAAAATTCACCCTGGATAAGTTGCCATAATGAATAGTATACACCGATTAGGCTTAGAACTAATATAGTTATATGAGGAATCACCAGCCGTAAATGACGATTTGAACTCGAAAGTGTTTTTGGAGTCACATTGAATTTTAGGTCGCCTCTGCAACATACCTGAAGTAATGCTTTAAGGTGTAACGGAAATAAGCTTAAACTGAGTATCCTAGAGTTAAAACTATTTAGACCGTACAGACCTATAATCAAGCTTACTTCATTAATAATTAAGCATGGTGTTAAGCGCTTTAAGAACTCTTCATATGTCGTATCGATAGGAGCTACGCCCGTAAGTAAGTAAATAATAGGGGCTGTTAGGAAGACTATATTCCAAATTGCTCCAAAATAAGAATATAAAGTATTAAAGTACATAATTTTTTGCCCAGTACTTAGCCCTGAGCTAAAAAATTTAGCTATATTATTCTTAGTAATATCAATAGTTCCCACTGCGTAGCGGTAAAGCTGGTTATATCTAGACTCAAAGTCCTGAGGTGAAAGCATTTTAGAAAGTGTTATAGGCAAGTAAATAGATTTCCAAGATTTTTTTCTATAACTATGTACGATAAGTGAGGTATAAATATCTTCTGAAATATGCAGTTTGATAGGGCAAAAAGTTTCTGTGATAAAGATATCAAGCATTTGTTTCGTTTTAGCAGCTTGGCTTTTGTTTTGTACAGCAGTAATATACTCATAAATTGCTACCTCATACAATGCTTCACGCCTATGAATAGACCCAGCTCCGCAGCAAAAAGAGGCGTTGGCAGCATTGCGTCTGCGCAGTATTACATCATAAAATAGCCTGGTATCGCTAAAAAATGGATCGTGTAGTATATTTTTACAACCCAATTTTTCTATTACTCTACCAAAGTAAAAACCTAGCTTACCCAGAATTGATTGCCAAAATTTTGACGGCTTAACACCATCAGGTATATCATAAAACCATTGAGGTGTTTGTACCCAAGCAACCATAGGATCTACAAAATAGCCCATGGTTTTTTCTAGGAAATCAGGAAATAGCCTAGCATCAGCGTCGCAAATAACCACAAAATCACCGCTGGAATAATGCAAAGCATTGCACAAGTTACCCGCTTTAAATCCTAAGTTATTTGCTCTAGTAATGTAATTTATTTCCTGCTCCTTAGCTAGCTCATGCATTTCTGACCTTCTTCCATCATCAAGGAGATAAATTTCAGGCTTAATGTTGTTAGGATAAGTTACACGTTTTGCATCAAGAATACTCATTTCGATAATTTCTATAGGCTCATTATAAGTGGCTATAAAAATATCTATGGTAATTGGTCTATTGACTAACTGAGTTTCTTCAATGGTACTTGCTGTTTGTATCTCTGAGAGCAATGCAGGAGGAGACAAAATTGTAGGATGAGGATCTTGGTCTGTCCATAAATTATATACAAAAATAACAAGAGATATATATGAAAATGTTTCTGCTATAACTAAAGCTAGTGAAAATACTATAGCATCATAGTTTAAGGAACTATTCCAGCGCCAAGAGAGATACCAGCCACTAACTATAATATTTAAGATCGCTATAAAACGATATATATTTTGCCTGCGTTCTGAATAAGGTAAAGCTGTTGGGGCAATTCGTTGTTCGAACTCAGGTGAGAGTAAGCCAGTTAAATTACGCTCTTCACGATTTTCTTTTATTAACGGTTGCATCAATGGCACTCAGCCTTATTTTCTACTTTTTCAAAAATGTTTTAATAGCGCAGGAGCTATCTTTATTTCCAACAGCACAAGATTGCATAGGGTGACATTTTTCTATTCCTGTATTATTTAGTTCTCCTGAATTGCCACTAATATGTATATCCCACTTGGATGGCTTGAACGATCTTGGTAGTAATGGACCGATTTTACGATATAATAATGCTTCAAGAATTATGCCATTATTGTTAGCAGTAAATAATTTGATTGGACCACTGCTATTTTCGTACCATCCTTCATAAAATCCTAATTTAGGATCATATAAGTTGCTAACTCTACTTAATAATACGTCACTATAATCGTGATCCCATATAGCCCATAAGCCTACAGCTATTTTAGTAGAAACAGCTGCTACTTCTGTCATATATTCTCCTTTTTCAGATATGACGTTCCAAGGGTAACCGTTAGCAAAGATGGTATCATAGATAAAATAAGGATCTACGTCTATTTGGTGTTCAGACTTTGCCGTTATTATACCCTTGTCCTTAAAGCGCCTGTGCTGGACTTCATAAATGTTCATAGCAAAATTATATTGCCATTTATCAGGCTCCCATACGATTTTTTTGCTATTTCCTATAGGTCTAGGATTTTGCCAACCAGTCTCAATTCTATCTAAAACAAAACTTTCTGATGTAACGTAATTATTCCCTCCTGTGGTGTTTGCATCCCTTGTATCATAAGGAATAGGTACACAATAAATAGGCAAATAATTATAAGGGTCTCTGCGTGAAGCACTATCAGTGTTAAATCCCCATAAGGCAAAACCTTTAGCAGCGTACTCCTCATAACCAAGCCGCCCTTCTTGCACTACCTGTATTTGGTAATTGCTATCTAGCATAACTCCTGTTAGGTTACCGCATTTATCAATTGCACTACAAAAATTCCAATTTAAAACTATATTATCAATATCTTCAGCATATTGTGGATAATAACTTTTGAGAATTTTAAGCCATAATAACATACGACCTATATCAATTGCCGAAAAGCCAACCTCTCCAAACTTGTTAGTATAATCTACAATAGCAGCTGTTTGGGTGTTGTATGCTTTATTTGGTAAAGCATCACGAAATAATTTAAGTGTGTTGAGTCCGCTAAGCAGGCTACGCAGGCGAGAATCAAAAATAAAATCGTCAATAATTCCAATTTGGTGAGCCGCAACAAGAGCAGCCATATAGGAGGACGTATCCCACATTGTAGTTGAAGGATATCCGTGTACAGAATTTACTAGTCCAGTATTAGGTTGATAATTATTTTCAAAATATTTCCAAGCAATCGATGCCATCTCAATTTCTTGAGGAGACAACTTACCATCGATTTGTCTTAATTTTATATCTATTAAATTAGGGGCAAAATTGCTTTTGGGTGTAAATAAAAAAAACCACCCTAGTATTACCGCTAATACAAAAGGTATAATAAGTATAGTATAAATATTACGAGTGGCGCCCATTTTGTTGCTAAACAGTTATTATAAACTAATTGCTATTAATCAGATAAACAATATTACCTAAAAGTAACAAAAGTAACTCTTTTTTAGCAAGCTAATACTGTTTTTTTGTAATTAGTGTTAAAAACGTCAAGCTTAGCTAATCTTTCTAAGATTTTTGAAAAATTCCTGCAAAAGAATAGTTGCTGGCGTAGCTGATATGTTAGGATATATTTCTGGACGATGAAAACATGACTGCGTAGTGAAAAATCTACCATTATGCTCTACTGCACCTTGCTTATAATCGCTTGCTGCATAAATTAGGCGCCTAATTTTAGCGTATGATATGGCTGCAGCGCACATAGCACACGGCTCTAATGTAACATAAAGATCGCAATGCACTAAGTATTTATCTCCTAAAAAAGCACATGCTTCATTAATCGCAAGCACTTCTGCGTGCATCAAAGGATTTTTACGCTTCTCAACCAAGTTATAGGTTTTTGCTATAATCAAATTTTTTGTTGAATCAACTATTATAGCTCCAACTGGCACTTCTCCTGCTTTATAGGCGATTTCTGCTTGTAACAAGGCTTCTTGCATAAAAGGATTAATCATAACTTGCCTAGATTTCCTAATTCTTTAACTTAACTTGCTGGGTATTGGTGGATTATTATCTCACCATCTGGAAAGTGCTGAAGTAATTCTTGGCAAATTTTTTTGCTAATTTTGTGCGCCTCTCTAAGGTACATGCTATTATCCATCTCTAAATGAAATTGAATAAAAGGCTTATGCGCTGCATATCTTGTCTTAAGTTCATATAGTCCCTTAACGTCTTTATATTTAGCAACAATAGCTATTATCTTTTCTCTATCACTGTCTGAAAATTCTTCATCTGCTAGGTTTTTGATAGCTTGCCTGAAAAAACGGTAAGAAGCATGCATAAGGTACAAGGAAATTACAATACCTGCGAGAGAATCTAGAAACCAAAATTTCTGGCTTAAATTAATTGCAATTAATACTATAGCGTTAGATAGCAAATCAACCAAATAATGCAGTTTATCAATAGCAATTAATCTAGAATTAGTCTTCTTTACAACGTAAGTTTGGTATAATAACAAAATTATCGTTAAAACTATACAGATATATATTGCATTTGACCCTTCTTCGGGATTAGCTACTACAGAAGAGAATAGCAAGGCTTTTGTTGAATAAGCTAGGGCTAATAAACTTGAGCTAAAGAAAAAAATAGCTTGCGAGAATACAGCTAAATCTTGAAATTTTTCATGACCAAATCTATGCTTATCATCTGGAGGCTGAAGAGAAAATGTAATTGCAATTATGTTAATCAATGAGGCAGAGATATCAAGCATAGAATCAAGTAATGAAGCAAAAACTGCTTGCGAATCCGTGATAAGCCAACCATAAATTTTGATTATAATAATCAATGATGATATAATAACAGATAAGTAGGATGCTGTTTTAATTAAAATATTGTTATAATGCGCGGACATAAGGTATTTTAATTAATCTTATCTTGCTTTTGTTTTTATAGTTAATATGATAATAAAAACATATTATATTCAAGTTGGCAACTAAATTTCTTAAAGCTAACGTAACGTTAAAATTTTAAAAGTATAGAAACTTATGAAAAACTTTAAATTACTGTCATATAAACTAATTTCACTAATTTTAGCCTGTACGATGCTACAAGGTTGCGCTACTACTGGCGGTAACGGCGGTATGAGTAAACAAGGAGCGGGTACAGCTATAGGTGTTGTAGCTGGAGGACTTCTTGGCTCAAGGTTTGGTAAAGGAGAAGGGCAGCTTGCCGCAGCAGCAATCGGTGCTTTAGCTGGTGGTTTCATTGGAGGTAGCATTGGTAAAAATATGGATGAAAATGATAAAAGAATGCTAGCTCTAACCTCGCAAAAAGCTCTTGAAACAGCTCCTTCTGGTAGCGCCGTAGAGTGGAATAACCCAGATAGTGGTAATTACGGTAGCGTGCAGCCTGTAAGAACGTTTAAAGATCAATCTGGTCAATATTGCCGTGAATATAGTCAAACTGTAGTAGTTGCTGGTAAGCAACAAAAAGCTTATGGTATGGCTTGCAGGCAGCCAGACGGACAATGGAAAATCACTCAGTAATTTTCGCCAGTAAAGTTAGGGGTAACATTTGTTGCCCTTAAATATTACTAAACAAATTTAGGCTAATTGAGATAAATAAGCAAAATTGGTATTTTATGCATAAAGTAATTTTTTGGCTTACTTTAACCGGTATAAGCTTAATTTTTCTAAAGATGATTTCTAGCACCTTAACACCCTTTGTTGTAGCATTTGTCTTGGCGTATATCTTAGCCCCTATTATTGATACTATTTCAAACTTATCAAAAATACCTCGTATTATAGTTGTACATTGCGTCTTTGCTATTTTTTTAGGATTCTTTATTGCCGCTTTGGTTGTTGTAACTCCACTGCTTTACCAACAACTATATTTGTTCTTGCAAAAAATACCTATTTACCGCGATTACCTGCAAACAGAGTTGGTAGGGTCACTTAGTGCCAAAATAGCTGCTATAGACCAAGGCGCAGCGGAGAAAATCCAAGGCTCTTTTCATACTTTGATCTCAGCAGTTTTTGCTCTTGTCTCGTCAGTTTTCAGCGATTTCTGGAGCTATACAGCGGCAACACTAAATATTGTCGTTATACTATTATTTACACCTGTGATACTAATATATTTGTTGCTAGATTGGTCCAAGGTATTCTCTAGTATTGATGATGTGATACCTCTAAAAGCAAAGCCTAAGATCAAAGAGATACTGTCATCAATTAATCAGGTATTATCTGACTATCTGCTGGGGCAAGTAATAGTTTGTTTATCATTAGCATTTTACTATACTATAGGCTTCTCTATAATGGGCATAGATTTTGCTATGCTCCTAGGGTTTATATCAGGCTTCATAGTACTAATTCCTTACATTGGTACTATAATTGCTATGACTGCCTCATTAACTATTTGCTACGTCACCTTTGGCATAACATATAAATTGTTGATGGTAGTAGGGCTTTATGGTTTAGGCATGAATATTGATGGATATTTTTTGACACCTAAAATTATTGGTAACAAAATAGGTGTGCACCCTTTATGGATAATGTTTGCAGTGGTAGCCTGCGGTAGCTTATTTGGCTTCACAGGAGTATTCTTTGCGGTGCCTATTGCTGGTATTGTTAGAGTTCTATTAGGGTATGGAGTAGAATTCTACAAAGCTAGTAGCCTATACACAGAATAGCTATGAATCAGCAATTTATTTTACCATTACAAACTAATGTCTCATATTTTATAGAAGACTTTATTGTTTCAAGTTCAAACAGCTTAGCATATAACTCAGTTAAGCAATGGTCACTAAGGTGGGGACACCAGCCTTACCTTAACAGTTTAATTATTTACGGACCTAAATCTTCTGGAAAAACTTATTTAGCAAGAATTTGGCAGCAATTTAGCTCAGCCTATATCTTAACACCAGAGGATAATTTGGAACTTGCTCTTTTAGAGTTAAATTCAGCCTTTATCATTGAAGACATAGGCACTTGGCAGGAAGAGAAGCTTTTACACTGCTTTAATTTGCTTAACGAAAATAAGAAATACTTGCTGATGACAGCAGAGAGTAGGCAGAACTTTGCCTTAAAAGACTTATTTTCACGTATAAATTCAATATATTCTATCCAAATAGAGCAGCCAGACGATGAACTAGTAAAAATATTATTATTTAAATTCTTTTCTAGCAAGGACATAAAAATACCTAGCAAAGTGGTTGAATTTCTGGCTTTACGCATACCAAGACAAATAGATCTGATCTTAGAATCAGTAGACACAATCAACCAATTTGCGCTAGTCCATAAGCGCAGCATTACTATACCCTTAATTAAAGAAGCACTAGACCTATAAAATTAGACCTACTCACCTTGCGCTAAAGAAAAACCTTTCTTGCCGTCAAACTCGAATAAATTTTCAACTTTAATAAAATCAATATTAGCCTTTGCAAGTAACTGTAGCAATTCGACTACCATCATGTGCTCTATTACTTCACTTTCAGTTTTTGGCATGAAGCGGCAACACCAGTGATCTGATAGTAGTTCAAAACGATCATTGCGAGGCCATAATTTCAAGCCCTTAGAGGAAACTGTTTTTAGCTCTAGCCGACTTAGGTCTAATTTTTGCATTCTTTCTGCTACGTCATGCGCAGAGGCAACATCAATATTTACAAAAATATCTACTCCTACCAGTGTTTTTCTCTCATTGCTATTAATGGTATAAACCCTCTCTTCTGCATGCTCAGTAGCTTGGTTAGGATAACTAACAGGCTTTAATTTAGTTGGTTTTTGCCCCAGCCTTTTTACGACCTCGTTTGCAAATTCCTGCGTACCAACTTT
>JAIXRE010000007.1 GCA_027485375.1 Rickettsiaceae bacterium | reverse complement strand
GTCTATAAGCCGGATTTTGTATAGCCTTTAGAGCTATTGCAGTTATTTATCTAGGATAAATGTTACCATTTACCTCAAGCGCTCTACCCGTATGACACTCTAGTTAAGACGCCTAGGAACTAATACTAGAGGAAACCTCTGGTACAAGTTCGGATCATACCTATTTGAGCTTGCTCCTAGTGGGGTTTACCATGCGTAGATCTGTTACCAGACTACCGGTGCGCTCTTACCGCACCATTTCACCCTTACCAAATAAATTTGGCGGTATATTTTCTGCGGCACTTTCCCTAAGGGCTTATCACCCCCGCTGGTAATTATCCAGCACTATTGTCTTATGGAGTCCGGACTTTCCTCGTAAATGATCTTGTTAAAGACCTAAAAACGCAACTGCACGACCATCAAGGGTGATTATGGACAAATAATCCTTTATAGTCAATAAACTTTTTGTAAAGTGCAGGTATCAAGTTTTATCTGTAACATTAGTGCTTCATTACGTGCGTAAAGCTATTATTTGTGCTAGCAATTTCCTGAAATATCTATTAAGTACAAAAAATTTTCTGATTATTGAAAAAAGTACTAGACCAAGGAAAAAAGATTTGTTATATACTTATGAACGCAGAGATGCTATTGTTCCTCGGTAGCTCAGTGGTAGAGCAAACGGCTGTTAACCGTTTGGTCGCTGGTTCGAATCCGGCCCGGGGAGCCATTTTAATTCTAAATTAATCTAAATAAAATACCAAATAAATTATTGTAACCACAAATAACCTTGTGGATTTCTTTAAATCAATCTAGGCTATAAATGACAAAAGAAGAGCTTATCCAATTTGGTGGCGTTATCTTGGAGTTACTTCCTAATGCAACATTTAGGGTAAAGCTAGAGAATGGTCACATGATTATTGCCCATACCTCTGGCAGGATGCGTAAGAATCGTATACGTATATTAGCAGGCGACAAAGTTACTGTTGAAATGACCCCTTACGATTTAACGAAGGGTAGAGTAATACATCGTCATTAATAATGACCTTTGCACAAACTACTTTTAAGTGGTAATTTGATTATACCTAATAGTAATGACCTTATTTTCATATAATAAAGACCCTATTATTTTAGCATCACAATCTCCAGCTAGGCTAGAGTTGCTAAAACGTATTAATATATTGCCTGATGCAGTAATGCCTGCAAATATTGATGAATCTGAACATCGTAAAGAATTACCTGCTGGTGTTGCCAGTAGATTAGCAAATCAAAAAGCTATAGCTATAGCAGATAAGATTGAAAGTGGTATAATCATTGCGGCTGATACTGTTGTGGCTAAGGGCAGAAGGATTTTGCCTAAAGCTTTAAATGCTGCGGATGTAAGATACTGCTTAGAGATGCTTTCTGGTTGTAGGCATCGTCTTTATACTGGAGTTTGCGTGATAAAAAAAAGCGCAGATGGTGAACTAATTATACGTAAGCGGCTAGTGCAGACTGTGTTGCGCTTTAAGCGTTTGACTAAGCAAGAAATAGACCTCTATTGTAATTTAGGCGAGGGAATCAACTGCGCTGGTGGTTATGCTATAGGTGGTTATGCAGAGGCTTTTTTAGAATTTATTTCTGGTTCGCACTCTAATGTTATAGGTTTGCCATTAATGGAAACATTAAATATGCTAAACTCATTAGGGGTAAGGGGAAACTTAAATCTTCAACTAAATTAACTAAAGTTATAAAGTTATGGCAGGACATTCCAAATTTAAAAATATTCAACATCGTAAAGGTGCACAGGACAAAAAACGAGCAAAATTATTTACTAGGCTAGTAAGAGAAATTCTTACTGCAGCAAGTAATGGTCAACCAGATCCAAATAGCAATCCACGCCTTAGGAATGCAATAATAACAGCTAGGGCACAAAATTTACCTAAAGAACGTATAGAACGTGCTATCAATCAAGCGTCTGACCCTAGCCTTGGTGATAACTATGTTGATATGCGCTATGAAGGCTTTGCGCCTGGTGGCATCGCAATTATTGTCGAGGCGCTCACTGATAATAAGAATCGCACCGCTTCAGACGTGCGTTCAGCATTTACTAAATATGGCGGTAACCTAGGTGAGACTGGTAGCGTGAGCTTCATGTTTGATCATGTTGGAATAGTGCAATATCCAGCGACAATTGGTTCAAATGATGATGTGCTTGAAAGTGCTATTGAAGCTGGTGCTATGGATGTTGAATCTGATGAAGAGTCACATACGATATATACTGATATTGATAGTTTCATTGAGTGCCAAGAATTTTTGACTACGAAATATGGTGCGTCAGAAGATCCTCATATTGGCTGGAAACCGCAAAATATCATCACAATAGACGACAAAGAAAGAGCGGAGAAATTACTGAAATTGATCGATGCTTTAGAAGAAAGTGATGATGTGCAAAGGGTTTTTGGTAATTACGAATTTTCAGATGAAGTTTACGAGCATTTATCAAGGTAAGTGATAACGATACCATTGCTACTCTAATGACAGGTTAAGTGCTATGAGAACGATATTACTTACAAGAGCTGCGGATGGGAATTTTCTAATCGAGAAAGCATTGAGTGGTAGAGATTTTGCTTTTATACACTGCCCGTTGATAGAATATATCGATAAGGATTACGATCTAGATTGCTTAAGTGATAAGAAGTTTATTGTTATTACTAGCAAGCATGCAGCAATAAAATTAGCGGAGCTTGCGCTAGATAAATCGCTTTGGCTTTTATGGGTTGTTGGTAATATATCATCAGAAATCTTG
This sequence comes from Rickettsiaceae bacterium, assembly GCA_027485375.1. Classification (GTDB taxonomy): domain Bacteria; phylum Pseudomonadota; class Alphaproteobacteria; order Rickettsiales; family Rickettsiaceae; genus JAIXRE01. The sequence continues at coordinate 21,067 of JAIXRE010000007.1, read as the reverse complement.
CGTCAAGCGGGTTTTAGAGTGCAATATACCGCCAAAAATGTTGAAGATTTAATGGCGAATTTGCCTACAAAGCTTTACAAGCAAACAATTTACCTTTCATCTAACGAAATCACTAATGAATTGCCAAAGGAGATTTCAAGACAAATTATATATAACGTAAATTACCCTAAGCACTTAGACTCTAATCAAATTGAGGCGATAAAAGAGGGTATAGATTATATTTTATTATACTCAAATAATTGTGCAAAAACCCTAATAAATTTATTAAAACAACATGATTTGCTAAAAGTAGTGGAAAATAGTATAGTAATTGCTGTAAGCTTAAAAGTAGGGCAGGTAGCGCAAGCATGTTTTGAAAATGTCCTTTATTGCGCTGACGAGCAACATGATAAAGTTATAGAATTATTGGTTAATTATGAAAAAACTAGATAATCCTTTTAGTACCAAAGCATCAGAAGGTACTTCGCTTAGCGATGATGGCAAGGTGCATCAAACAGAAAGTGCTAAGGTTACAAATAACAATACTACTAGTAAGATTAAAAAATATTTCTTTGCTACTGCGTCTATGGCTATTTTAGTGGGTATCGTAGTAATTTACTATAAGCCAAATTTAGTTTTTAGCTTACTAAATATGGCTTCACAAGCAACTGTTGGTGAAAATATAAAAGACAAGAGCCAGAAACGCCTAGATGCTGAAGTAACTAACGAAATGCAGGTGCAAGAAGAAGAGCAGGCAGCTAGCGAGCCTTTACCGCAGGTAATAACAGAACCTTTAGTAGCCGAGGATAAAAATACTAAACAAGAGTTAGAGCTTCAACCTACTGAGGTTATTAGTCAAGCTAAAGTAGAATTGCCTAACTATAAGGAAACTCTAGAATTATATAGAGATTACCTAGCGACTGTTAACTTACTTGTAATACAATTTTTGCAAGATAAAGATTTTACCAAAGAGCTTGACGAACTTAGGTCAAATAAGCTAAAATTTTTAGAACCGCCGCATAGTATAGCAAATACTTTATTGCTACTTGAGCGTTATAATGATAATTATATAGTAAATTATCATGAGCAAAAAAAGCTAATTTTTCCAAAAGAGGAAGGTAGTAATAAGGATGGCGTGGCTAATAAGGTGCTTGATTATAGTGCGTGGTTATTAAGCAAATTTGTAAAGGTAGAAAAATTGCCTAAGTACTCTAGAGAGAAAGATTTATTAAGAGCGCAAATTATAGAAAATTTGCCAAAATTAAACGAGATGCTTTACTCTGAGCAACTTCAGGATATTTTTGTAGGTAAGGTAAGTAAATGATAAGATTTTTGATAATTTGCACAATATTTTTTGTCTCCTATTTGGGATTCTCTGTGCTCAGCCAATTAGATTCTAAGGTCATATTCACTATTGCTGACTACCAGCTTGAAACTACTTTATTTACCTTAGCCGCTGGTTTTGTTATCTCTGTCCTTTTTGTGCTGGTAACTCTTAAGCTAGTATTCCTAGTCTTCCAGACACCAGCCATGATAATGGAAAAATTAGTAACTAGAAAAAACCAAAAAACTACTTCTAACCTTATTAGGGCAATGGCAGATTTGCTAATTGATAATAAGACTAAAGCAAGTGAAGAACTTAAAGCGGTAATAGGTAGCGCTAAACCAGAGCATAAAGAAATAATAGAGTTAATTAACGCAGAAATAGCCACAGATTTTGACCAAAAAATTCAAGGTTACAGATGGCTTGTCTCCTCACATTACTATAATTATTTCGCTACCAAACGCTTAGCGCAAGTATTTTATAATAATAGGTTTTACGAGCAAGCTTTGGATTATGCTGCTAAGGCTTTTAATAGCTATGAGTCTGACTCAGAAATACTAGAAATCTTATTACATTGTCATGCTAAGCTAGGCTTATGGTCGAAGTTTGCCTTTATTGTGACTAAATTTTCTAAGGCTGACAAAAAAAGAGTTGAGGCACTGACCAATAAAATTTCCGAGTACTACCTGCTTGCGGCAAAAGATGCTCTGGAAATAGGGCAGGATCAAGAAGCGACAGGCTACCTAGAGCAATCACTAGAGTTTAATCCAAGTTATATTGCGGCTTTAGACCTTTATTATGCTTTGAGTATTAATAAGCATACTAATAGTGAAAACCTTGAAATTCTAGAAGAAGCTTTCATTCTAAGTCCTTCTTTCGAAATAGCAGAAATTTATATTAGGGCGTGCGACTTGCCGGCACAGGATATTTATAACAATTTGGCAAAATTAGTAGATCAAAGGCAGTATTACAGCGTATTTTTGGCAATTGCTGCCTATCTTGATTTACCAGAGAAAGCGCATTACTTAAGAGAACCTAAGTTACTTCCTGCTATAGAAAATGCTAATTAGTTAGCAAGTTAGCTCAGCTTAGCTAGCAAAATTTTGCTTGGCTAAGCTGCACGGCTATCTGCTACTTAATCCTTATCTATGTTAATTCCTTATGACTGCTACATTTCCTTTAAGCCATTATATTCCTAGCGGCACGGTGCTGGACGAAGTACAGCTAGCAGTTATCAATATATTAGAGGATGTTGCTAACGTTTTAGAAAATCATTCATTTCTAGATTATTTTAGAGCTAGTGCTTATAAGAAAAGCGGCATATTCCTTTATGGAGGTGTTGGACGTGGTAAAACTATGGTTATGAAGGCTTTTTATCAAAGAGTGGAAGTAAAAAAACAATTTATCCACTACCAAGCTTTCATGCAATCTGTGCATCAAAATATCCACCAGCTTCAGACAGGTAAGTTGAAGGGAGCGGAAACCGATAAAATATTGAGCCAAGTAGCAAAGACTTATGCAAATGAAGCAAGGATTCTATGTTTAGATGAGCTAGAGATTAAAGACATAGCCGATGCTATGATAATAGGCAGGTTATTTCGTGAACTCATAAAAAATAAAGTTTTTATCTGCGTTACTTCTAATACGAGACCGCAAGACCTTTATCTAGATGGCTTACAAAGAGAGCTGTTTCTGCCTTTTATCACTATGCTGCATAGAGATTTTGAAATATTGCAGTTAGAAAATAACCATGATTATAGGTTAGATAAAGTTACAAAAATTGCTAATCGAGTTTTTTATCCTCTGGATTTGGCAACAAAAAAGCAAATGATGAACATCATTACTGAGCTTACTGGCAATGAACTAAGACCTACCTCAATAGAAGTATTTGGACGTTGTCTAACTTTTTCTAAAACACATAAAAACACCCTAGTAACTAATTTTGATGAATTATGCCTTCAGGAGCTCGGTTATGCGGATTACGTTAATATCTGCAAAAGGTTTAGTATTATTATCCTAGAAAATGTGCCAATAATTAATACAGACAATACAGATGTGGCTATTCGTTTTATTAATTTCATTGATAACGCCTACTTTAATAAGGTATTAGTATTTATTAGTTTGCAAACAGAACCAAGAATGCTATATCAAAATGGTAAAAGATCGCTAGAGTTTATGCGTACTATTTCAAGATTATCTGAGATGAATAGCCAAACCTATTTAGAGACAAGAAATAATGATTGATCTGAAAGCCCTTTACTCAAAAATAAATAAACCTTTATTTATAACCTTTGAAGGAGGGGAGGGGGTAGGAAAATCTACTCAAAGCAAGATGCTATATGAGTATTTAGTAGAGCAAGGTATTAAGGTTGTTGCTACTAGAGAAGTAGGAGGCACGCCAGAGGCGGAAAAGGTTAGGAATATTTTGCTACATTCTAAGGATTTAGCCCCTATATCAGAATTAATGCTGGTCATGGCGGCGCGTTATGAACATATGGAAAAAGTTATTATTCCTGCGCTGCGAGGCGGTAACTGGGTGATTTGTGATAGGTTCGTTGATTCTTCTGCCTGCTATCAAGGTCAGTTTCCAGAGGTTACCAAAGAAAAAGTTTATAGATTGCACAATGAGTTAATGCCGCCATTATTTAGCAATAACGCAAATAAGCTACCAGATATCACTTTTTTAATTGATTTGCCCTTAGAGGTTGCACTGCAAAGGGCTTTGAGTCGTGGTGATAACAACAAGTATGAAGATAAGGAAATAAAGTTTCATCAAAAAATTTATCAAAGCTTTCACTCTATTGCTAAAGAATTTAGCGATAGAGTGATAAAAATTGAGACAAATGACCTAAGTACAGCGCAAGTTCATAACAATATCGTTTCGCAAATTTTAACATTTATACAAAAAACTAGATAAATTGCTAATTTATAAGAAAAAATGCTGTTTTATGCCTCTCTATATGTAGTTTAGGCTTTTCATAACTTGTAGGATATATTAAACTTTGTAATTATCAAAGGTGCTATAGGAAGAATATAGAGTGGAAAAACAGATTACTATAGATAAAAATTTACCAAACTATCTCACTATGGCTAGGATTTTAGTCATACCTATAATAGTTTTAACCTTTTATTTTGATAGCTATAAATTTATGCATCAACTTGGTGGTTTTTTGTTTATTGCTGCAAGCGTTACAGACTTTATTGATGGATATCTAGCTAGGCGTTTTAACATAGAGTCTAGTTTTGGTCAAATGTTCGATCCTATAGCTGATAAGCTGCTTATTGGCTGCGTGATTATTATGTTAGTAAAAAAAGGTAAAGTTGGAGAAATACCTTGTTTGCTTATCCTCTCACGGGAGTTTATGGTCGCCGGTATGCGAGAATTTTTAGCGCAAATTAAGGTGAGCGTACCAGTGTCAAGACTAGCAAAAGTTAAAACTTTTGTTCAGATGTTTGCGTTATCGATTTTGATAATTGGTTCTAAGGGCTCTGGAATAGAATATTTGGATCTATTTGGGCAAATAAGCCTGTGGGTAGCTGCTATTCTTACCATTGTAACAGGTTATTCCTATGTCCAAGCTTGCGTTAAGTATATGTAGTTTGTCCGCTAAAAGTTTTATAGCAAAATCTCAAGAATTAAATAGGGGTAAATGGATTTGGCAAGAATTGAGCTTTGCGCATTTATTTCATATACGCCTGAAGAGGCAGTCTCGTGGTTCGAAATCTTTAATTCTTGAGATTTTGTATTATTAATACTACCTACTGGCTTCCCTGCTTTTACTAGCAGTAATTTTTTGCTGCAATATCTCGTATACTTCCATAGGATTAGCAATATTAAATAAGTTAATACCCGCCTCAGTAACAGCTCTAGGAACAGAAAAATATAAAAATTGTATCTCAGGATTATGTTTGCTTATAGTAGCATTAGTGATAACGCTAATTGTACCAAGACCAAATAGTTTTTGTACAAAACCTATTTTTAGGACTACCTCTTTGATATCTTCATATTTTATATCTTTTCTTTTGTAGTTGATAAAGCTACTAACGCAGGAAACTTTATCTTTATCCAAAGTAAAACTGCAATAAAGGTAATATGGGTATCTAGCTAATATCACTAAGCTTGCGATTATGGCGTACAAGATTAAATAAAAGAGAGAATGCACAAGTCCGAAAGTTTTGTGAAAAGCAACTCCTATAAACAGCACAACTATTATTGGCATAGCTAACCAAATTGCTTGAAGGGTTAAGTAGCTAAAGTCAAATGTTGGCTTTAAAAACATTTGTGTTAAATTTTTGTCTTCACCTATGTGTTGTTTTATCATAGTTCTATTCTGTCGCGCTTATTTTTAAGTTATAAATTTCAAGCAAAAGTTAGATTTTAAATACTACGCAGCTATTAAAGTTCAAAAATCTTCAAAAGTATAAAGCTTATTATTAGCATCAATAATTTATCTTTTTTGGATTATACAAATATTTGTAATACCATCAACTGTAATTTAGCCGAGCGAAAAAACTTGAAGCTAAATCTTGCTCTGCTAGCAAAGTTTTACGATATATACTGCTGTATTTTTAGCAAATCATACCAAGTAGTCTTCTTCTGCATAGGCTGCCTTAAAAGGTAAGCAGGATGGAAAAGGGCGGTGGTGGTAATTGGTTTCTGCAAATATTGATTAGTATACTGGTAATATTCTTGTCTAATTTTAGAGATTCCAGCATTATTGCCAAGTAGGCTTGTAGCGGCGGTGCTTCCTACTAGAATAATTAAAGCTGGGTCAATTAAGGCAATATGCTTTTCAACAAATGGTCTGCAGATTTCAATTTCTTCTGTGGTAGGCTGGCGATTAGCTGGAGGACGCCAAAAAATCGTGTTGGTTATATAAGCGTTGCTTTCTCTAGAAAGCCCTATTGATGCTAGCATTTTATCTAGTAGCTTGCCACTATCGCCACAAAAGGGTATACCTTGTGCGTCCTCGCTAGCACCTGGCGCTTCTCCTATTAGCATAATTTTTGCTTTGGGGTTGCCGTCTGCGAATACAGTGTTAGTTGCTAATTTTTTTAGCTCGCAACCATCAAAATTCATTACTATTTCACGCAATTCTGCTATAGTATTGGCAGAATCTGCAAGCTCTCTAGAGGCTTTTTGAGAAAAATTTTCTAGACCTGTATTTGGTGCTATTGCTGGTGACTTTATAAATTGCATATTAGGTTGCTTGATAGGTCTTGTTGGTTCTGCTATAACAGTATCATTATTTGTATGTAGAGCTACTGGTGCTTTTGCTGGTAGCTCTTCGCTATAGTAATATTGTATTCCTATAGCTTTAAGCCACTCAATTTGCTCAATTGTAGAAATTTCAACTGATGCTAAATTATTAGATAATTTGACTTTATGACCGATCATTATAACCTAAAAATTACAGAAAGCCTAGTAAACCAGCGTATAGATAAGGCACTTGCAGAGAGTTTGCCAGAGCTTTCAAGAAGCCGTATCCAAAAGGCAATTAAAGATTCTTGTTTAAAACTTAATAACGAGATTATTAACGATTCCAGCCATAAGGTCAAGGAGAATGATATAGTAGAACTTGTATTAATCCCTGAAACCGTATCTTTTATGGAGGCGGCAGATATTGCGCTTGATATAGTCTATGAGGATGATGATTTGGTCGTGCTTAACAAGCAAGCGGGGCTAACCGTGCATCCAGGTGCTGGTAATCATAATGATACGCTGGCTAATGCTTTGCTTAAGCATTTTGGGGATTTATCTGATGTAGGGGGCACCACTCGTCCTGGAATTGTCCATCGCTTGGATAAAGATACTTCGGGGCTAATGGTTGTTGCTAAAAATAACTTTGCACATATGCATTTAGCGGCGCAAATTGAGAAACGAGAGCTAATTCGCAGATATAAAGCTTTGGTATGGGGTAGACCGAATCCAACTAGTGGAATTATTAATACGCAATTTGGTCGCAGCAACACTGATCGAAAAAAAATGACGGTGCTAAAATTTGGTGGCAAAGTCGCCATAACTCATTATCAAACTCTACAAATTTTGCTAGCGGGTTTAGCAAGTTTAGTAGAGTGCAAGCTCGATACTGGACGCACTCACCAAATTAGAGTGCATTTAAGCCATATTGGCAATTCAATAATAGGCGATCAAACTTATGGTCATAATGCTAGGAAGCTTGCTAATAAGGCAATAAGTGCTGAAGTAAAAAGCCTTATAGAACGCTTTGGTCGTCAGGCATTACATTCTTTCTATATAGCCTTTCATCAACCAAGAACAGGTAAGTTTCTTGAATTCGAGATAGGGCTACCTGCTGATATGGAAGAGTTGCTAATACCAAATTCCAGTCAAAAATGAGATTTAGCACTAGAATCACCTTTAATCCGCCACTTGGCAGCGCGTAGTATTGGTGAAAATAAATCCTCTTCCATAGGAATTTTAAGCTGCTGTTCTTCTGCGCTAGTTGGAGGACGATCCATAAAGCTAAGCTTAGGCGCATTTTTAATGACTGCAATAGGAGTTTGCTCTGCCCCTTCACCCATAATAAAAACTGCGCTGGCAGCAAGGGCGTCAAGGTTGTTAATCTGAGTAACACGCATCTTATAACCAAAAATATCATCTTTTCCTATATAGTTATAAAGCGGTTCAAAGCCACACCAACCTATTGCAATACCAGTAACGCCACGACGCAGCGGCGTTACATGGCTATCAGTGATGATGACACCTAGCTTGTCTACAGCATTTTTTTGCCGTAAATATTGCCATATCATTGCCGCAGTTTCCTGTATATTTCTTGGATATAATATGTAAAAACCGTCGCCATTAGATTCGTCAATACCCGCAGAGGGCAGAAGTATATTATTAATAATAGTTATGCTATGCTCTACGCCTTTTTCTTCTTCCACTAATATTGCCTCAGCCTCAGTGGCAACAAGCTCTGCTTTACTGCTTACACTTTTTTTATCGACTACCATGCTTTGGCAAATGCTTATAATCTTAGAAGTAATTGCTATTACCTCTCCGCCATTTAGTTTTGGAACATATTTATCCAGTATGTCCGTGATAGACTCACCTATGCTAACTGCATGGGTTTTTATAGCTTCAATTTGCACAGTGAGTAAGCTCCGCTATACCATCCAAAAACTTTAGTAGCAGCTGCGCTCCAGCAATAGCACCAAGTTCCGCTTGTTTCTTTTCTTCTGCACTTAATTCATTTAAGATGTTTGCACATTCAGCAGTATGCCACTCATCCGCTTGCATATGGACAGTAAAAAAGCTTAGCGCTCTTTGCTCATTAACGCCATAAAATTGCTGCAATCCTTCTATCTTGGTTTTAGCGACTTCAGGTGTTTGGCGTTCATAAGCATATAATGCCCCCAGTCCTGTTGCAAAGCCGCTATTTGCTAAATCAAAATAACCTTCAACTAATTGCTTAGTATTCTCCAAAGCTTTCTCAGTATCTATATCTTCACGACTTACGCCAAGCCCTTCAGCAAAACGTTTCCATAATTCTGGGTGATTATCTTCCCCTTGCTCCTCTTCTACCAAGTTTCCTAGTAAGATTTGCCTATGTTTAATATTATCAGAAGCTGCATGTATGGTGCTTATATAGCGAGGAAAAGCGGCAACATGCTTATAATATTGTCTGGCGTAAGTCTGCAGCACTTAACTACTAAGGCTACCTGCATTCCAAGCTTGATAAAAAGGATGCTTTAATAAATGATAATTATCTAGTGTGGTGTTTAGTTGTTCTATAAAGTTCATGGTTTACCTCTTATAATTTATTATTATGCAGTTTATAGATAATAAAATCTTTATTATCCTGTATTATCTGAGAATTCCATCCTTCTAATAACTCCAAAGGAAAATAGACATCTCCATCATAATTTTTCTTGATCTTAGTTAGTAAAAACTCGTCTAGTAGGTTGCTGGTTAAAAATAATCTAGCTAAATCAGCGCCGCCAATCATAAATTGTTTTTTATCAAGCGGTATATTTTTAAGCGCTAAAAACTCCTCTAACGAACTAACAACAAGGTTATTATCTCCTGCTGGTTTGAAATCTTTGCTAGTGGAAAAAATTATGTTGGTGCAATCATTTAACGCTTCTTTCGTCATACTCTCAAAAGTTTTACGTCCCATAATCATTACTTGCCCTTTAGTAGCGCGCCTAAAATACGCCGTTTCTTCAGGATAATGCCAAGGCAGATTGCCATTTTTACCTATAACGCCCCTAGGGTCACAAGCCATTATACCGCATATTTTGTGCCTTGCGCTATTACTTGACATTTAAACCACCTATTTTGCTGGCAAACATTGTGATAGCTTATTTACCATTTGCATATATTTATTATAAAACAAATCATTAAGATTATCAGTATGCTCTAGAAACCAGTTTTCGCTTTCTAGTTGGATAACACGTACTGGTAAATCTTTATATAAATTAGGGTTTTGCTCCGTACTTATTACTATACAAGTGCTCTGAGAATTAGAAATAAGTTGCTGCAGGTTATACATATATTTTAAGCTTTTGTGACTTGGAGTATATAATCTTGTCTTCTTATCAGTTCCAAGGAAAAAATACTCTAAACTATCGCTAAGCAGGATTACATTGGGTAACACTGACATAATTTCTGCTTGCAGGGACCTTAAAGATAATATTTTTTCCTTCGCTATAATCAAGTTATGTTTTATGTTCACCTTAAGCTCTGGAAATTCAGCTATAAAACGCTTAGCAAGCTCTTCTAATATAACATTAACATTATATAAATCTAACCATAAATGCCAATTTATATCTTTTTCAGAATTATCATATTTGAGAAGATTAAGCGCTGGAAAATCGCTAAATTTTATTACCTTGCTAGCATTTTTTATAGGCAAATGCTGCTCAATTAGTTTTTTTGCAAATACATCAAATTCCTTGCTAATATAAATAGCCAAATCAGCATCTTGAACATTTTTAAGCTCGCTAGGGCTGGAGCTATGATGATGCGGGCAACCGTTATTATTAGCAAGTATAGCTATTTCTATTTCTTCACCAACGAGCATTGCTACAATGCTAGCAACGCTTGTAGTGCTTACAACTATCTTATGTTGCTTTTTAGGCTGCCCGGCATTAATAGTCATGCTAAACATTAAAATTACTAGCAGAGTGGTAGCTCTCATTATTAACATAAACTTTCTTAATCCAACTTTAAATCCTTGATTTTTTCTAGTAATTCTTGCTTTGTTAGGCTAAAATCACTTTCTATCCAGCGCTCTTGTAATATAGGTAATATTTTGCCTATAACCTTACCACTTAAATGCTGCTTTAGCAAATCATTGCCATTCACTGGAAAGACGAGATGCACACGGTTTTTATATTCAGAAATAAATTTTTCGGCTAATTCCGTACTTATTAACTGAACCGCTTCCGCCGCAGCTATATAACTTTCATATTCCTTAGTTTCATACCAAATTCGCCTTAACTCAGTGCTACCTAGTTTAGGTTGCTTAATAAATGAAATTATAGCAAGAACTTTTTTTGCCTGTGCGCGCGAGAATTTCAGATTTAGCAAAGCTTGAAGATTTAAAGGTAAGCCATAAAATAAAATGGCGTAACGATACTCGATGTCTTTAAAAGCGGTGCTTTTATCTTCTTTAACAAGCCTATCAAAACTAGCATAATCGAATTTATTTATAGGATATATGATTTGCAGAATCCCACTTTCAAACATTTTCTGCAAAGTATTTGCTGCGTTGCTATGACTAAGCAGCTTATCCATCTCTGATTTTATACGTTCTTTAGATAAGCTTAGTATCTTCTCTTTTAGCGCTACGCACGCTTCTAGCCCTACATCGTCGACCTGTTTCGAGTAATAACAAGAAAAGCGGAAAAAACGCAAGATTCGCAGCGCATCTTCTTGAATACGGTCACCAGCATTACCTATGAACAATACCTTGCCTTGCTTAAGATCGTCTATTCCACTAAAGTAATCGTAAATTTCAGCCTTGAATGGACAATAACTAAGAGCATTGATAGTAAAGTCTCTTCTAGCAGCATCCTCTTTAAAATCGTCTGTAAACTCTACTTCAGCATGCCTGCCGTCGCAAGCAACATCCTTCCTTAAAGTAGTGATCTCAAATTGTTCCCCGCCATAAAAAGCTGTAACCGTACCATGTTTTAAGCCCGTTGGCACAACATGAATCTTTTGCTTCTTAAGCAATTCCATTACATGCTCTGGCAATAAATTAGTGGCGATATCAACATCTTGGTTTTTGTATCCAAGCAAAGCGTCTCTAACACATCCACCAATAAGCCTTGCCTTAGCGCCTGTAGATTTTAAACACAGCAATATATGCTCAGAGTGGCTGGAGGATATATCTAGCTTTTGTTTTATTAGCCTTGTCATAGCCACCTTACCCTACTAGAAAACTTTACTTCAGAAAAAACTAAGCCTTAGATATCTTGCTCTTTCTTAGTACTACGTTTTTTCTTAAGGTCATCCTCGCCACTGCTTAAACTCTGCTGCGTAACCTTCTTAGTTGTAGCTTTTTTAACTCCTTCAAGAGCAGGAAACTCTACAGCTTCCTCTGAATTTAAATCCCTGCCACTAAGCAAGTTCTTAATCTGATGCCCTGAAAGTGTTTCATGCTCTATTAAAGCTTTCGCCAATAAATGTAATTGATCTATATGTTTGGTCAGCATGTCCTTAGCAAACTTATAGCCCTCATCAATTAGGCGTTTAATCTCTTTATCAATAAGCTCTGCTGTATATTGAGATTTATCATCACTCCTACCATAAGCATCATTAGTTGCACCATAATAAATAGTACCTATAGTGTCACTAAGACCCCACTCAGTTACCATAGCTTTTGCCATCCTAGTAGCCATTTTTATATCAGATGACGCACCAGAAGTAACTTTATCACGACCAAAGATAATCTCTTCAGCAACCCTACCAGCAAGAGCTACAGCAATATCAGCTTCCATTTGAGCTCTTGCGATGCTAAAGCGGTCGTTTTCTGGCAGACGCATAACCATTCCAAGTGCTCCGCCTCGTGGAATAATTGTTGCTTTGTGAATAGGGTCAGAATAAGGGCAATAAAGCCCTACTAGCGCATGTCCAGCTTCATGATAGGCTGTATGCGTCTTTACCTCATCAGACATAACCATTGTGCGCCTTTCAACGCCCATTAATACTTTGTCTTTAGCCTCTTCAAGGTCAGACATATCAACTTCTTTTTTATTCTTGCGTGCTGCAAGCAAAGCTGCCTCGTTAACCAAATTAGCAAGATCCGCTCCAGACATACCCGGCGTGCCTCTTGCTATAATCCTCGGCAGCACTGATGCGTTATGTTTAACCTTTTTAAGGTGTACAGTCAGAATTTGCTCACGTCCGTCTACATCAGGATTAGGCACTGTAATTTGACGGTCAAACCTACCAGGGCGAAGTAGAGCCTGATCTAGAACATCTGGACGGTTGGTAGCTGCTATAATTACAACACCCTCATTCGCCTCAAAACCATCCATTTCTACAAGCATTTGATTAAGTGTTTGCTCACGTTCATCATGACCACCGCCAAATCCTGGTCCACGATGACGTCCAACTGCGTCAATTTCATCGATAAAAATAATACATGGTGCATTGCGTTTACCTTGCTCAAACATGTCACGCACTCTACTAGCACCAACACCAACAAACATTTCAACAAAATCTGAACCAGAAATACTGAAAAATGGCACATTCGCCTCACCAGCTATAGCCCTAGCAAGCAAAGTTTTACCAGTTCCTGGAGGACCTATAAGCAAACAACCTTTTGGTATTTTTCCACCAAGTTTTTGAAATTTGCTTGGATCTCTTAAAAATTCTACTATTTCGTTTAGCTCACCCTTTGCTTCTTCAATACCAGCAACATCTTTGAAAGTAACTTTAGGTCCTTTATCGCTTAACAATTTTGCTTTTGATTTACCAAACCCCATTCCTTTGCCAGCGCCAGTTGCTTGACGTAAAAGGGATATCAACAAGCCTATTGATAATAGGGTTAAAACTAATGAGAGGATGCTCATTAAGGAATACGCTTTAGTTTCTGGAGGCAATACCTCCACATGTACTTTGTTAGTATTTAATTTGTTAATCAGATCAGGATAATCTGTTGTATAAGTAGAAAATGGAGTGTCATCATTTAGTATACCTTGGACATTGCGACCTTGTATTTTTACAGCACTAACCCGTCCTTCATCGATTTTGTTTATGAAATCAGAAAATGCTATAGTTTCCTTACTTGCTGTAGTATTACTACCTTGTAATACATTGAATGTAAGTATCATTAGAGCAAAAATTGCTGTCCAGATAAGAATTTGTTTGTTTTGATTATTCATAATATATTTTGAACCATAACTAAAAGATAGGTTTTTACACTCACTGGTGAGTTTCTAGGCGTATTATATCTTTATATATGGCTTGAGGCTAGTAGTTTTTCAAGTACAAGCTGCGTATTTATATAAAATAATTATACTCTGAGTAATTCATTAATAGATGTCTTACGTCTAGTTGACTCATCAACCTGCTTAATTATGACCGCACAATAAAGCGATGGAAGCTTAGGGGAGGGGGCTGGCAGCACTCCGGGAACTACTACTGAATAAGGCGGCACTCTGCCATAAATTATTTCGCCAGTATCGCGGTAAACTATTTTTGTCGAAGCTCCTATAAATACGCCCATACTAATTACCGCGCCTTCTTGCACTATCACCCCTTCTACTATTTCTGACCTTGCACCAATAAAACAATTATCTTCTATAATAACTGGATTATTTTGCAAAGGCTCTAGTACGCCGCCAATACCAGTGCCGCCTGAAATATGACAATTTTTGCCAATCTGCGCGCATGAGCCAATAGTTGCAAAAGTGTCAATCATCGACCCCTCATCAATATAACTACCTATATTAACGAAAGATGGCATCAAAACAACATTCTTAGCAATATAAGCACCTGTTCTTACAAAAGCACCTGGAACTACTCTATATCCGCCTTGCTCAAAGTCTTCTGCGCTAGTACTAGCGGTAAATTTAGGCTCTACCTTATCATACCATTTTATGCTATCGCCTTGATAAATTCGTGACTTAGTAATTTGAAAATATAGTAAAATTGCTTTTTTAATCCATTGATTTACATACCAGCCGCTGTTTGGCTCTAGAGCTTTCTCGCAAACCCTAATATTGCCTTGATTTAGCTGGTTGATAATATGAGTTACGACTTCTTGCGCAAAGCTCAATTTTAGAGGGTTTTCTGCTAATTTATCGCGCTCATCCCAAAGATTTTCAATTTCAGTAATATAATTTTGCATAAAATTCTCAGGTAATTATTGAATAAAGTTATAAATGACTTTATTCTGCTAGTCGATATTTAATTTGCTTAAAATATAAATGCTATTATATGTATATTTCGTGCCCAAACTGTAAAACAAATTTTATAATTTCGCCAGAGCAGATGACACCTGCTGGCAGAAAAGTCAAATGCTCCAAATGTAGCCACATTTGGCATCATACTTTTCAAAAATCCAAACCTGAATCAGTATCAACTCCTATAAGTCATTTTTCTAGCTCTACAGTATTGACGCAGGGGGTAAATTTACCAGTACTTCGAACTCCGCAAAAACCCGAATACTTCAATTTATTATCTTTGCTAATGATCGCTCTTATTATTGCTTTGTCTGCAATTTTATGGAAAGACGATTTAAAAGAAGTAAGTGCCTTTTTTTCTAAACCTACTTTAGAAATTAATAGAGTAGAGGTGGAAACAGATACTGATAAAGCACAATTAATAGTGCGGTATAATGTATTTAATAATAGTAACCAAGAAATGGAAGTACCCTTGATAATGATAAGGTTGCTTGATGAGAATAGTCAAGTAATAGGATCGCATTTTAGCGACAATACAAGGCTTGGCAAACTTGCTCCAAATCATTCCCTTAGTTTAAAAACTGAATTTGCAAGTCCGCCGCCATCAGTTAAAAATGTTGACCTAGTCCTTGGTAATAGACTAGATTTTTTATTGGCTTCAGCTAGTTTATGGCTAAATTTATTGTATAAGCGATAGGCATTAGTTATGAAAAAGCAAATAGTTTACGTCAATTTAATGCCAAGATTATTCGCTTCTGCAATAGATCTAATTATACTTACCATAATATGCACGCCTATAATGACTTTGATCTCTGCAACTATTTATTCCTTTCTATTTAAAGACTTTCTTATACAAAAAGGAATTGCTATTTATACTAAAGAAGTTTTCGCTGTATTTCAGTCTTCAGGGTTTATAGAATATGTTTTTAGCGCTAACTTAACTCAAACTTATCTAACTGCAGCTCTTATCTTAAATCTAATTAATGCAGTATTTATAGCACTATATTTTCTTGCTTTTTGGAATTATACAAGTACCACGCCAGGCAAGATGCTAATGCATATTAAAATAGTCGATGCTGAAAGCTTTGCTAAACCTACAAAATGGCAATTTATTAAACGCTTATTTGGCTATGTTACAGCTATTATAGGGCTTTGGTCTGCCTTAGTATCCACTAAAAAACAGGCGATGCATGACAGAATTTCTGGAACCGTCGTTATTAAAGCCTAAAACTTTAGCAATAGTAATCTAAAACTTGCTACTATAGTGCTTTTTTTAATTTTACAATCACCTGTAATCGCTGTATATTAGTAGGAACGAGTCTTGTGGCTTGATTTAAATTGATAAGATTTTTATGAAATTACGTCTAACGTTTTTATTTAGCACATTAATATTCGCACTTGCATTTAATAATGCTTGTTTTGCATCAGCCCCTTATAATTGGCAGATGATATTACAAACACCAGCTAGCCCACTAATGGAAGATTTGCACTGGTTGCATAATTTCTTATTAGTGATTATTACGAGCATCGTTTTAATAGTCGTTGGACTTCTAGGCTATGTTTGTATTAAGTTTAATGCTAAAGCTAATCCTGTGCCCGCTAAATTCTCGCATAACGCTTTAGTCGAAGTCATTTGGACTGTTATTCCTGTGTTATTGCTTATTGTAATGGCTGTACCCTCATTTCGTATCCTGCGCAAAGTAGAAAAACCACCAGCAGCGGAAATGATCGTGAAAGTCGTTGGATATCAATGGTACTGGCATTATATATATCCTGATCATAATAATCTTGCATTTGATAGCTACATGCTAACTGATGCAAAACTGCAACAAGGACAATTAAGATTATTAGAAGTCGATAATAGGGTTATAATTCCTGAAAACACGCATATTAAATTCATCATTACAGCCGGTGACGTTATACATAGCTTTGCTGTTCCATCTCTTGGGATTAAAACTGACGCTGTACCTGGAAAAGTAAATGAGACATGGACTATAGTAGCTAAAAAAGGGGTTTATTATGGTCAATGCTCAGAGCTTTGTGGCGTAAATCACGGCTTTATGCCTATAGCTATTGAGGTTGTAAGCAAGGAAGATTTCGCTAAATGGCTGGAAACTGCTAAAGCAAAATTTGCTGCAAAAGCAGCTAGTAAAGTAGTATCTTCAAAGTAATTTCCATCGGAGTACGTCAATGGCAGTAAACCCCAACACACTTTATCCTTTTATTTATGAAAAGCCAGTTAAAGAGATAGTATTTCTAAAAAATTGTATACATAATCCTAATATTATTGTTGGCGATTATACTTATTACAGCGATCACAACCACCCTGAACGATTTGAAGAAAAAAATGTTAGAAATTGTTTTTCCTGTAAACTGATTATAGGAAAATTTTGCCAAATTGCTGTAGATACTACTTTTATAATGGATAACTCAAATCATCAAATGAATGGTTTTTCTACTTATCCATTTTTTATTTTTGATGATTGGAAAAATTATACTCCTGAATTTCCTTTAAAAGGAGATACTATAGTTGGTAATGACGTATGGTTTGGTACTAATGCAATTATCATGCCAGGAGTAACAATAGGCGATGGAGCGATAATAGGGGCTTATTCAGTCGTCACAAAAGATGTAGCGCCTTATACAATTGTTGCTGGAAATCCTGCCACTATAATTAGGAAAAGATTTCCTGATGAAATTATTGCAGAATTACTAGAAGTAAAATGGTGGAATTGGCAATATGACAAGGTAACTAGAAATATTAGTGCTATAGTTGGTGCTGATATTAATAAACTAAAAAATGCTATTTAAATGGTAGGAATTATGAATGAATTGCATGAAATAGAACATCATGGTGAGGTAACTGGCTGGAGAAGGTGGTTATTCTCTACTAATCACAAGGATATTGGCAGCATGTATATTGTTTTAGCCATAATGTCTGGTATTATTGGTGGTTTATTTTCAGTGCTATTCCGCTTACAACTTGCAGTGCCAGGCAACACCTTTTTAGGGGGTGATCACCAATTCTACAATGTGCTAATTACGGCTCACGCGATCATAATGGTATTCTTTATGATTATGCCAGCTTTATTTGGTGGATTTGGCAACTGGTTTGTTCCTCTTATGATAGGAGCGCCTGATATGGCTTTTCCTAGAATGAATAATATCAGTTTTTGGTTGTTAATTCCTTCCTTAATATTATTATTGCTATCCGCTTTAGTCGATGGAGGTCCTGGCACTGGCTGGACATTATACCCACCTTTAAGCAGCATTGCTGGTCATCCTGGAGCAGCAGTGGATATGGCAATTTTTAGCCTCCACCTTACAGGTGTCTCATCAATACTTGGCTCTATTAACATGATTGTAACGATTTTCAACATGCGGGCTCCTGGTATGGGGCTATTTAAAATGCCACTTTTTGTTTGGTCCATCCTTATTACTGCGTTCTTATTAATTTTGG
The DNA here is from genome assembly GCA_027485375.1 of Rickettsiaceae bacterium. GTDB lineage: Bacteria > Pseudomonadota > Alphaproteobacteria > Rickettsiales > Rickettsiaceae > JAIXRE01. The sequence continues at coordinate 2,921 of JAIXRE010000007.1, read as the reverse complement.
CTATTCCAGTCCTTGGCGGTGCTATTACCATGCTATTAGCAGATAGGAATTTTGGCACTAACTTCTTTAAACCAGAAGGCGGCGGTGACCCTGTATTATTCCAGCATTTATTTTGGTTTTTTGGTCACCCTGAGGTGTATATAGTAATTCTTCCTGGTTTTGGTATTATTAGCCAAGTAATTTCTACTTTCTCACGCAAGCCGATTTTTGGCTACCTTGGTATGGTTTGTGCAATGGCTATCATAGGCTTTGTAGGGTTTATTGTTTGGGCTCACCATATGTTTACGGTTGGTTTATCCTATAATGCTTTGATATATTTCACTGCTGGTACGATGATTATTGCCGTTCCAACAGGAATAAAAATTTTCAGTTGGATTGCCACAATGTGGGGCGGTTCGATAGAGTTTAAAACACCAATGCTTTTTTGCCTTGGTTTTATTTTGCTCTTTACAGTAGGCGGCGTTACTGGTGTTGTGTTATCTAACTCCGCTATAGACAGGATATTGCATGATACCTACTATGTGGTAGCGCATTTCCATTATACTATGTCACTTGGAGCCTTATTCGCGGCATTTGCTGGCTTTTATTACTGGTTTGGCAAGATGTCTGGACGCCAATATCCAGAAACTATGGGTAAAATTCATTTCTGGGTGACATTTTTTGGCGTAAACCTAACTTTCTTTCCTCAACATTTCTTAGGGCTAGCTGGAATGCCAAGACGTATTCCAGATTACCCTGATGCATTCGCTGGCTGGAATATGGTATCCTCAATAGGAGCATTTATCTCGATGCTAGCGGCACTTTACTTTATTTATATAGTGATATATACGCTTAAATACGGCGAAAAATGTCCTGATAATCCTTGGGGTGATGGTGCTAATACTTTAGAGTGGACAGTTCCTTCTCCTGCTCCTCATCATACGCATGAAGTGCAGCCGGTTATTGAGGGGTGATACATATATTCGTAGATAAGAAGTCAGGTGGTGACAATTTGTCACCGACTGAAATTAGAAGCTGCTATAGTAGAACTTTCTGGTGAACATGTTGAGTAAAACACTATTTTTAATGACATGATGAAAAGACAAAAAACTTCTCATGCCGAAAAAGAAGATTCTCAAGAAGAGGAATTTCAAAAAATTGAAAAACCCCTTGAAAAACCTTTGCATTATACTGGTTTAAAATGGCAGCTATCTAAAACTCTGGAAGTGGTGCGTACTGGTGAGTACAAGATGTCTTCACATACAGTAGTATTTGATGTAGATGATACCCTTTGTTGCCTTGTAAAGTATAATATCAAGGCTAAACTTGAAGATGGTAGTTGCGTAATAAATTACGAAAGTGATAATACTACCTATCAGCATGTTTTTTATCCTCATTACAATGTAGTACTATTATCTTTGATAAATTGGGGGTGGAATGTATCGTTTTTCTCGGCACGTCCTCTAGAAAGGAAAGAAAGGGTAGAATATATTATTTCATCATATATAAAACAATCTTTAGCTTTGTTTAGTGAAGACGCAGAAAGTGATTACCAAGCCTTTATTAAGGCTGGTCAATTTCGAATATTTACGCGCGGTGATTTAACTTATTATGAACACCTGCCAAAAGAAGAATATGAAGCTTACGGAGAATACAAAAAAGATTTACGCACATGTATTGCTAAAGATCAAGAAGGTAAAGAAACTCAAGATATTCGTGACATTATTATAATTGATGATGACCTTTGTTACGTTTTAAGATCACAATACCCTTTTATAGGTTTATCATATACTGCTTCAAGTAATTATAAAAGCTACTTATCTTCTCCTAATCCTGAATATCGCAAAAAGGAGCTTCAAGAATATAACCCTATAAATAATGCTTACTATCTTTTTGGTGCTTTGCTGCGGTGTAAAAAATTACTTGAAGATGGTAAAACTACATTTTTACGTGATGCTTTAGATATGGTATGCCTTAAACCAAAAGACTTTGAGCCTACAGAACAATATAAGCATTTTTGCGGTAGAGGAGCGCCAGATAGCGATTGGTTTTTAAGACCAGAGAGTAATTTATACCAAAAAGAATGGATAGAAGAAGGCAAAGCTGCTATAGTAGAACTTTCTGGCGAACATGTTGAATAGAACACCTCTATAATAAGAAATTTATGACGCAATTATCATCTACAGCTCGCCCGCACAACGCAAGCAGCAATAGCTCTGTTCGTGACTATATATCATTAATGAAGCCACGGGTTATGTCGCTAGTGGTTTTCACTAGTTTTTGCGGTTTGATGCTAGCTCCTGGTCATATTAATCCATTCATCGCCTTCTCTGCAATATTATGCATTACTATTGGTGCAGGTAGCAGCGCAGCAATCAATATGTGGTACGATAGAGATATCGATGCTCTTATGGAGCGTACTAAAAAAAGACCTATAGTTACTGGCGCAATTTTACCTGACGAAACCTTATCTTTTGGCGTAATAACTGGCTTTTTCTCAGTATTACTTATGGCATTGTGCGTAAATTTGCTATCAGCTTTTTTATTAGCTTTTACTATTTTTTACTATATTTTTATTTACACGATGTGGTTAAAACGTTCAAGTCATCATAACGTTGTTATAGGAGGCGTTGCTGGAGCCTTGCCTCCTATGATTGGCTGGGCTGCTGTTACTGGCGGGGTATCGCTTGAATCCTTCATACTATTCATGATTATTTTCATATGGACGCCACCGCATTCTTGGGCTCTTGCACTATTTAGGTCTGATGATTATAAAAGGTGCGGCGTACCTATGCTGCCTTTAGTTATAGGCGAGCAAGCTACTAAGAAATATATATTAGCATATAGCGTGCTAACAGTTTTAGTTTCTCTTTTGCCATTTTTAATAGGTATGAGTGGAAAAAAATACTTAGTGGTGGCTAGTATTTTAGGTATAATGCTAC
>JAIXRE010000037.1 GCA_027485375.1 Rickettsiaceae bacterium | reverse complement strand
CCTCATGAAAAAGCTATATCATTATCCTCGATGTCCTTTCTCACGCCAAGTTAGGATTTACCTAAAGGAGCTTAATCTACCTTTTATTATGGTAAAAGAGGATTATTGGCAAAGACGCCCTAGCTTCCTAAAAATTAATAATGCTGGTACTCTGCCGGTCCTAGAAGAACCCCTTACCCCAGCAATTATAGAGGATATACTAGGTAGCTCCAAAAAAACAAATAATGACTCTGCAAACTCATACCTTATAAGCGAGGATGCACCACATTTTAAAGCAAGCCCTTCAGTTGAGACAACGAGGGTAATCTGCGGCATTTACCCTATTACAGAATATCTCCACGAGACATATCCTAATTTCCATTTTATGGATGATAATAGCGACGTAAAATGCGAAATTAGGCGTCTTGTGAGTTGGTTCAACGATAAATTCTATAGAGAAGTTAGCAAGATTTTGCTTAATGAAAAAATAGAACGCACGATGCTAAATTCAGGCTCCCCTAGAACAGAATTTCTTAGAGCCGCTAAAATCAATCTCTCTAGCCACTTAAGCTACTTATCCACTCTACTAGAACAGCGTAGTTTCATCGCTTCTGATAACCTTAGTTGCGCAGATGTCGCCGCTAGCTGCCACTTATCAGTAGTAGATTATCTTGGTGAAATTAATTGGGATAATTGGTCTAACATCCGAGAATGGTATGCTGTACTAAAATCTAGACCTAGTTTCCGCCCGTTATTACAGGATCAATTACCAGGATTCCCGCCATCACCTAGTTATGCTGATTTAGATTTTTAGCACTAATCAAGTAGTGATATCAAAAGCACTATATATAAATTTCTCTTAATATTCCTTGTCTTTATATCGACAAAATATCACAATTGTTATACTGTGTTATATATCTTATGCCATTTTCCAGATTAAATAAGGCAATTGGATTTAAAAGTGAGTATGCGTAAGCGTATATTAATACGTACGCAAAGACGAATCTTGCAAAATCCGTTTGGATTATTTAAAAATGGGAATTGGTATTAAAACACTTTGCATGCTTAGTGCTACATTATGAAAAAACTTTTATTGATTCTAGCGATTAGCGGCGCAAGCCACGCATTAGCTAATAATATGCTGCCTTCTAGTTCGCAGATAGGTAAGCCGTATAGCCTGCGCAAGCAAAATCACGTACTATCAATAATAAATCCTAACAATACCATTAAACCCTTACCAGATTATAATCTAAACTCGAAGATAATTTACCAAAAAAGCGATACTGGTAGTGCGATGGCATCAACACCACTAGCTATTCTACCTTGGGGATATAGTAAGTTAGAAGAAGGACTAACAAAAGATATCGTTGTTAACAAAGTAAGCTACCATCAACCTCTTACCAACAAAGTCGCTTTAAACCTTAGCGCTAGTAGCAAAGATAGTAATTTTTATCCCGCAACTGACTCTTTAACAGATCTATTTGCAAGCAAAATTCACGATAAAAAAACTCAAAGCTTCAAAACTTATAATATAAATGCTAGCATAGCTTATGGCGATTTTTCTTATGGGGTTACTTTTGGACAAATTGGCAAACAATTAGGTAACAAAGAGATATCTAAAAATGGTCTATATACAAGGCTGTATAATAGCGCTATAAGTTACGAGCAGGATTCTCTTAATACTAGCCTAGCCTATTTCAAACTAATCAACCAACAAAAAAACACCACAGATGCAATAGCCTTAGGCACAGATTACAAGTTATTGCCTGGCTTGTCTTCATACGCCCAAATTTCTTACTTTCAAACCAAAAATAAAAAATCACCGCTGAACCCCAAGAAAAAAACCAAAGGAAGAGTGCTTTTGCTTGGTACTAAATTATCTTTCTAATTTCTTACTGTAATAGACCTTCCGTGAAAAGGAAATGCCTAAAGTATCAAAAATTATAGAGGGAAAGCTTTTATCATAGAAGCAGAAAGAGAGCTATAGCAAAAAATGTCTTTGTTAAGCAGAGTAATTATTCACTTTACAAAGATAAATGTTTATTATAACTATCTTTATATAAAGCGCTAACATAATTTACATTTTATGTAAAAACAATAGCAGCGACCTGGGACAAAAAAGCAGCCCTAATGCTTTTACAAATAAAACAAAATACAAGGTTAATTTTATGGAACAAAAATCAACATTTGGAGCTAAACACAGACTGCGTAAGGTTGTAAATAACTAGTTTGCTCAACAACGTAAGGTTGCAAACAAAGAGTTAGTTCTACAAAAAAAGCTGCATAGTGCTGTGTCCGAGGGTGATATTGACAAGGTTACAACGGTATTAGAAGAACTAAGTAGCTCTAGCTCTTCAAGTAGTTCTAACTCTGCTATTGATAAAAAATATGAGATCTATGATGAGTTTGAAGACATTTTACGCATTGCTAATGCTACAGGTCAACAAGGAATGAATCCAGATGATACACCAAGCGTTGATGTTACAGGCACTTGCGTAGTGATGTAGAGCCAGTAGGTGTTAGCTTTCTATAAATATTATCAGCCAAAGATTTTGAGTTTGATATATAGGCGCCAAGGGTCAAATAGCCCTTGGCTATAAAGCAGTTCTAGGACTTTTATAAAGCACTAGGAAACAAAGGGCTTTTAGAGCTTGTTCTCAAAAGCCCTTGGAATATAAGAATAAAAAAATAAATACAGCTAATTTTGGTGATTTTAGTTTAAATGCTTGTAAGCTAATTTGCACACTCCTTTGGGCATAAACACACTAGCTCACACCCGGTCTTTTCGCCTGCTTAGATTGCTGTGTTATTATAATTATCAGGCTAAAGATTATAAAGAAAATAACCAAATCGATCGCATATTTCTTTTATCTGAACAAATGAGTTATCATCTTTGTATAAAACAAGTAAACATCCTGCTGTATCACCTTTGATAGAACCAGCGCCCGTCGTTTTAGCTGATTCACCTAGCTCTTCTATAGCCAGAACAAAATCCTGTATTTTTTGAGGCACTACTCCTATATTGACGAGCAAGCGGTGATTTTTACGAATTCCAGCTTGAAATTGTTCCGCGTTATCTTTAACAATAGCTTCATTAAGCCCGCTGGTGGTATTAGCAAATTCTTGTAACAAGAGTTTATTTGTAAAAAATTGCTTAGCATGGTTCACGCAAGCGCCAGTCGTGCTTTCTGGGGTACCAGAATTGACAATTAAATAGCGACATGGCAATTTTTTGCTAACATAGATTTTATTATTCTCTAGATAGATTATTCCGCCATGCATGATAATTTTTATATCTATGCCGCTGCTATGACCATGCTGGAGATTTTCTGTCATGCGTGCTAATGCTAAAAAAACCTCTTGTGATGGATTTATTTTAAAATATTCCTCTAGAGATCTAAGAATACTAACAATAAACGCAGCAGAAGAGCCAATATGCGCACCGATAGGGATATTAGAATTTACAGTCAGAATGAACCCCTTTTTAAGTTCAATATTATTTTTTTCGACAAAAATTTTGATTAGAAAATATATCATCGAAAATTTATCGATTAATACCTCTTCAATTTTTAGCTCGTTACTTAAAAAAGCAGAATATCGTTCCTGGATCTTGTTTTTTTTATTTAATAATTCTTCTATTTTTATAGTTTGCGTAAGTTTTAAAGACTCTAGCCTACATTCGATTTCATTTTTATGATTGTCCTGAATTTGGCTAATAGTAAAGTAATCATCTAAAGTCATGCCAAGTGCAGGAGCTCCATATACTACAGAATGTTCACCTGAAATTAAAATTTTTGCAAGAGCTTTAGACATATGCAAATGGTTCAATAATTTCTATGTTTGCAAAGCATTGTTTTATTATTTCTTGGTCTTTTTTCTGGAATAATAGCTTAACATTTGGTCCTGCGTCTTGGGTGAAATAAACCTCTGTGCCAGATTTTCTTAAATTCCAAACTTTGTGAAAAATCGCTATAGTTTCTGGCAGAAAATAGCATATAGCTGGGGTTGCTACTAGCATGGTAGAATGCATGGCTAGAGCATTATTTTCTGCAACTGAGCCAAGAACGATAAAATCCTTTTGTTTCAAAGCGCTCTTTACATCTTTCAAAGAATTCTTAACATGCAGAGACCACAAACGGTAAAATAACGAGGTGTTTTTGGTAAGCTCCATCGCTTCTCTTGAGCCTATTTCTTTTGGCTGAGTGCTTAAAATTATTAGACCAATATTTAGCTCATTCCAGCTTTTGTTTATTTTTTTGCCATAACTGTCCATACCATCAATTTGCGTTCCTTTAGACCATTCAACGAAACCATGAGATATAGAGCGACAGGCGCTACCGCTACCAAGGCGAGCAAGAATGGAAAGAGCTTTATCGTCCAAATCCCAAGCGAATAAACCATTAAGCGCCATTACTATCGAGGCAAAAGCAGCCGATGATGAGGCAACCCCAGCGCCAATTGGAATATTACTCGAACATTCTAGTTTAAAATAATATTTATCTTTTTGTCTGAACAAATCCAAAAATTGAGATAATTTTTTCATCGCAGCACTTGCTTGATCAATCAAGTTGCCATTAATAAATAGCTGATCTTCTTTATCGTTTAAGCAGATCTTAGTTGATGTTCCATGATTACCAAGCGATATAGACAAGCTAGAGGTTACAGGCAGATTTAACTCTGTATCGCGTTTGCCCCAGTATTTTACTAAGGCGATATTTGCAGGCGCGTAGCTTGCGGACTCTGATAGCTTAGGTTCTTGGTTGTGACTTTTTAGAATAATAGATACTACTTGCTGCTTATTCATGATATTTGTAACCTATTTTGCTAATAGTAACTGGTATCTGCATAACGCCTTGTATTTTTTCTAGCTCATTTTGAGGAAAAACTTTAGGAGGAATTTTGCCCAAAGCAACGGCGCAATCGCCAAAACCAGAGCCAGAAATTTTAGCACCAAATATAGTATCATATTCTCTTAGTTTATAAACTATGCTACTTAAACCAGCAGTGCCGCTGCATAAAGCCTCTTGCAAGCCATGATGGATGTTGAATAATTTACCCAAACTTACCCAGTCTCCTTCCTGAATTGCATTCACTGCTTTTCTAGAACATGCACCAATTGCTTGGTGTATTTGGCTTTGCAGATCTCTTAATTCAGAGAATACCTCATCAACCCTTGATACAGAAACAGATGTAGTAGTTTTGCCGCCAGAATATACTAAAGTAATTTCAGGAATATTAGTTAGTTTAACTACTTCTAGGGGCTCTTTTTGATAAGAAATAACGCCGCCAAAAATACTAGCAGCTAGATCGGCGCCGGATGCGACGGATTGTATTTCTAAAACTATTTCATGAGTTAGTCGCAATAATTCAATATTAGTCATGGAAAGTCCAAGCCATTTTACAATAACAGCAACGCAGGCTACTGTCGTTGCGGCGGAGGAGCCTAGACCTACAGTATCTGAGAACTCACTTTCTATCACGATATTACACCCACTTGGCATTAACCCAGAGAAATGCTTTAGAGTTGCTAGCACGAACTGTAATGGCTTGACAATACTGATGTTTCTGGTGTTAGTGGTATGACTTCCAAGGCTACTGGAGATGAAAATTGTATCATCTGATCTTGGTTCTAGTTTTGCTGTAATTCTACGGTTTGCAGCGCATACTATAGCTGGCTGGTTAAACAGAACTGCATATTCGCCAAGCAGTTTTAGACTAGCAGGAGCTGAAGCGGTATATACCTTTGCTACTTCAATCTTTGAAGTATCTTCGGTATAATTCTGATTTTTAGATGCGTTTTGTATGCTCATTGGCAATATTATAAGCTCCCTGAAACCACGCTGTAAATTTTTTTGGATCTTGAAGTAATTCACTATTGATATCTTCTTGTGATACCCAGCGATAATCTTCAATTTCATTTGGATCAACCATGATTTGATCGCCTCCCCACTGACCCAAAAAAACATGGTCTATTTCATGTTCAATCAAATTATTACCAACATCCGCTTTATAGTAATATTTACCAATCTCTAATAAGTTATTATTAATTCCAACCTCTTCCTTTAAACGTCTTGGCACGGCTTTCTCGAGCTCTTCATCTGGTCTTGGATGTCCGCAACAAATATTTGTCCAAAGCCCCCCGCTATGGTACTTATTCTTGTTACGTTTTTGTAACAAATATTCTATTTTACTTTGAGTATGACGGTAAATAAATACCGAAAAAGCTCGATGGAGTAAACCAAGTTGATGGGCGTATAATTTTTCCACTTGCCCTATTTGATTATCATCCTTATCAATTAAGATTACTTGTTCGATCATTATTTTTACCTATAAAAAAATATTATTCCAATTTCTCATAAAGTCTCATGTGATCTTTAAAGCCAGATAATCTAAACTGACCATCTTCATAATGAGGAATATTATGATTTCCCTTAACCATCTTATCGCTGAAATTATGATATGCTTCATACTGACTAATACTTACACGTTCTCTTGTATTTAACAATTTATCATGGTATTTAGCAGATATTATTTTTTTATAACCAGCTTCCACAGTACCAGAGAAAAATTCGCCAATACACCCAGAACCGTAACTATAAAGCCCAATAATTTTACCAGTCAAATCTTCTTTGCTATTTTCAAGTAATGAGATTAGGCAAATGTAGAGCGACGCAGTATAAGTATTACCTATAAGACGTCCATATTTTAGTGATGTTGATAATCCCAGCTTTAATGATTGCCGGTTTATTTCAAGACCATTACTTTCTTTGAATAAATATGCATGAGCCTTTTCGGTCATTCTAGGAAATGGACTGTGGTAACAAAAATTATGATGCTGATCAAAAGGGTTACCAGAAACCAATGTGTATTGTTTCCAACTTTCACCAAGAGCTTTTAAATATAATTCCATTGAATAACTACCATTGACGAATGGCTCGGTTCTATAATTAGGTCGCCAAAAATCCATTGCGTCTTTGGCGTAAACCCCAGCTTTACCATTTAAAGATAAAATCCTGGGGTTAGCGCTAATAATCATCGCTACCGCTCCACATCCTTGCGTCGGTTCACTTGGAGAGCTGAGTTCATAACGTGCGTTATCAGAACCTATAACCAGTATTTTACTCTCTGGATTTTGATATACCATGGCAAAAGCCAGACGGAGTGCAGCTGTTGCGCTATAGCATGCCTGCTTTAGTTCAACTACTCTGCATGAATTTGGTAGGTTTAGTAATTTATGCACCCACATACCAGCTGATTTAGATTGGTCAACCCCGCTCTCGGTGGCAAATAATAACATATCCACTTTGCTAATATCCACATGACTCAGAGCTTCTTTGCCAGCGTTTGCAGCCATAGTTATTATGTCTTCATCTGGGGGTAGTATCGATATTTTTTTTACCCCAAGACCTTTTGAATATTTCTCTGGATCCACCTCCCTAGCATTTGCTAGATCTTCAGCTATTAGATAGTAACGAGAAGTATAAAATTTTATAACATCAATTCCTATTTTCATTTTTTTAGCTTATTTATTTTTACGTTCGAAATCCATATGGCTTTTAACTAATTCGCCAAAATTAGTTTGAGCAGCTAGCAATGATATCTCACCGCATAAAATTACTGCCCCAGCAATTAAAGCTAACCTCCTAGAATTAGCACCTGGCTCTCTAGCACCAGCGCAGCCCATTAGTTCTAAATTGCGTTTGACGAAATCTAGATCTTTCCCATTACCAGTAGTACCAACTATTATATTTGGCACTGTGACAGAAAAATATAAATCATCGCCCTGCATTTCTGCCCAGACAATTCCTTGCGACCCTTCCACTATATTTGCAGCGTCTTGACCAGTTGCTAGATAAAAAGCTAAAAGCATATTAGCAAAATGTGCGTTAGCACTCATTAAGCTGCCAGCAGAAATCGATCCGACGTAATTTTTTTTGATATTAAGCTCAACAATTTTTTCTGGTGTCGTTTTTAATATAGACTTGCAGAGCTCTCTTGGTACTGTTATTTCAGCAATAACCTTTTTTCCGCGCCCAACTATGCTATTAACGCCGCTAACCTTTTTATCCACACAGTAATTCCCAGAAACCGAGACGTATTTTAGATCGTCATAAGTGCTTAGTAACCATTTAAGTAACTGATCTGCTGCTTTGGTAACCATATTATGACCAGAAGCATCGCCAGTTAGAAATTCAAAACGAATAAATAATAAGTTTCCTACTATTTGCGGGTGGCATTCAAGTAAATTTGCAAAACGGCTAGTCGTTGCTACCACCGCTCGCATTTCTTCTAGTTTAAACTTTAATTCTTGCGCAACTAAAGCAACCATTAAAGCAGAAGTTGCTTGCACTGCTACAGAGCGCGTCATTCGCTCGTCAGTTATTACAGCATTGATACCACCAGCTTCTCTAGATAATTTCGCGCCACGATTAGTCGATGGCCAAAGAGTAGTTTCGTAAGTTGCAAGCGGCACCATAACCTGATCCTGCAATTCAGGACCAATGATTTTGACTGGTCCTATAGTAGACATTGGCACTGCAGCAATATTGTTGTTTAATTCTGCCATTTTCTATAGTTTGGTAAGTTACTAATAATTTCGCTTAGTGATGAATTGTGCTAATTCTCGTAATTTAATAAAAGTATATCCTGTATCATCAAGGCTTTGCAGAGCTTCATCACAGAGCGTTTTTACTAATAGTTTCGACTCTTGTAACCCTATTAATTTGGGGTATGTAACCTTGTCAATTTTTGAGTCTTGCCCTTGGGGTTTACCTAAAGTTTCAGTGCTGGATTCAACATCAATAATATCATCAACAATTTGAAATATGAGTCCAATATTATTTCCAAATTTTTCAAGCCCAGTTATAACTTTTTGATCTTCGCAATTTGCAACAATAGCTCCTGCTTGAACGGACGCTCTAATTAATGCTGTAGTTTTTTTGTTATAGATATTACTTAGTTCTGATAAATTTAAAGTAGAATTTGTGTATTCTATATCTAAATGTTCGCCAATAACTAAGGAAACTAGAGCCTCGCTGATTAAAGATATTAGCTTAACGCTTATGTTTGTCTGTTTTAATTCACTAGCAATAATATTGATAGATTTTATGCTGTGTATTATTAATGCATCACCAGCCAGCAGAGCCGTAGCCTCATCGAATGCTTTGTGACATGAAGGTCTATGATGCCTTAGGTCTGAATTATCAATAGCTGGTAAATCATCGTGTATTAATGAAAAAATATGGAGCATCTCAATGCTAGCAGCTGCAATATCTAGCAATTTTGAGTCTGCTGATAGTTCATCGCCAACCATGTAAACCAAAGCAGCCCTTACCCTTTTGCTACTATCGTTTAATACCATATATCTTATGGCCTGGTTTAGCTTTGTCGGTCGCTCATTTTCTAGAGGCAGAAGATTGCCCAGCGCGCTAGTTACTCTAGTTTGATAGGGTTTTAAAAGAGTTTGCATATTTGGCTTTATTTTATCTAACTATTACTAGTATAAATTGTTTTATTTTACGATTGCAAGGTAAATTAATTAAAAATTAAAAAATACATCTTTTTTAAGAATAATATCTATATATTAGCTGATTTGCCTTATTGCCACAACCTAATTTAATAAACGATATGTTAATTAATATACCTTTTATTAAGGAAATCTATGTGCTAACATTTAAGTTAGGTTTGAAATGTTTATATTTAACATATTAGATTGTAATTTCTTATGGCGCACAAAGCTCCCGTAGCTTTAGAGACAAAGACCATTAACGAGGTTTATGAGCTACTAAAGCAAAAAGTTAAAAAAGTATCCATCGCAAAAGATCCTTATTACAACAGAGATTTTGGTAAATGCGCAACTGGAGAAGCTGATGTAATTGTGCATGTAGAATGCGCTGAAGATATTTCAAATACTCTAGCTATTGCAAATGAGCATAAAATACCAGTTACCACAAGAGGCGCTGGACATTCGTGTAATGGTCAGACCTTAGGTCGTGGCATTATACTGGTAAATTATACCAGAGAGCCAAGCGGAGAGCTTAAGTTACTTGAGGGGAATTTAGTACAAACTCCTACAAGAATCACTTGGTATAATTTAGTTAAATTTTTAAATAAACATGGGCTTACTTTTCCAGTATTAACAGATTACCTATACACTTCTGTTGGTGGAACGCTAAGTGTTGGCGGCGGCTATAATAATATGTCACTGCACCATGGAGGGCAACTTGATCATGTTGTGCGGCTAAAACTTATATTGCCAAGCGGTGAGGCTTTATGGTGTTCGCCGGAAGAAAATTCTGAGTTGTTTCAATTTAGCCTTGGCGGATTATCAACGCTCGGAGTTATCGAGTCCGTGGTAATGAGAACTTGCCCTAATGAGAGATTTACAACATATCATACAAAATACGTTGAATATAACGACGATAAGGATTTTGACGATATGCTAAATCAGTTTGTGGTTTTGACAGATGGCGATAACCCGCCAAGCTGGGCGCATATGGGAATAACTAAATATGTACCAGTATTGGATAGTCTGAAAAAGCAGAATATATTCACCAGAGGTCTAACTTATCTAGCAAATATGATATATTATGACCGTATTTTGAATAGTAAAAAATATGTTTATATTGAATATGGATATACTTACGATTCTATTTTGTACCACAATCTTCTACAGCAAAAAATACAATCTCAGGATGTTAGAAAGACTTGCTATTATTATGGAACACTACCAGTGAAGATTAATGATAGAGAGATATCACAAGCTGAGGTTGATAATTTATCGCAAAAAGACGGCAAAGCTGAATTACCAGCATATTTTACAGAAAATTTATTACCAAACGAGAATTTCCATTTTAGGTTAGAAATGGATAAGGTTTTTAATAACTGCGACGTTATCGAAGTATGGCTAAAGTATATATTATATAATAAAAGAAAATTATGGGTAGATTTTGGTCTTACACTTGAAAATTATAAAAAACTTATAGAATATGCAAAACCTTTATTCAAAGATAACTATTTGCAAATTTATATAGCGAAAATTAGAAGACCATCTTTCAGCCCAGAACTTCCAATGCATTTATTACCCAAAGAGACTGATGTATTTTCTTTAGGAATGTATTACACAACTCCCAAAAACGATCTAGAGGCGCCTAAAAAAATCAAATGGATATTAAATAGGTTAATGGAAAAATGCGTTGAGCTTGGCGGTCGTCCATATTGTTACGGAGCAGTTGATTTAAATGAAGCATTAGGTAAACAAATATGGAAAGAAGACTACAATAAGCTTTTAGCTCTTAAAAAGAAATGCGATCCTAACAACATTTTACATTCGGGTATAATACAAAAATGAATATTTTTTTGAACAAGACGATATTAATAATCCTTAGTCTAAGCGCCACTTCTGTTGCTTTGATGTACTTAGGTGTTTATTTTGGCTTTCATTATATTTTAAGTGGGCTGGCAACCTTGCTTATTACAGTGGTGCCAATGTTTTTTTACATAGAACTTGAAAAAGAAACAAAACTGCGCTACTTGCTATTTATTATCGTTGCAACGATATTTGGCTTACTTGCGGATCTAGTCTTATTGCTATCAAACTCTCTTACTTACAATTTCCCTATTGAAAATCTACCACTATTCCTTTTGTTTATTACCACTTACGGCTTTGCAGCATGGCTTAATGTTCTTGGGTATCCCGTATTTTTAAGTGTAGTTTTTCTGCGTAATAACAATTCTATATTTAAAACTACTATAACTAGCACCTTGATTTTTACCACCGCTTGTTGCTTAGCCGAGCAAAAGGGTATAGTAGCTAATTGGTGGAATTATCCGAATATGCCACATATCGAGTATGGCTTACCTTACTTCGTCATGGTTAGATATATACTAATGTTTTTGCCGCTAGGAATTTTTATATCCCTAATAGAGCGCTATAATAGTTACAAAAATTGCCTTTTCATTAGTTCCTTATACGGCATTGTTATGGGGCTTACTACAGCTGTAGCTTATTATTATTTTACGTAATTGGTTAAAAATATGAAAATAGCAATTATTGGCGCAGGTATTGCTGGATTATCATGCTTACATAGTCTGCTCACGCAAAGTAAAGACAAGCTTGATGTAACTATGTTTGAATCATCCAATCGCCCTGGAGGGCGCATTTTTTCGTACCGTATTAAAGACCACCACATACCTATCGAGCTTGGTGCTGGCTATTTTCATAAATATTATTTGAGTTTAAAAAAACTACTTAAAGAGTTTGATTTAGAGAAAGATATAGTTTTAAAAGGTAGCGGCTACGTGGGTTTTGTTAAAAATGACCAAGTAATCGATTTATCGACATGGGGCGTTATCAAAAACTTAAGTTTAGGGAGGCTAAATTTTAGCGATCTTAGGTCTCTTTTGATCTTGAGACAATTTGCTCATAAAGCCGTGGATAATGTATATAACCGAGTATTAAAGATATTATCTAGCAATTCTGATCAAGATATAAACCATCAATTACTACAAGATAGCTGGTATAAAGATGCTTATTACACCTCAGCTGATAAATTTTCTGCGCGGTTAAGTCCAACTATACAAAGCTTTCTAGAAGCCTTATCTAAAAAACAGATTTTTCAAAATTTTAGTTCGTTAAAAATGACCGTAGGTACTTTG